>JANOTI010000082.1:0-1778 GCA_031416255.1 Sphingomonadales bacterium | reverse complement strand
CGAAAAACTTGGCACCGCCCGTTTACCCGGCCCAATTTTTGCAGCCAATGTGCAAGCAGCATCTGCCGCAGTTAAGCCAACAGGCACCATTTTCAAAAATGGCTTTGGCGCGGTTGAAGCCGAGTTTATTTTCCGCATCGGGCACGTACCAGAATCGGGACAACGCACATTCAGCCTGGCCGAAACAGCAGCGATGATAGATCAGGTGAGCATCGGAATTGAAATTGCCAGCTCCCCCTTTCCCGGAATTAACACCAGCGGCCCATTGGTAACAATTTCCGATTTTGGAAACAACAACGGCTTGATAATCGGTGATGCAATTTCCGATTGGGGCGACACCGGTTTGGAAAATTGGATAATTGAATCGTGGATCGATGGCCAACCGGTTGGCCAGGGGCAAGCCTCTGCTTTTCCCGATGGACCGCTTGGTTCGGTTAAATACCTCATCGAAAATCTCGTCGCCCGCGCGATAGCATTACCCCCTGGCTTGTTGATTTCCACCGGAGCCGTAACCGGCGTTCATGAAATCAAAGGCGGACAGCATTTCAAAGCGCGCTTTGGCGACTTTGGCGACATCGAATGCACCATTGAATATGCGACGGCCTAAAGGCTGCGTGCTTAGGAGAGTGAAATGACAACGAGCGATACAGGCACTGCAGTGCCCAAGATAGGCCGATACCGCTGGTCGATTATTGCGCTGCTCTTTTTCGCGACGACGGTCAATTATATTGACCGCACAATGCTTGGCTTGCTCGCCCCCTCGCTCGAAAAAGAGCTGGGATGGAACGAGAATGACTATGGCAACATCGTCACAGCCTTTCAGGCCGCCTACGCGATGGGTTTTCTCTTAATGGGCTGGCTTATTGACAAATTCGGGCCAAAGATCGGCTACTCAATTGCAATCTGTATCTGGACTATCGGGCATGTCGCGCATGGCTTTGCTGGATCGGTCACGTCATTTATGGCGGCTCGCGTCGTCCTTGGCATAGGCGAAGCTGGGCATTTCCCCTCGGTCGTACGCGCCAGCAGCGAATGGTTTCCGCAAAAGGAACGCGCCTACGCGATCGGCTGGGTGAACAGCGCGACCACCATCGGCGTTATTTTGACAGCACCGACATTAGCGTTGTTCCTTGTCACCTTTGGCTTTGATTGGCGGATGACATTCTTTGTGACCGGAATTTTCGGCGTTGTCCTTCTTGCATTGTGGCTATGGCATTACAGCAATCCGCGCGAAAGTGGCAAAGTCAGCGAAGCCGAACTCGCCTGGATTGAACATGATCCGCCTGAAAAGATCGAGAAGATCGGATGGTCGCGACTGGTCCGTAAACGTGAAGCCTGGGCCTTTGCCTCTGCCAAGTTCCTGACAGATCCGGTCTGGTTCCTGATGCTGTTCTGGCTGCCCAAATATTTCGCCAGCACCTACAACGTCGATCTCAAGGTCGTGCTGCTGCCGATGATCGCGATGTATCTGCTGTCCGATGTCGGCAGCATCGCCGGCGGCTGGCTGTCGTCGAAGCTGATCCAGCGCGGCTACACCGCCAACGTCGCGCGCAAGGCGACGATGCTGCTTGCCGGCGTGTGTGTGCTGCCGTTGCTGTTCGTCACCGGCATCGAGAACATGTGGGTCGCGGTGGTGCTGATCGGCGTCGCGCTCGCCGGGCACCAGGCGTTCTCGTCGAATCTGCTGTCGATCCCGCCCGACATGTTCCCCAAGCGCGCGGTCGGCTCGGTGATCGGGCTCGGCGGCTTCGCCGGCGGCGTCGGCGGCATGATCATGG
>JANOTI010000081.1:0-1698 GCA_031416255.1 Sphingomonadales bacterium | reverse complement strand
GTCCAGCGCCACTTCGCCGAAATGGGCGTCGATGTACAGAAAGAGGCCGTCACAGTTGCAGGTGTCGGCGATATGTCGGGCGATGTGTTTGGCAACGGTATGTTGCTGTCGAAATCAATCAAGCTGGTCGCAGCGTTCGATCACCGGCATATCTTTATCGACCCCAATCCCGATGCCGCCGCAAGCTGGAAAGAGCGCGCGCGGATGTTCAAATTGCCGCGATCAAGCTGGCAAGATTATGACACAAAGCTGATTTCCAAAGGCGGCGGAGTATTTGCCCGCAGCGAAAAAGAGATTAAGCTGTCGCCTGAAGTTCGGTCGTTGTTGGGGATAGACGCCGCGACAATCGAACCCGCAATTTTGATGAAAGCAATTTTGAAAGCCGACGTTGGCTTATTGTGGTTCGGCGGCATAGGCACGTATCTAAAGGATGCCACCGAAGCGCACAGCGAAGTCGGCGATCCGGCCAATGACGCGATCCGCATCAACGCTCAAGAGCTGCGCGTCAAAGTGATCGGCGAAGGCGCCAATCTGGGGCTGACGCAAGCCGCGCGGATCAGCTTTGGCTTGAACGGCGGTCGGCTCAACACCGACTTTATCGACAATAGTGCAGGCGTTGATTGTTCGGATAACG
Organism: Sphingomonadales bacterium; assembly: GCA_031416255.1. GTDB lineage: Bacteria > Pseudomonadota > Alphaproteobacteria > Sphingomonadales > Sphingomonadaceae > Sphingorhabdus_B. The sequence goes on along the minus strand of JANOTI010000081.1, from coordinate 1,064 downwards.
AGGTCAACATCAAGATCGCGCTGAACGCTGAAATGGCAGCGGGCAGTCTGAAGATCGAAGATCGCAACATTTTGCTCGCCAGCATGACCGACGAAGTTTCCGAGCTGGTATTGGGTGATAACCGGATGCAGACATTGGCGCTGTCGATTGCCGAAAGCGGCGGCGTTGGTGACTTACCCGCTTATGTGCGATTGATGGAAACATTTGAGGGCCAGAACAAGCTTGACCGTGTGGTCGAGGGGCTGGAGGCGAACGACCAATATCTGCGGCGCGAGGGCGAAGGCAAAGGCTTGACCCGGCCCGAACTGGCAATTTTGCTGTCGACCGCGAAATTGGCGGCGCAAGATGCGGCAGAGGAAGGCCCGCTTGCGGCGGACCCTGCACTCGATGCCGAACTGCTGGCGGCGTTTCCTGCGCCGATGGTCAAGGCGCATAGACAAGCGATTTTGACGCACCGGCTGCGTCCGCAAATCATCGCGACCAAACTTGCCAACCGGATGATAAACCGCATGGGTATGCTGCATCCGTTTGAACTCGCAGAGGAAGAAGGTTGTTCGATGGCGGTGGTGGCAGAGGCTTTTGCTGTCGCGGAACGCCTGTTTGAGTTGCATGACCTATGGGCGGAAATTGATGCTGCGAAAATTCCCGAAGCGGCGCGCATTATGTTGTATAATCAAGTCGCAGTCGAAACCCGCGCGCATATGGCGGACATGATACGCAATGGCCGAGAAGGCCGCAGCGTTGGCGAAGCCGTTGCCGATTATGCACCGGTGATTGAGACACTGTCGTCCTCAAGCAAGGAGCTGCTCTCCCCCGATGCGATGGCGCAAGCGGCGGCCTATGGCGCTAAGCTGACGCTTGGCGGGGCACCTGCAAAGCTGGTGGCAAAGCTGGTCCGCATGGCGCAGCTTGACGGTGCCATCGGCCTTGCGACGCTTTCGACCGAGCGCAGCGTTGACGCCAAAGAACTGACCAAAGCCTTTGTCGCGGTCGGCGATGCGCTGGGTCTCGGCTGGGCGCAAAATGCTGCGATGCAGATGGACCCGCATGATCCGTGGGAGCGG
>JANOTI010000080.1:0-13516 GCA_031416255.1 Sphingomonadales bacterium | reverse complement strand
GTTGCGGACCACCGCGTTGCCGACCTTTTTGGTAATCGTAATGCCCAGCCGCTTCGCCGGATCATCATCGCGCCGGTCGAAAACGAGCAAAACAAAACCGGGAGTTGCATAGCGCTTCCCCCGGTTGGCGGCCAGAAAGTCTGACCGTTTTGTTATAATGCTGTAACCGCGGGATGCGCGGTCAGTCATAGCTAAGCTCAGGCCGAGAGCTTCTTGCGGCCACGCGCGCGGCGACCGTTCAAGATGTTACGACCAGCAGCGGTCGACATACGGAGACGAAAACCGTGACGGCGAGCGCGCACTAGATTGCTCGGCTGAAAGGTGCGCTTCATGGCTCAAATCCTCAAAAATCAAATACGTTGTAAAAGTAAGGGGCCGCCGAATCATTTCAGCGACCACCTTTGTTGGATGGCCGTCTATGGCGCACGCCCTTAAAAGTCAACATCGCACGTTATAGATTATCACAGCTTCACACCAACCAACCCGCATCGCGCCATTTGCGTGCGAACAGCCATTGGGCGATAGCAACGACGAAGATAAACGCCGGAAAGATCATCAATGACATAAGGTCGTTGCCCAAAGCATAAACCATGGGATAGCTGAATTGCAGCGCGATTGCGGCAACGCTTAACAGGAACAGCGGCACTGCCCATTTGCGGCAAAGAATTACGCTGAGTGCGCCGAGCGTTCCTGCGCCCACCGCGACTGCATAGGCAATCCAGGTGGTAATCCCCATATCGCCCCACAGTTCTTGCTGGTCCGCCGGCAGGCCGGAGAGTGCCTCAGCCGACATGGTTGCCTGCATGATAAAGGCCGCGACACCGAACAAGTTCCACAACAGCGATGCAATCCCTACCCACAACAACCATTTGGGTTTTGGCAATCCGGTACTGCTTTCCATAATTTCCCCCTTTAAACTTCGTCCGGCGTTTAGTTTTTCATATCGACCACGGATCTAAACCCACCCCAGATCATCCGTTTTCCATCAAAGGGCATTGGATTCGTCTCTGGGTTCATGCGCGGGTCAGCATTGTCGGGGGCCATCATAACCGCATAGGCTTTGTCACGGGTTTCTTTATCGGGCCACTCGATCCAGCTAAAGATAACCTCTTCATCGTCTTCGGCCTTAACCGCCATACGAAAATCGGTGACTTTGCCTTCGGGAACATCATCCGCCCAGCATTCGACCACACGGATCGCACCCATTTCCATAAACATGCTGTCGGCGTTGTTGGCATGGTCGATGAACCTTTGCTTGTTCGCCTTTGGAACCGCAATCACGAAACCGTCGATATAGGTCATTGTTACTCTCCTTACTCGATCGTTACGCGCCTGCTGGCATCGCGGCTGGGTCCATCCAGAATGGTTCCCAGATATGGCCGTCAAGGTCTGCGAAACTGCGCTGGAACATAAAACCATGGTCCTCTGGCGGGTTTATATCAGCAACGCCCCCTGTGACTGCCGCTGCCTCAACCATGCGGTTGACGTCGTCTTTGCACTCCAACGTGATCGCGAGCGCGACTTCGCTAGACCCTGCCGCTGCGATCGGACGCGTGGTGAACGATTTCCACTTTGCATGGGATAACAGCATGACATAAATATGTTCGCTCCACACCATGCTGACGGCTGTTTCGTCGCTCCATAGCGGGTTTACGGTAAGGCCGATCGCTTCATAAAATGCTTTCGATTTTGCAAGATCAGCAACGGGCAAGTTTACAAAAATCATCTTAGCCATCAGTTTGTCCTGCGTTCATTTCGGCCATTGCGCTGTTCATAGCCGCGTTAAGCTCCTCGCCCATGATAGGTGGCCCTTTGGTTGTGGCGATGGACCAGCGGTGACCGAACGGATCCTCGATTAAGCCGTAACGGTCTCCCCAGAACATATCAGCCATCGGCATAATCGTTTTGGCACCAGCGGCGACGGCGCGGGCCGCCCAGGCATCGCAATCATCAACTTGTAAATGCAGCATGACGCAAGTGCCGCCCAATGTCGGTGGAGCCGCGTTGCGGTGCGCTTCGTCAACGTCACCAAATTCATCGGCGAGCATAACCATGCAGCCGTTGACTTTGATCGACCCGTGCATCAACCGCCCGTCTGGGCCGGGAAGGCGCATCAGTTCGGTCGCGCCGAAGGCTTTGACGTAAAAATCGATAGCGGCTGCGGCATTTTTGCAAACAAGATGCGGGGCTAAGCCATGCATGCCCAAATCGGCTGGGTTCGGTGCGCGGTCGCTCATGGATACACTCCTATTTTATACAGCATTGCTGACGCGAAGGAGCGCTCCAAACGGTACACGACTCGTCATATGCCAAACATGACGACCAGTTGCAGCATTTGTCAAATATCCGGCGTTGAGTACGTTTCCGCAGCTGTCAGTCGAGCCGGATGTAGCGCCCAATGTCGCGGCTGTTTAAATAGAGCGCATCATCGTGCGGCGCGCTGTTGGTCATCGCGTAAAAAGCCTGTGCTTCGGTATCGCTTAACCCCATGTCGCGGTAAAAGCGGATATAGTCCTGATGGACGGGATCGTTGGCGGCAAAATCACCTGCCTCAAAACCATCTTCGTCGCGCCAGCTGTGTACAGCAAATTCTGCGGTCGGGGCTGCGCTGCGTTTTGCACCAGCCAGGAACAATTCAACGCCGCCAGACCGAACCGAACCGCCATCAGGAACATAGGTCGCTATGCCTGCGCTTCGTAATAGACGCGCGAGAGCAAGATTGGCTTCATCATCGCCGGTGCCAGGGCAATCGACCATATCGATCTGGCGAATACCGGGAAACGCACGAAGCAATGCGCGAAACTGCGCAAGCGTTTCGCTTTCGATGCTGCCGATCAATTCGGCGCGGTCGGGCGATACCATGTGGAATGGGCCAAAACTGGCGAGGGGAGTGCGGCTGGGTGCCGCATCGGAGAACTGTTCGGAAACAAAGCGTTCGGTACCGCCATTCACGGCATCCGCATTGTCATACACATAATCCTCAACCTCAATCGTGGCTGTGGTTTGCGCAGCCGCAGGCACAGCGGCAAGTGCGGCAAAAGCCATAAAGAACCGGGCGAGAAAACGCTTCATGTCCGCCCCTTTGGAGGATGCGGCTTGCAAAGATATGATCGGCAAAGGTTAACGCGGCGTTGGGGATGTTAGGCGGATCCTTCGGGGCAGGCACTAATTACCTAGGCAATTGCGTGACATGGACAATATCAAAAGGCCGCTCCATCGCTTGAAGCTGGAAGTGGGGTGAAAATATGGTCGCATTGGTTTCGACGGTTGCGTATTTGGGGTTAGAAGCGCGCACAGTAGAGGTGCAGTGCCAGATTTCGGCCGGTGTCCCTGCGTTTATCGTTGTTGGCCTGCCCGACAAGGCAGTTGCGGAAAGCCGGGAGCGGGTGCGCGCCGCCATTGCAGCCTTGGGATTATCGCTGCCTCCCAAACGCATCACCGTAAACCTTTCGCCTGCTGATCTTCCAAAGGAAGGGTCGCATTACGACCTGCCGATAGCGCTGGCACTTTTGGCGGCGATGGGGCTTGCCGATGCAGAGGTGCTGTCGCATTTTTTCGTCGTTGGCGAATTGGGACTTGATGGGCGGATAACTGCGACCCCCGGCGTGTTGCTTGCGGCACTTCACGCGTCATCGCAGGAAATGGGATTGATCTGTCCGGCAACTCAGGGCGCAGAGGCGGCATGGGCGGGGAATATCGACCTTGTCGCGGCACCGGATTTGATCGGCTTGCTCAATCATTTGAAGGGCCAAGGGATATTGGCTCCACCCAAGCCGGGCGAAATTGCGAAGACCACCGGCGGACCCGATCTGAAACAGGTGAAGGGGCAGGAAACAGCAAAGCGGGCGTTGGAGATTGCCGCAGCAGGGGGGCACAATCTGCTGATGATCGGGCCGCCGGGCGCAGGAAAATCTTTGCTGGCTGCATGCCTGCCGGGGATTTTGCCTGACCTGACACCAGCTGAGGCCTTGGAGGTTTCGATGGTCGCATCGGTTGCCGGAACATTGGAGGGCGGGCGCATGTCGCGGACACGTCCGTTTCGATCCCCGCATCACAGCGCGTCCATGCCAGCATTGGTTGGCGGAGGACTAAAGGTGCGTCCCGGGGAGGTAAGTCTAGCGCATCTCGGCATATTATTTTTAGATGAGCTTCCAGAATTTCAACGTGTTGCTCTTGATAGTTTACGCCAGCCCTTGGAAACAGGTGTCGTGTCGGTGGCGCGTGCCAACAGCCATGTGACTTTTCCTGCACGGGTGCAGCTGGTTGCCGCGATGAACCCCTGCCGGTGCGGACATTTGGGCGATGCGGCGCTGGCTTGCAGTCGTGCGCCGCGCTGTGCAGCGGACTATCAATCGCGCGTCTCGGGCCCGCTTCTCGACCGGATCGATCTGCATGTCGAGGTCCAAAGCGTCAGTGCCGCTGACCTGGTATTGCCACCGCCGGCCGAAGGTTCAGCCGAAGTTGCAGTCCGCGTCCGCGCAGCAAGGATCGCACAGACGGAACGTCTGTCGGGCACAAAAATGCGGACCAATGCCGAACTGGATGGCGATGCTTTGGAGGCGCACGCGACGCCAGATGAACCCGGCCAACGCTTGCTCGCCCAAGCCGCCGAAGCGATGCGACTATCGGCGCGGGGCTATACGCGGATACTGCGGGTTGCCCGGACTATCGCAGATCTGGCTGGAAGCGCATCTGTGGGCCGCATCCACATTGCGGAGGCGCTGTCGTATCGGCGGCAAGCTCCGCGCAATTGATAAAGGAACCTCTTAAGATTGGCCGAAAGTCGGGAATGTGCGCAGGCAAATTACGGTAAAGTCCGGTGCTTCTTGAAACCGATAGCCTTGAGCCAGTCAAAGGGCGTTGCGCAGCACTAACGGTGGTTTTCAACTTAGTTTCATCCTTCTCTACTCCGAAAACTCTACGGACTCCCCCGGTGCAGCGCGAACAAAGGCCTTTGCAATATCAAAGCTGTGCCCGGCGCGCAGAAAGGCTTGGAAATGTTTGTGCTGCAATTCGGGCGTCGCTTGTTCGGGGGCAAACGGGCCGATCCGTTTTCGCTGCGCAAAACGTTCTGCCGAGTGCCAGCGGGCCTTTTCGCTTTCTTCGCGCGCTTCTCCAGCATCGGTTTCGCTGATCCCTTTGGCGCGCAAATCTTCGTTTACACGGCGCGCGCCAAAACCTCTGGAGGTTAACGCTCGCGCCCGTGACGCGGCATAGGTGACGTCATTTACATAGCCCAGACAGTCGAAATCTTCGATCATGGCCTCTATGTCCGGGGCGTTTGCGCCTTCAACCCATCCGCGCTCGCGGATTTTGCGGTTCAGATAGGTAGCTAACTTGGCCCGGCTGGTGGCATAGCGCCCAACATAATGAAGCGCCAAGTCCCGCAATTTTGCGGGATTCAGCGGTTTTGGAAGTCGATCAGGGTCGTTTCTTCGGGACACGCCGCATTTGTGCCATAGTCGGGTCCGATTTTGAACTCCAAAGCTCGGCTAAAAGCAATACATACTAAAAGGTAAAGCAGGACCGCACATGACAGCATCTTCACCCACGCCAACCGCCGATAGCCTTGAACGGCGTTATTCGGACTTTGATACATTGGGTGAGGCGCTGGATTATGCAGCGCAAGGTGTGCGGGGGCTGAATTTTCACGACATGCGTGGGCAGTTGGCGCGCAGCTATCCATTTAGCGAACTGCGCAGCGATGCGCTTGCTATGGCCTATCGCCTCATCAGTCACGGCGTAAAGCCTGAGGACCGGATCGCGTTGATTGCCGAAACCGGCCCCGATTTTGCCGCCTTATTTTTCGGCTGCATCTATGCTGGCGCTTGGCCAGTGCCGTTGCCGCTACCGACGTCATTTGGGGGAAAAGAAAGCTATATCGACCAGATTGCAGTGCAATTGCAAAGCTGCGATCCCAGCCTATTGTTTTTCCCCGCTGAATTGAAAGAAACAGCGGGTGAGGCCGCGCGGCTGAATAAGGTTGAGGGGCTGGATTGGGAGAGTTTTTCAGACAGGATCGCTTTGCGAACGGATCTGCCGCAGGCAAAACCCAGCGAGATTTGTTATCTGCAATACAGCAGCGGCTCTACGCGTTTCCCGCATGGCGTCGCCGTGTCGCACAAAGCTCTGCTGAACAATCTATCGGCGCACTCGCACGGAATGGAGGTGCAAGCCTTGGATCGCTGCGTATCGTGGTTGCCTTGGTATCATGACATGGGGCTGGTCGGCTGTTTCCTATCGGTCGTCGCGAACCAAGTTTCGACCGACTATATGAAAACCGAAGATTTCGCCCGCCGTCCTCTGGCGTGGATTGATATCATTAGCCGTTCTGAAGGCACAGTCATCAGCTACTCCCCCACATTTGGTTACGATATTTGCGCGCGGCGCATTTCCAGCCAAACCCATGTGTCAGATAGATTTAAGCTCGATCATTGGCGGCTTGCAGGCAATGGCGCGGACATGATCCGTCCAGACGTCATGCAGTCATTTGTCGATGCGTTTGGCGATGCTGGCTTTAAGGCCAGCGCTTTTCTGCCGAGCTATGGTTTGGCAGAAGCAACGCTTGCAGTGTCGATTATGCCACCGGGAGAAGGCATCAACGTTGAACTGGTCGAGGAAAGCGAATTGACCGGTATGGCCGGCAGCACAGACCGCCCGACGCGTTTCCGCGCAATCGTCAACTGCGGCAAAGCGGTCAAAGACATGACGATCGAAGTCCGCGAAGAAGACGGCAGCATCTTGCCCGATCGTATTATTGGCAAAATCTGGTGCACTGGCCCGTCAATCATGACCGGCTATTTCCGAGATGAAGAATCCACGGCTGCCTGTATGCAGAACGGCTGGCTCGATACCGGCGATATGGGTTATCTTTCCGCTGGTTATATCTTTGTTGTCGGTCGCGCAAAGGATATGATTATCATCAATGGCAAAAACCATTGGCCTCAGGATATTGAATGGGCGGTTGAACAATTGCCCGGCTTCAAAGCGGGCGATATTGCCGCGTTTTCAATTACGACCGTCGGTGGCGAAGAAGCACCCGCAGTGCTTGTCCAGTGCCGTACGTCCGACGAGACCGAACGCGCCAAATTGCGTGAGCAAATCAAGGATAAGGTTCGTTCGGTGACCGGAATGAACTGCGTGGTCGAATTGGTTCCGCCGCGCACACTGCCGCGAACCAGTTCCGGCAAAATGAGCCGGGCAAAAGCGCGGAACCTGTATTTGTCTGGGGAAATTCAGCCCTACGCCATCGCTGCGTGATGATTCCCGCGCGCAAGCCAAATATTTTGTGGTGTAAAATCTTAAAATAAGTTGGTTTCCGGTTTCCACGCTTACCATTAAGTAAGTTTCGCTGCTTAAAGCAAGCTGGTGAGTTACGATAAAACGATTACCGATCTGCCAACCGAAATCTCGGTTAGGGCCCTAATCGGCTTAGAAGAGCCTGCTGGTTTCAGCGGTGCGCAGTTGCGTGAAATTCAGGCGCGCTCTATTCGTCAACAGCCTGCAATTCAGTTAATAGCGAACATCGCTTGCGCTGTGCTGGTTGGCATTATCAGCGTTTCGATTGTTCCGATATGGCTGATTGCGGCCTGGATAGCGCCGCTTATGATTGTAAACGCTGCTAGCTTTGCCGAACGCATGCGCAATTTGCCTACGCCAACAATGTCAGCCAATTCGCAAGTATTTGGGAAACTCGTCAAAAATTGGGGGGTAAACGGCATCATCTGGGGCTCCGCTATGCCGCTATTTGGCTGGTTTGGTGGACTGGCAGAACTGCTTGGCGCTTGGTCGGTATGCGTTGCGATGATGGTCTATGTATCCCTGTTGTTGCCCAGCATTCCCGCTGCAGCGACAGCCTTTATAGGCGCAGTTACAATCGGCGGTGTGGCTGGCTGGGCACTGAACGGTCAATATTATCTCGCTGTGGCGGCTGCTGCGCTTGGCATACTGCTGATTTTTGGTGTGATGCGGACCGCCCAGTCCCAGATACTATACCAACTCGCCAGCAACGTTCTGCAGGAAAAGACCGAAACGGTTAGTCTGTTGCTGCGCGAATTTGAAGACAGCGGTGCTGACTGGTTGTGGCAAACGGATACCGCCCGTGCCGTAACGCACGCTAGCCCGCGCTTTGCCTATGCGCTTGATGAGGAACCGCGCGCCATCGAAGGTCAGCCACTGCTGAAACTTATCGCCGGTGATACTTGGGAAACGGGCCGCTATCCTGATACCTTGCATACTTTGGCGGATAAGCTGAAACGGCGCGAAGCGTTTAGTAATTTGATCGTTCCTGTAACTATCAAAGGCAAAACGCGTTGGTGGGAACTTTCCGCTTCGCCGCGTGTGTCGGAGGATAATGCGTTTCTTGGCTTTCGCGGTGTTGGTTCTGACGTAACCGAACAGCGCGAATCTGCTGATAAGATTTCGCACCTTGCCCGCTTTGATACGCTGACCGGATTGCCGAACCGGTTGCAGCTGACCGAAACGCTGGGCCTTGCTTTGACCGAGGCGGAAAAATGGCGTCGCCGTTGCGGGTTTTTCATGATCGATCTTGATCGGTTCAAAGCTGTCAACGATACACTTGGCCATCCGGTCGGAGACCGTATGCTTGCGCAGGTCGCAAAGCGGCTGAAGATGATTATGTCGGAAAACGAGCTTTGCGGTCGTTTGGGCGGTGATGAATTTGCGGTCGTGTTGATGGACGCGAATGACACCAATTATGTCGAAAAACTGGCGAAGACCATTATCGATGCTTTGTCCAAACCTTATGAAATCGACCAAAACACTCTGTATATTGGTGCATCAATCGGCAGTGCGGTGGGGCCCATGGATGGACGCACAGTAGAATTGCTGATGCGCAGTGCCGATCTTGCGCTTTACCGGTCGAAAGAAGAGGGCGGTAACACGCACCACAGTTATCAGCATAAATTGCACGCCAACGCCGAAGAAAAACGCGTGCTAGAATTTGAGCTGCGCCACGCGTTGGAACGCAATCAGCTGCATATCGAATATCAACCCGTCGTGACGGCCAATGGCCAAAATGAAATCACGGGCTTTGAAGCGTTGCTGCGCTGGAAAAATCCAAAATTTGGCAATGTTTCCCCAGCCAAATTTATCCCGGTGGCCGAAGATGCGCGGCTGATTGTACCGATCGGATCATGGGTGCTGCGCCAAGCCTGCAAAGACGCGATGAGCTGGCCAGAATCGACCAAAGTTGCGGTCAACATTTCGGTCGATCAGTTAAGCAGCCCCGGTTTTATTGAAACTGTTGTGTCTGCGCTGCACGATAGCGGCCTCCCAGCTTGGCGGCTGGAGCTTGAGGTGACGGAAAGTATCTTTCTGCGCGATGGCGGTTGCACAGTTCAGATTCTTGACCGCGTGCGAAAAATGGGAATCAAATTGTCGCTGGACGATTTTGGCACCGGATATTCGTCACTCGGCTATTTACGGAACATCCGTTTTGATACGATCAAAGTGGACCGTAGCTTTGTTCAAGGCGCTGCTAAGGCGAAGGCAGAGAGCATCGCGATTATTCGCGCTGTGGTCGCTCTTGCCGACGCTTTGGACATCACAACCACAGCTGAGGGCGTCGAAACCGAAGCTGAAATGACGATGATCCAGCAAATGGGCTGCACCAAGATACAAGGCTATTATTTCGGGCGTCCGATGCTCTTTGCCGACAGCGTTGCGTTGTTCGATGAAAATCAGCGCAACGTCGCCTGACCTTATGGCTCTTTGGTGGCTACAGGTTGCTGCAGCCATTTCATCACATCGTTGGCACTTACGTCCGGCGCTTCCTCCATCGGCAAATGGCCAATGCGCGGATAGATATGTGTGACCGCATTTGCATATTGGGATTCAAACCATTTTGTCGATGCAACAGGTATCAGGCTGTCTTCCTCGCCCCATAGGATCAGCGCAGGAACGTTGCGTGTCGCTGTGGAAACGGGCGTTGTCGTTAGCCGGTTGCCGTATTGGGCAAAGCGTTTGCCAGTCGCAGCCCGGTTGCCGGGATAGCGCAGCAACTCCCAATATTCGTCCACTTCTGCAGGTGTAACAACCGCCTGGTTGCTGACGCTTTGTTGCAGTGAGGTTTCGATAATGCTGCGCGGCGTAATGACGCGCGCTAGATTGTTGAGTATCGGCATGCGGGCAATCCGAAAACCGATGGGCAGGCTTTTGGGTTTGGCATCGGGCGCCCCGCCTGCATCAACCAAAATGATGCCGGATAGCTTTTCAGGATGCAGCTTAGCGTATTCGTGCGTTACCCAACCACCCATGCTGTTTCCGCCGAGTGTGAATGTGCCCAATCCACGGTTTTTAGCAACGCGATCCACCACATCGGCAAAAGCGGCGGCGGAGTAATCGTCGGTAGGGTGCGGTCCCGTCAATCCATGGCCCGGTTGGTCGTAACGGATGATCCGGAAGTTTTTGCCCAGCCGGTCCACCCATTGCTGCCACGTATGCAGGGATGCATTTGAACCGTGCAGCAAAATGATCGCAGGCGCATCCTTGGGGCCTTCATCGCGCAGATGGACGGTTAAGCCGTCGCCCAGATCTACAAATTCGGATTCGGCATTGGCATATTTTGCGCGCAGTTTGCTGACCGGAATGTCAGCCGCATAGCCCCATGCAAACAAAGCAACGATCAAAGCGATCACGACAAATACTGTCCATTTTAGAAATTTGCGCATTGTTGCTTCCTCCATCCCGCGGCCATGAACGACCCGTTGCCGTTAAAGTATTTCCGTAACCCTATCCTGTGGACGGCATAGCCGCACGCCTTTTTCGGTTTCGACAAAAGGGCGTTCCACAAGTGCAGCGTCTCTGACCATTTCAGCCAGGATACGCTCGCTATCGGCACAATCGATCAAGCCTAGTTCCTCGGCGCGCGATCCGCGTGTGCGCAGTGCGTCCCTGGGGCTTAATCCAGCGTCGCGGAAAAGCTGAGCCAGCTTTTCCCGATCAAACGGACTTTTCTTATATTCAATAACGGTAACATCGACGCCGGGCGTCTCTTTCAGGATCGCCAACGTCTTGCGCGACGTGCCGCAGTCGGGGTTGTGCCAGATAGTTGCTTTCATGCGCGCCTCCTTTGACACGATATTATTCCGTTCAATAAAAAGTTCAACCGGATCAACTTTTAAATTGATTTTGATAATAGTTCGCAATAGTAGGCCTGCAGGGGTTGAGAATGCTTCTCAATAAGGAATTGACGGTATGTTGAAATTTGCGGGTTATTCGATGCTGGCGTTGTCAGCGGTTTTGGCATCGGCAGCACAGGCCGAAACGATGGATGCTGCTTCGGAGGGCCAATGCGAAGATTGCCGCGCTATCATCGTGACCGGTGCCAATACCGGCTATGTTGCTCAAGATATCGTGACCGCAACCAAAACCGACACGCCGTTGCTTGATGTGCCGCAATCCATCCACGTTGTCACCCGCGAACAGCTCGACGATCAGGCGCATTACAGCCTGGGCGATGTGTTGCGTTATGTTCCTGGCACTACAGTCGGGCAGGGCGAAGGCAACCGTGACCAGATCACATTGCGCGGGCAAAACACCACGTCAGACTTCTTCCTCGATGGCGTTCGCGACGATGTGCAATATTATCGCGGTCTTTATAACGTTGAACGCGTTGAAATTCTTAAAGGGCCCTATGCGCTGATTTTCGGTCGCGGCGGCGGCGGCGGAATCATCAACCGCGTTCAGAAATCGCCGGTGGCTGAGGAAACTTTTGGAGCGGCGCGCGCCAGTGTCAACAGCTTTGGCGGGTGGGACCTGTCAGGCGATATCAACATCGCTTTAAGTGATAAAACCGCGCTTAGGGTCAACACCGCGTACGAAAGCATCGAAGGCGACCGCACGTTCGTCGATGGCAGTCGTTTTGCGATCAACCCCTATCTCGGCGTTGCTATCAGCGACGATTGGAAGCTCGGCTTTTCCTATGAATATGTGAACGACGACCGCGTGAATGATCGCGGAGTACCGTCGATTGCAACTGGCGTTGGTCTGCCGAATACGCCCATTCGCGGCTATGACCGTCAGTTCTTCGGTGTTCCGGGGCTGAATCGCACGACGCTGGAGGCGCACATCGCAAAGCTGCGGCTGGACGGGCAGCTGACCGAAAATCTGAAATTCACCAGCACCGTTCTCTATGGCGATTACGACAAGCTATACATCAATGCCTATCCAAATGCTGCAGCAACGTCGCAGACCGGCACTGTCGTTCTCGACGCCTATTCCGATCCGACCAAGCGCGAAAACCTGATTGCGCAGGCGAATTTGATCTGGGATGTTGCAACCGGTGCGCTAAACCATAAGCTGTTGTTCGGCGTCGAATATGGTGACCAGAACACGCGTAACATGCGGTTAGGTCGCACGTTCAGCCCCAGCAATATCCTGAATTTGGTCAATCCAGTCTATCCGACCGTCACGTTCACCGCACCGACACGGGACACAGTGTCGGACGTCAAATTCTTTTCGGCCTATGCGCAAGATCAGCTTTCGCTTGGTGACCATTTCGATGTGGTCGTTGGCTTGCGCTATGACAGTTTTGAAATCAAAGGCACCGACTTCATTCCGCTGGTTGACCGCCCTTTCGGCCGTAGCGACAAGAAAGTCAGTCCGCGTATTGGCCTGATTTGGAAACCGCAGGAAAATATCTCGGTCTATTCCAGTTACAGCCAATCGTTTCTGCCGCGTTCGGGTGACCAGTTTATTACTTTATCGACCACGCAACAAAATCTGGCACCAGAGAAGTTCACCAATGCTGAAATTGGCGCGAAATGGGATATATTGCCCAATTTGAATGTGACAGCGGCGGTGTTTCAGCTTGATCGCAGCAACGCGACGACGCCCGATCCGGCAAATCCGTTGGCGTCGATCAACATCGGCAAGACGCGGACCAAGGGGGTTGAGCTTGCTGCAACCGGCCGGGTTCTGCCAAATTGGCAGGTAAGTGCTGGTTACACGTATCAAGATGCAGCATTGCGCGGAAACGACTTTGTTCGTTTGTCGCAAGTGCCCAAACATCAAGCATCGCTTTGGAACCGCTATGATTTCACCGATGCTTTGGGTCTTGGCCTTGGTATCGTCCATCAAAGCAGCCAGTTCGCCGCAATCCGCACCAGCGCGGCGACGACCAAATTGCCAAGCTTTACCCGCGTCGATGCTGCGTTATACTTTGACGTTAGCGAAGCGATCCAGCTGCAAGCCAATGTCGAAAACCTGTTCGACACCGACTATTTTGCGAGCGCGCATAACAACAACAACATCACTCCCGGTGCGCCGGTCAATGGGCGGCTAACGGTGAGGGTGAAGTTTTAGAAGTAGGTCTTTGTTTGCAGGCGGCACCGCTACCCGTTCGCCCTGAGTAGGTGCTGAGCGTAGCGAAGTGCCGTATCGAAGGGTTTGTAGGCGCACTCGGTACTTCGATACGGCACTTCGCCCAGCGGGCTCAGCACCAACTCAGCACAAACGGATACGGCGAAGGGAGTGAATGCTTCAAAAACTAGCG
>JANOTI010000079.1:0-10510 GCA_031416255.1 Sphingomonadales bacterium | reverse complement strand
GCGGAATAATGGGGCAGCTTGAGGGGCAATAAGAATGGCTGAAGACCGCAGCGAACCTTCGATGGAGGCGATTTTGTCGTCGATCAAAAAGATCATTGCCGAGGATGACCGCGTCATCACGCGCGCCCGTGCAACTCGCGCCGCTGCGCCCCGCAAAGACGAAATTGAGACACAGGAAGACGTCCTTGAACTGACCGAAACCGCCGAAGAACTGTTGGACGACAGCAAAGCGCAAAGCCTGGCGCAGAGTTTCTCGGTGCTGAAGACTTTGGCCGAACCCGGTGTTGCGCCGCAGATAGTGCGCAGTGGTGAAACTTCGCTGGAGGGTTTAACCCGCGAATTGCTGCGCCCGATGCTGAAAAACTGGCTCGATACAAACCTACCCGTTTTGGTCGAGGGTATGGTTGCCAAGGAAATTGAGCGGATCACCAAGAAAGGCTGATGCCTTTGCGCTGGCCACTAGCGGTCGCCGCTCTAGCTTTGCTGAGCAATGCCGCAGCCCTTGCGAATCAGGATTGGCGTCAAAAAGCGACATATATCAGAACGGGACATTTGATCGACGTCGAGCGGGGCATCGTGCTGAAAAAGCATTGTATCCTCGTCTGGGACGATAAGATTGGTTCTGTTGAGCCTTGCAAACGCAATCCTCCCTTTGCTGACACAATTATCGACTGGTCAGCCTACACAGTCCTTCCCGGTCTAATCGATCTCCACACCCATCTTGCCGATGCCGGACAAAGTGCCGATTTAGCCGCACCAATCAAAACCTCGCCACAACTCACAGCGCTTCACGGTGCGGCCAACGCACTGACAACGCTGCGCGCCGGTTTTACCACAGTGCGCGATGTTGGAACCTATCGCGGCCTCACCGATGTGGCTTTGCGCGATGCGATCCATCAAGGGCTGGTACAGGGACCGCGAATGACAGTCGCTGGAGCCTATTTGACGCATTCCGGTGGTGGTGGAGAATTGAACGGTGTTGTCCCCAATGACCAACTTCCTGCCGACATGCGGTTGGGGGTGGCAGAGGGGCCGGAAGCTGTGGCGGCGCGAGCGACCGCCTTGTTTGACGGCAAAGTCGATTTTCTGAAACTGATGGCGACCGGCGCAGTTTTGGCCATCGGCACAGAACCGGGCGCGCCCGAATTGACCGAGGCCGAGATGCGTGCGGCGGTAGCGGTGGCCAAAACACGCAGCAGCTATGCCACCGCGCACGCGCATGGTGCCGAGGGTATAAAAGCCGCCATCCGCGCCGGTGTGCGTTCCATCGAACATGCAAGTTTAATTGACGATGAGGCGCTTACAATGGCCAGGGACGCTGGCGTCTGGCTGGTGATGGACATCTACAATGGCGACTATATCGATGATGTCGGCACCAAAGAAGGCTGGCCCGAGGAATATCTGCGTAAGAACCGCGAGACCACCGATGTCCAGCGCGAAGGCTTTGCCAAAGCGGTAAAGCTGGGCGTCAAAATTGGCTTTGGTACTGACAGCGGCGTATATCCGCACGGGCTAAACGCGCGGCAGTTCGCCTACATGGTGCGCTACGGAATGACGCCGATGCAGGCGATCCAATCCGCCACCATCGAGGCCGCAAAAATGATGGGCAAAGAGGGCGAAGTCGGCAGTATAGCACCCGACCACTTTGCCGATTTGATCGCGGTCAAGGGCAACCCACTGACTGATATCCGCGTTCTGGAAAAGGTCGAAGCCGTGATGAAGGGCGGTACGCTGGTCGATTAACGTATTCGCCAAATGGCAACGTCGGCAGCAGCTATCTGGTCATCTCCGACAAGCAATACCGCGTCACCAATCAAAGGAGCAGGCGCAGGCTGGCTCCCGTAGTTAAAAGCGAATACCAGATCTCCATTGCGACGAATGCGGATATCTTGGTCGAGAGCCAAAGCGCTTAAGCCAGCCTTGTCAGCCATACGGCCAAATACCATTTTCAAAAGCGGGGTATCAGCGCACGCCGCGAGATAGCGGGCGTTGCCATTGCGATAGCAAATGCCTTTCCCGCTATCGGTGGACCATTCCGCATCAAGGTTGGTTTCGATATGTTCAAGCCAGTGGCTAACGCACCCGGCGCCTGCTGCTTCGACCAACCCCGGACGCAGCGATTCCACGCGTGTGACTTTCATCGGCAGCAGCGTGTTAAGCGGACCCGGTGGCAGTTCGGCGGGGATCGCAAAGTCAGCGGTCTTGCTACCACTGCGCGGGCCAATCAACACTTGGCCCGGGAAAGCCGCTAGCTGGTCAACCAAACCGGCGAGGATGATCGGCATGCAGGGGACAACAGCCATCGCATAGCCATCAAAGCTCCGACCCGGCGGCACTATGTCAACGTTAAGACCCAATTGCCGCAGCGCCGAATAATACGCAAACGTCTGCTTCAGCGCGCTAAAACTTTGGCCTTGCGGTTGAATATCGGTGATCCAATCGCTTTGATAATCGAACACCAAAGCGACCTGTTTTACAGGCTCGCCGATGCCGCCAAGCAACGCCGCAATCTCCGCCGATACCTGCTTCACCTCCGCCACCGCAACATCGTCTGTACTGTCGGGGCGCAGCAAACCAGCGTGCATTTGCTCCTGAGCAAACGGCGCCTGCCGCCAGCGGAAATAGCTGACCATTTCGGCCCCATGCGCCATCGCCTCCAACGTCCACAGTCGCACCATGCCAGGCAAAGGTGCCGGATTATAGCGCGCCCAGTTCACCGGGCCGGGTTGCTGTTCCATCACCGACCAGCGGCCATTGGGATGCAGGCCCCTATACAAATCATGGTGAAATGCCGCGATGTCGGGATGGCCTTGGCGGGCGTAGCGCAGCTTTTCGGCATCCGAAAACCAGAACTGTTCCAAGAAACCCAGCGGATAGCTATCCCAGCTGGCGACATCCAAATCCGCAGCGACAGCATGATGATCGAACTGGGTGAAAAAACCCATATAGTTGTGGATCAAATCGCGTCCGGGCGACGCATTGCGCAGGATATTAACTTGGGCGCGGTTAAAAGCGACGACCTGATCCGATGAGAAACGGCGGAAATCCAGCCAATGCGCCGGGTTCGCCTCTGTCACCGTTAGATTGGGCAATTCCACCTCGTCAAACGCCCTGTATTCCATTGACCAAAACACATTGCCCCATGCCGCATTCAGCACAGAGACATCGGTGTATTTAGCGGCAAGCCAACTGCGGAAAGCATCGCGCGCCGCACTGGAATAGCTGACCGCCGTATCATGGCAGCCATATTCATTGTCGGTTTGCCACGCGACTATGGCAGGGTGCTGGCCATAACGTTCGGCCATTGCTGCGACGATTCGGTCGCATTCTTGCCGATAACCGTTATGCGAAAAACAATAATGGCGACGCGAACCAAAGCCACGCAACCGTCCCTGTTCGTCCAGCGCGACCATATCGGGCATTTGATCCAATAGCCATTTGGGCGGTGTCGCGGTGGGCGTGCCCATGATGATGCCCAGCCCCGCTTTGTGCAATACTTCCACCGCACGGTCCAGCCAGCCCCAATTATAACGCCCGGGTTCAGGTTCGATCCGGCTCCAGCAAAATTCGCCGATGCGCACACGTGACAGCCCCAGCTCTACCATCCGGCGCGCATCGTCGGGCCAGACGTCCTCGGGCCAATGTTCGGGATAATAACAAACGCCCAATTTCATCCGGTTAGCTTCTCGTTCAGGTTGCAGTGTGACTTTCTATGCGCCACACTCCAAAAAAAAGGGAGAGGTAAATGGATAGCGGTCTGTCAGCCGGTTGGCTGCAAGCAATCGTTTTTGTCGCGATTATTGTGCTTATGGGTTTGCTGACCTGGGCCAAAGTGCGCAGCGGCCCCAATGAACATGACGGTTCAGGCAAAGACGTGTTCCTTGCTGGTGGCGGGCTTAGCTGGCTGTATGTCGCAGGCTCGATCACCATCACCAATCTTTCGACTGAGCAATTGGTCGGCATGAACGGCGGACAGATGCTGTTGCTGGCATGGTGGGAAATCTGCGGCTTTGTAGGGTTGATGATCCTCGCGTTTGTTTTTGTGCCGATTTATTACCGTAACAAATGCACAACTGTTACCGAGCTGCTCGAACGCCGCTATGGTGGCGGCAGCATCCGCACCGTCATTTCGGCGTTGTTCCTGATCGGCAATATCCTGATCTATTTGCCCGCGTCCTTGTACAGCGGCAGCCTGTTTCTAAAATCGATGTTCGGGCTCGATTGGCCTTTGCTGTATTTCGCGGTTCCGATGGCAGTGATTGCGGCAATTTACACGATCACTGGTGGCCTAAAGGCTGTCGCAGTTGTCGATACGTTTTCGGGCATCGGCATGCTCGCCATGGCGTTGCTGGTGGTCGTGCTAGCACTCAACGCGATCGGCTGGGACTTTTCCGGCATTCCGGCGGAACGACTGACGATGGTGGGGTCCAACGATTCGCAGATACCGTTCCACACGTTGTTCACCGGAATGCTGTTTATCCAGATATTCTATTGGTCCACCAACCAGAATATTACGCAGAAAGCGATGACGGCACCGACAGTGAAAGAAGCGCAGAAAGGCGTTCTTGCCGCTGCCAGCATCCGCATCCTCGTCATCCCGTTGATTGTCGCGGTACCCGGCGTAATTGCCTATAAATTGTTCGGCCCGATTGGTGACAAAAGCTATGGCCGGATTGTGGCGCATGTTTTGCCCGCATGGTTGTCAGGGGCCTTTGCCTCGTTGATGACCGCGGCGGTCATTGCGCATACTGCTGCGATCCTGAACTCATCGGTCGCACTGTATTCGGTTGATTTCCACGACAAGTTCATTGCCAAGGTCAAGGATCACTGGCGGCTGGCGACGACAGTCAGCATCGTTTTGACGATCAGTTCGATCTTCATGATCCCCGCATTTGAAAACGCGACAAGCATCATCGATCTGCTGCAACAGCTGAATGGCCTGTCGTCGATGCCGATCCTGTCGGCCTTTATCGTCGGGCTTTTGTTCCGCAATGTTGATGCGCGTGCAGCGATTGCGGGGCTGGTCTTTGGTGTCACAACTTATGCACTGCACAGCTTCGTTCTTTACGAACCGGGTCGTATTTTTGCGGGTGAGACTTTCTACCAGCATTTTGGCCTAGGTAGGCTGCATTACATCGATATCATGCTGTTTGTGCTGATCGGCTGTGTGGGCGTTGCTTTGGGCGTCAACCGGTTCGGCTTTGGCAACCGTGCGCGCTTTGTCGGATGGCGAGGGATAACAACGGTAGATTAGCCGCGTTTGAACGGGCCAAGCTCGCCGAGAAATTCCTGTTCGCGTTCGACAGCGCGGCGTTCGCGTTCGAGGAAATCGCTGACTGCGGAACGAAAGCCGGGGTCGGCGATGTAATGCGCAGAGTGCGTCGTCACCGGCAAATAGCCGCGTGCCAGCTTATGCTCGCCCTGCGCCCCTGCCTCTACGCGCGACAGGCCGTGCGCAATGGCAAAATCGATGGCTTGATAATAGCACAGCTCAAAATGCAAAAACGGAATGTCCTCGCTGCACCCCCAATAGCGGCCATACAGGCAATCAGGACCGAGCAGATTGAGCGCACCCGCTACCGGTCGCCCGTCGCGGGTTGCTAGAAACAGAACAATATCGTCGCTCATACTTTTGGCGATCCGGTCAAAGAACGTCCGTGTCAGATACGGCGTCCCCCATTTGCGCGCACCGGTATCCTGATAGAATATCCAGAACGCATCCCAATGTTCGGGACGGATGTCTGTGCTGCGTATAATTTCGATTGTGACGGCTGCTTGCGCCGCTGCTCGTTCTTTGCGGATAGCGCGGCGTTTGCGCGACGCTAATGACGCCATAAAGTCGTCAAAGCACGCATAACCGGCGTTTTCCCAATGAAATTGCGTGCCAGACCGGATCAGCCAGCCTGCCTTTCGAAACAGATCAAGCTGCGATTCCTCAACGAAGTTGGCGTGGGCTGACGATAGCCCGTTCTGCCGGACCACGCTTTCGGCGGCCCCGAGCAAAGCCAGCGACGTTACCTCATCGCCTGCTAACACACGCGGCCCGGGGACGGGTGAAAAGGGCGCTGCGATAATCAGCTTTGGATAGTAACGCCCGCCCGCGCGTTCGTAGGCATCGGCCCAAGCGTGATCGAAAACATACTCACCCTGGCTGTGCGTTTTTAGATAGGCCGGGAGCGCACCAGCAACTTCGCCGTTCGAATCACGGATGATAATCGGCGCAGGCGACCAGCCCGTTCCAGGGCCGACGCTGCCCGATTCCTCAAGAGCAACCAAAAAGGCATGGCTGACAAACGGATTGGCAGATAAATTTAGCGCATCCCATTCTTCCGGCAGGAACGCGGAAACGCCCTTGGCGATTTCAGCTACCACTTCAGTCTCATCCATGCCGAAGCTCGTTACCTACCACCATGTGCAACTCAAAATCTTTGATGCCTTTGGTGCTTTGGATGACATTAAATTTGGCTCACCCAAAGCACCAAAGACACCAAAGGAATTCGAGCAGCGCATTGTTTAGATGTCGCGCACTTTAACAATCGCATCAATTTCAACAGTCGCATACAATGGAAGTACAGGAACACCAACGGCACTGCGCGCGTGTTTGCCGGCATCGCCGAACACAGCCTCCATCAAATCCGATGCGCCATTGGCAACTTTTGGCTGGCCGCTGTAATCGGGTTCGGACGCGACAAACGCGCCGAGCTTTACAATGCGCTCTACGCGGTCGAGCGATCCAAGCGCCTTTTTCATCTGCGCGATCAGCATCAGGCCGCAGCCACGGGCAGCGGCAATGCCGTCTGCCTCTGTGCGGGTGTCGCCGATTTTTCCGGTCATCAACGTGCCGTCCACGAACGACACTTGGCCGGAGATATACAGGAAACCTCCGACCTCAACGGTAGGCACATAGGATGCAACCGGGGCTGCAGGTTCAGGCAATGTAATGCCGAGTTCGGCCAAGCGAGCATCAATCATGCAAGTTCCTTTTCAGTTTCAATGTGGGGAGCGCGCTCGCCCGATAGCAGCTTTTCTGTGATCCAGGCCTCTGCATCGCTCCACGTATCGATGCGGGCATGCGCGGCGGCGGACGGTTTTACACGCTGCCATAAGATCGGTTCGCCAACAAAATGCAGCCGCCACACGTCGGGCGCAAATTCGTCAACCGATTCGTGATTATGGCCCAGATCATCGACAAAGACCGTTACCGTTGGATCATAGTGCGCAACAATACTTTGCAGTTTTGCGCCTTTGCCGCCTTGGTTGGTGTAAACAGGCGCATCGATGCCGACCGCGCGCAGTTGCACGGCGCGGGCTTCATTATGATGGTCCATCAAATTGGTCAGAATCACGATATCGGCAATCTCTGCCAACCGTTTCATCGCAGCCAAAGCGCCGTCAATCGGTTGCTGCCGGTGCATTTCGGTTTCGAAAAAGCCGTTCAGCAATGTCCACACAGTGCCACGTTCGACTAAAGTGCCGTCCTGCTTGTGCCGCAACGCTTCGCCCCAGTCGCCGTGCGTCAGTTCAAAATGAATGCCGTGCACCTCGTCCAGCCAATCGCGGAACGGCACGACCATGTGGAGCAAAACTTCGTCACAGTCGGAAATCAGCAATGGCCGGCTCATGCTTCCAACTCCGCACGGGCGCGCACCAAGGCTTCGGGCTTTACGCCGATATGGTCAGCAGCAGCAATCAGATCCGGCTCATGCGATTCAAGGAAGCCGATGATGGCGGCCAGCGTCGCTGATTCCGACACTCCGTCGCGCAATATATCCGGCGTCAAGCCCGTTAAGGCCAGCATCCGCGACGCTCTGTCAGCGTCGGTTAATATCCAGCCAAGCGCACCCAGCGCCAGCATCGCGGGGTCAGCTTGAATTTGACCCAGACTTTTCGCATTTGTTTCCACCATAGCTTTGGCTTAAGCGAAACTGGTGTCGCTGCCTAGGCAGCATAATGGCTAAAGTGTAAGGATACGCAGTGAGCAAAAAGGTCCTGATCGTCGAAGATAATGAGCTGAACCTGAAACTGTTCACCGATTTGTTGCGCGCGCATCATTACGAAGTTGAAGGGTTGCGTGATGGCCGCAATGCGATTGAGCACACTAAGTCCTTTGCGCCCGATCTTGTCATTATGGATATCCAGATGCCGCATGTAAGCGGGCTTGATCTGATTGAACAGATGCAAAGCGATGCTGTGCTTCAGGCAACGCCGGTGCTGGCCGTTACTGCCTATGCCGGCAAGGGTGATGAGGAACGCATCATCGGGGCCGGGGCAAAAGCCTATTTGTCAAAACCAGTGCCGGTGATGCAATTTCTGGCAAGCGTTCGGGCCATTATCGGATGAGGGGGTTTGCGCTGCTTTTAATATGGGCGGCGTTGCTGGTGAGCAGCGTTCAGGCGCGTGCGCAAATGCCGGGCATGGAAATTCACGTCCATGCCGGGCTAGCCGCAGAGACGCTGCGCCCGAAAGCCGGATCGACGGTTACCTTAGCGATTACTATGCGGCCCGATGCGGGGTGGCACGGTTATTGGATCAACCCCGGTGATGCTGGCGAAGGGCTTATGCTCGATTGGAAACTGCGCAGCGGTGTTACGGTTGGCGCGCCCCGTTTTCCGGTTCCGGAAACACTCATCATTAGCGGCTTCATGAATTATGTTTACGAACGGCCCCACGCGGTTCTGGTTGATCTGACGCTACCGGCAGGGCTGACTCTGGGGGCCAAAATCCCGGTGAGCGTCGATGCCAATTGGCTCGCTTGTACTGACCGCGTCTGCGTGCCGCAACAGGGGACGTTAAGACTGGATTTGTCGATTGGCGACGGCACAATCGCGTCAGCCAGCCGTGCGCGTTTTGACACGTGGCGCGCCGACCTGCCGGTGCCGCTCGACCGCGAAGCGCGCTACAAAGTTGATGGAAAACAGATAACAATTGCTATACCTTATGCAGCCAATGCAACGGTTGAGGACGCCTATTTCTTTCCTTTGACCTCCGGTGTTTTCAATTATGCCGCGCCGCAGAATGTGCGCCGCTCGGGCGATTGGCTAATCGTGGAAACACAGCTTTCGGCTTCGCGGAAATCGGCACCGACCGCGCTGGTTGAAGGGTTGTTTCGCAACGGGCGCGAACAGGGTCTTGCGATTAAGGCTCGGCCCGGTTCAGTACCGTCAGGCGGCGCATATTTATCCAGCGGACCTGCACAAGGCGATACACCGTTGCCGGCACTCGGTTGGCTTTTGATGGCCGCATTTGCAGGCGGTTTGATACTAAATGTCTTGCCCTGCGTTTTTCCGATATTGGGATTAAAGGCGCTGGCACTGTCCAAAATTGGCGGAGATGAGAGGGCTGCGCGCATAGATGCACTGGCCTATACTGCAGGTGTTGTCGTCAGTTGCGTTGCGCTTGGCGCAGCATTGCTGGCCTTGCGGGCGGGCGGGGAAGAAATAGGCTGGGCTTTTCAGCTTCAAGAACCTGTCGTCATCCTGTTCCTGTTGATGCTGATGGCCGGGATTACCGCCAATCTTGCCGGTCTGTTTGAGATTGGTGGTTTCGGGATCGGCGGACGAGCAAGCAACGGCGCAGCGGGGTCGTTTATGACCGGTGTGCTTGCTGCGTTTGTCGCCACTCCCTGCACCGGACCTTTCATGGCGGCAGCGCTCGGGGCATCATTGTTGCTTCCGGTTCCGCAGGCGATATTGCTGTTCCTGACGCTCGGTATAGGATTGGCATGGCCATTTCTGTTGCTCGCTTTTGTTCCCGCCCTCCGGTCCCGTTTGCCCAAACCCGGTGCGTGGATGGAAATTTTTCGCAAGACGATGGCGGTTCCAATGGGTTTGACCGCTATGGCGCTGGCCTGGCTGCTTTGGCGGCTAAGTGGTCAGGCTGGCTTGATTCTCGGTCTATCGGCCGTTAGCGCGTTTCTGCTGTTATTGGGGTTGTATGCCCGTCTCCGTGCAGGAGGGGCGGGAGTGGCAGCCATTGCAATCGGCGCAACCCTCACAGTACTGGCAGCATCGCAACTGCGTCCTTATGACCGGACAGCCGCCACCGATACACGCGCTGTTTTGCCGAGCGAGGCTTTCAGTATTCAACGCTTGGCGTCGCTGCGCGCAGCGGGCAAGCCGGTCTTTGTCTATTTCACTGCGGACTGGTGTGTGTCGTGCAAAATTATCGAGGCTGCGGTGCTGGAGCGAGCCGAGACCGCACAGCTGTTTCAGGCACATGACGTGGCAGTATTGCGCGGAGACTTTACAAAGCGAGATGTCGAAATAGCCCGCTTTTTGTCACTGCAAGGCGCGGCCGGTGTCCCGCTGTATCTCTATTATCCCAAGGGAGCCGATGCCGTAACATTGCCGCAGCTGCTGACGGCCGCAACGCTGACAGAAACGGTCATACGATAACAGGTTTGGTGACAGGCCGTCTGCACAGTGTGTGCACATCCGGCCTGCCCCCGCCCCACGACAGCGAGGTGCGACCCTAAAAGGCCTCGCCGTCAATCTCGATTTGCTGCGTCCGG
>JANOTI010000078.1:0-31449 GCA_031416255.1 Sphingomonadales bacterium | reverse complement strand
TCAAACACCGGAAACTTGGCGGTCGATGCTAACTCGATCATAATCGCTGATCCGTTTCCGGCCGATTTTACGATGGATGCGTCCACACCAATGACGATGACCGTCGGCAACAGCGGGCTTACCGCATTTAATCAGGCCACTATGGTCACCTATTCAAACCAGACAAACGGCGGCGCCCCTTATGCTGCTCCGCTTGGCAGCGGGTTTAATCCGGCTATCACTGGTCTGCGGTTTCAACCCGGCGGAACGATGGCCGCTGCAACGGCCGGTGGGCCTTCCACATTTTCATTTACCTTTGTGGTCCGGATTGATTAGTTCAAGGCCGGTACGTCCGCTTCGCATTCTTTAGCGCATCGGCCCATTCAAAATGGACAGGTTTATATTTGCCCGCGACGTACAGCTTCATCTGATCCGTGTAATGCGGGGAATCAGGGCGGTTGGTGGCGGACCCATAAGGCTGGATTGATTCCGACAGCACGCCGCCCGTTTTATCCCAGCGCACGAGCATGACGTAGCTGTCACCGTGACGGACGCGGTATTTGCCATCGGGTTGGTCGCGGTCCCACATGGTGGTGGCGCGCAGCGTGTCGGTGCCGCCCAACAAAGGCAGATCGACATTGCCGCGTCGCAGCCGCTGGATATCGCCAAGGGCGGGATCAATGCGACCGAAACGCGTGATGAATTCATCCACAACCTCTTGCAACGTCGTGCGCGCGTCGGGAAGCGGATCGCCGCGATAGCTGGCCCGTGCGGCTTGGCGGATTAGCCCCTCAGCCAGTGCATCGGCGCCGCCTTGTCCATCGCTTGACCAATCCCATCCGCGCAGCAGTTTTTGCGCATCGGCCAGCTTTGGCGATTTGCCAGTATCAACAGCCAGTAGAGCTTCCATCCATTCGCCGACCCAACCGGCCTTGGCATAATGCGTGTTCATTTTGATCGCGATCAACTCTTCGGGCGTGATTGCGCTGTCCGCCATCAGCAACGCTGTCCCCTGCAAGCCGCGGTTGGTCATACCCAGTTCGACGCCCAGATAAGGGGATATCGTTGCAGGATCGATTTCCGATCCCGGCCCTGCGGCCAAATAGGGCGTGTTGTTAGCGTTCTGCACAAAGCCCGATGCAGGGTTGACGATTTTGGGATAACGGTCAAACGATACTGGCCCCTTCCAAACAGGGGCAGAGGTGTCGCCAGGTAGGATCTTGGTATAGTCAAACCCAGGTTTCCGGTCCGGAAACAAGGCGTTGTAGATATACGCAACGCGCCCGGTTTTATCGGCATAGATAAAGTTGGTGCCGGTAATGCCGCCTGTGGACATCGACTTGGTCCACTCGTCCCAATTGGTTGCTTTGGTGTTGCGGAAATATTGCTCGACCGCTTTCACATTGTCGATCCCGGCATAGCGGATCGCAAAGCTGCCCTTGTCGTTTGTTATCACCGGACCGTGAACCGACCGGTAAAAGCTTTGCGGCACAGGCGCAGTGAACCAGCCGAATTTGACAGGCAACCAGATGCGCGTTTCCTGCAATGGCAACCACTTGCCATCATAGCGGTATTTGTCGCCGGCTTCGTTCAGCACCAGCTTGTAAATATCAACCAAATCGGGCCGGTTGACAGTGTTGGTCCAGCCCAGATGGCGGTTGTGGCCGAGCAACACGAACGGCGACCCCGGGAACAATGCCCCCGCCATATCAAGGCCTTCGCCCGAATGCGTTACTGCTTCATACCACGCGACTTGTCCCTCCAGCGGTTGGTGGGAGTTCGAGACCAGCCAGGTCTTGCCATCGGCCATGCGGCTGGGCGCAACAGCCCATGCGTTGGAGCCGTTCATATCGGCGTCCTTGCCCAGCGGATTCATCGGTGCCGCGCTTTCGCGGGGCAGAGCTTTGCCCTCGACAAGTTTGCCAATGTAATTGTCGAGGCCATAGAAAAACGGAGCGCGCAAAACGAAACCGGAAACGATGTCTTTGCCGCTGACGGGAAACAGTTTCGACATCCGTATCTCATCGGGATGTTTGTCGGCGTAGTGGTTCAGTCCAGCGGCATAGCCATCTAGCACCGCGCGGACATCCGCCGGTATCTCTGCATAGCGCCGGTCCACAGTATCGCGGACGCCGAGCAGGTGGAACGCATAATCGACCTTTGCCCCGTCCGACCCGATCATCGCGCCATAGCGCCCGCGCGCCATCGACACGACTTCTTGGATTGTCGAAAAGTCATCCTCGCTATGCGCAAAAGCAAGGCCATAAGCGGCATCGGCGTCGGTTTTGCCATTGATATGCGGCACACCAAATTCGTCGCGGACGATTTCGACATCATAAGCGCGTTTGGCTGGGGCCGCTTGGTCTGTTGCCGACAATGGCTCCCAAACCAGGCCAGCAACTGCCACTGCGGCCAACACCGCCAAAGATACCCCAACCCAACGCCGCATAACTCTCTCCATCCGATATTCTAAGGTGTGCTAGCAACTCCCGTCGCTGCTGTCGCTTAGGTAAGCTGGTTGATTTCGAAATCAGTAACCAGACGCCCAAAAAATGCGGCTCCTGATGGTAACATCGCACCTCAGCCTCCAATCATCGCGCGTAAATCGGCGATCAAATTGGCTTCCTCGGCAGGCTTGTCCGTGCGGATGCGGCTGATGCGGGGGAAGCGCATGGCGATGCCGGATTTGTGACGCTTGCTGTCTTGCACCGCGTCAAAGGCGACTTCGAACACAAAGCTTTTTTCGACTTCGCGCACTGGACCGAACCGCGCGGTGGTGTTTTTGCGGACAAAGCCGTCGATGGATTTCAGTTCTTCGTCGGTAAAACCCGAATAGGCTTTACCGACGGGCAGCAACTCGCCGCCTTGCGCGGGGTCCGCTGTCCAGCAGCCAAAGGTATAGTCCGAATAGAAGCTCGACCGCTTTCCCGACCCGCGCTGCGCATACATCAGGACGCAATCGGCGACCAAGGGATCGCGTTTCCATTTATACCATTGCCCCACACGCCGCCCCGCGACGTAAAGGCTGTCGCGGCGTTTTAGCATCACGCCTTCAATGGCAGCATCGCGGGCCTGACTGCGAATTTCGGCGAGCGCTTCAAAATCGGATGCTTCAATCAGCTGCGACAGGTCGAAGCGTTCGGTTGGGAGGTGCGGCATCGCCGCCTCCAACCGCACTCGCCGCTTTTCCCAAGTCAGGCTGCGCAGATCTTCAGTGCCGTCGAACAGTATGTCATACAGCCGGACGAACGCCGGAGCCTCGGCCAGCATCTTTGCCGATACGGTCTTGCGCCCCAATCGTTGTTGCAAGGCGTTAAAACTCGCAGCACCGCCATCTTCGCCGCCTTGATGCACTCCGCGCACCAGCAGCTCACCGTCGACCACGCCTTGCCATGTCAGGCCCGCGCCGATTTCGGGAAACGCACGTGTAATCTCCTCACTCCCGCGCGAGTATATTCGCACCTCGCCGCCGATATGGACGATCTGCACTCTGATCCCGTCCCATTTCCATTCCGCCGCATAATCGGCCAAATCGACAGTGTTATCCTCAAGTGGATGCGCCAGCATAAAAGGACGGAATATTGGCAGGTTGGTGGAATCAGGCCGAGCGATCTTGCCCTCCGCCCAGTCGAACAGCTCGGCATAGGGCGGCTGTAACGCATGCCATACCTCCTCGACATCATCGAGTTCGAGCGCGAATGCTTGTGCCAAGGCTGTTTTCGCCAATCGCGCCGATACACCAACCCGCATCGTGCCGGTAGCCAGTTTAAGCAGCGCAAAGCGGCCATTGGGATCGAGCCGGTCGAGCAATTGTGCAAGCTCTGCGCCCACCGTCGCACGCGTCATAGCCGTCAGTTCAGTTACTGCTTCGCTCACTGTCGGTGGCGATTGGTCAGTTGGTTGTGGTGGCCACATCAGGCTGATTGTCTCCGCAGTATCGCCGACAAAATCGCGCGACAAAGCAAACAATACCGGGTCAACGCGCGTCACTGCCAAAGCGCGGATAGTCCCGGCCTTCACCGCCGGAAAATCAAGTCCATCGGTTAGCGCCGCCAATGCCCAGCCGCGATCTGGATCGGGCGTCACGCGCAAATAATCCGCGATCAACGCCAGCTTTCCGTT
This sequence comes from Sphingomonadales bacterium, assembly GCA_031416255.1. Taxonomy (GTDB): domain Bacteria; phylum Pseudomonadota; class Alphaproteobacteria; order Sphingomonadales; family Sphingomonadaceae; genus Sphingorhabdus_B. Next base: position 27,348 of record JANOTI010000078.1, on the reverse strand, counting down.
GCGCGAACGGGTGTAAATCAGTGCGTCGATCAGGGCGGAGAAGCGCTCCATTAGCTCTCCTCTTCCTCTTCGCGCCCGACCAGTTCCAATGCGCGCGCCTTTAACTGGTGCAGCTCACACCAATGCAGCAACGCTTCCTCGCGGCCATGGGTAATCCATGTTTCGGACGGACGAAGCTCGCGAATTGTATCGGTTAGCTCGGTCCAGTCGCAATGATCGGAAATGATCAGCGGCAGCTCAACATTGCGCTGCACGGCGCGCTGCCTCACGCGCATCCAGCCAGAGGCAATCGCAGTAATCGGGTCGGGCAGTCGCCTGCTCCATCGGTCATTCAACGCAGACGGAGGCGCGAGGATGATCGAACCTTTCAGCGCGTCCTTGGGCATCCCAGCGGAAGGAACCAACGAACCCAGTTCGACACCGTGTTCGGCGTACAACTCGCACATCTTCGCCAACGCACCGTGCAGATAAATGGTGTCGTGATGCCCCGCCAGCCGCAGTTCGGCGATCACCCGCTGCGCTTTGCCCAAAGCATAAGCTCCGACGAGAACGCAACGCTCCGGATTGGCCGCCAGCGCTTCAATGACTTTCGCAATCTCGCCAGCAATCGGCGGGTGCGTGAAAATCGGCAGGCCAAATGTCGCCTCGGTAATCAGCACGTCACACGCTACGGGTTCGAATAAAGCACAGGTCGGATCGGGTCGGCGTTTATAGTCTCCCGTCACCACAACCCGCTCCCCCGCGCGCTCCAACAATATCTGCGCAGAGCCAAGCACATGCCCAGCGGGATGCCAGCTTGCGGTAATACCGCCGCCGATATCGACCGTATCGCCGTAAACCATCGGGATATTGGTCCCCGCCTCACCATAGCGCAGCTTCATGATCGCCAGTGTCTGCGGCGTTGCCCACACACTTTCATGCCCGCCGCGCGCATGATCGGCATGACCGTGCGTAACCAATGCCCGTTCGACCGCGCGCGATGGATCAATCCAGCAATCGGCCAGCGGCAGAAATATCCCATGCGGATGCGGCGTAATCCAATCAATCATGCATTATAGATAAGGCGCACAGCCCAAAAATCCACCCAGCCAAAACCCGCATCCCTTGCACAAAGGGCACAAGCCACTACCTGTATTACTGACATACGACAGGGAACACCCATGAACCTCGAAAAATTCACTGACCGCGCCAAGGGCTTTCTGCAAAGCGCACAGACCGTCGCCATCCGCATGAATCATCAGCGCATCGGGGCTGAACACCTGTTGAAAGCGTTGCTTGAGGATGAGCAAGGCATGGCGTCGGGGCTGATCAAAGCTGCGGGCGGCGATGCACCGACCGCTTTGCGAGAGACTGATGCAGCGCTTGCCAAAGTTCCCTCGGTCAGTGGCGGTGGCGCACAACAGACGCCCGGACTGGATAATGATGCTGTGCGTGTGCTCGACCAGGCTGAACAAGTCGCGCAAAAGGCTGGCGACAGCTATGTGACTGTAGAGCGGCTGTTGCTGGCGCTGGTGCTTTCAACAACGACCACAGCTGGCAAAGCTTTAGCCACCGCGGGCGTAAAGGCCGAAGCACTGAACGCTGCGATCAACGAATTGCGCAAAGGCCGCGCCGCCGACACAGCGGGCGCCGAAGACCGCTATGACGCGCTGAAGAAATTCGCTCGCGACCTGACCGAGGTGGCGCGTGAGGGCAAGCTTGACCCCGTAATTGGCCGTGACGAAGAAATCCGCCGCACGATCCAGATTCTCGCACGCCGCACAAAGAACAATCCCGTCCTGATCGGTGAAGCAGGCGTTGGTAAAACCGCGATTGCCGAGGGGCTTGCGATCCGCATCGCCAATGGCGACGTTCCCGATTCTTTAAAAGACCGCAAGCTGATGTCGCTCGACATGGGGTCGTTGATCGCAGGTGCCAAATATCGCGGAGAGTTTGAAGAGCGGCTGAAAGGCGTGCTGGACGAGGTCAAGCAAGCCGATGGTGACATCATCCTGTTTATTGACGAAATGCACACGTTGGTCGGTGCGGGCAAAGGCGAAGGCGCGATGGATGCGTCGAATTTGTTGAAGCCCGCTTTGGCGCGCGGGGAGCTGCACTGTATTGGCGCAACGACGCTGGATGAATACCAAAAGCATGTCGAAAAAGACCCCGCGCTGCAACGCCGGTTTCAGCCGATATTTGTTGGTGAACCCACGGTTGAGGACACCATCTCGATCCTACGCGGCTTGAAGGAAAAATACGAGCTACACCACGGCGTGCGGATTACTGACGGAGCTTTGGTTTCAGCAGCCACGTTGTCGCATCGCTATATCTCTGACCGGTTCCTACCCGATAAAGCCATCGACTTGATGGACGAGGCCGCCTCGCGCCTGCGAATGGAAGTGGAGTCAAAACCCGAAGAGATCGAAAATCTCGACCGCCGAATCATGCAATTGCAGATTGAGCGTGAAGCATTGAAAAAAGAAACCGATGCTGCGTCGAAAGAACGGCTGGCAACGCTTATGGGCGAGCTTGCCAATCTGGAGCAGCAATCGAGCGAACTGACCACGCGGTGGATGGCGGAGAAGGACAAGATTTCGGCGGAATCCAAGATCAAGGAAGCCTTGGACGGTGCGCGCATAGAACTTGATCAGGCGCAGCGCGGTGGTGACTTGGCCAAGGCAGGAGAGCTGCAATATGGCACAATTCCAGGCCTTGAGAAGCAACTCGCCGATGCTGTCGCAGCTGCGGGCAATGCGATGCTGCGCGAGGAAGTGACTAGCGAAGATATAGCGAACGTCGTTTCGCGCTGGACCGGCATCCCGATGGACAAGATGCTTGAGGGCGAGCGCGAGAAATTGCTAAAGATGGAGGAGTGGCTCGGCGCGCGGGTGATCGGGCAAAGCGATGCTGTAGTTGCCGTATCCAAAGCGGTCCGCCGTAGCCGTGCAGGCCTGCAAGACCCCAACCGTCCGCTCGGCAGCTTCCTGTTCCTTGGGCCCACAGGCGTCGGTAAGACCGAACTCACCAAGGCGCTCGCTAACTATCTGTTCGACGATGACAGCGCGATGGTGCGCATCGACATGTCGGAATTTATGGAAAAGCACAGCGTGTCCCGCCTGATCGGCGCGCCCCCGGGCTATGTCGGTTATGACGAAGGCGGTGTGCTGACCGAAGCTGTTCGTCGCCGCCCGTATCAGGTGGTGTTGTTTGACGAAGTTGAAAAGGCGCACAGCGATGTGTTCAACGTGCTGCTGCAAGTGCTCGACGATGGCCGGTTGACCGATGGACAAGGCCGTGTTGTGGATTTCTCCAACACGCTGATTATCCTGACCTCCAACCTCGGCAGCCAATTTTTGGCCGCGCTTGGCGACGATGAAGATGTCGAAAAGGCCGAGCCAGCCGTGATGGAAATGGTCCGCGCGCATTTTCGCCCTGAATTCCTCAACCGGTTGGACGAGATCATTCTGTTCCATCGGCTCGCGGCGCAGCACATGGCACCAATTGTCGATATTCAGGTCGGCCGGGTGCAAAAACTGTTGAAGGACCGCAAGATCGTGATTGCGCTATCGGATAAGGCAAAGGCGTGGTTGGGCCGCGTTGGCTATGACCCTGTCTATGGCGCACGCCCGTTGAAACGCGCAATCCAACGGCATTTGCAAGATCCGCTGGCCGACATGCTATTGCGCGGAGAAGTTCCCGATGGTTCGACAGTGCAGGTCGAGGAAGGCGATGGCGAGTTGAAGTTCGCTGTTGGCTAATGCCAAAACCTTTAACGCGAAGGTACGCGCATATCAAAAGCGATGGTGAGCCGTTCGCCATCGTCAAACGGCAAAGTGCCGTGCCACATGGTTGACGGGAACAAAGCAAGCCGGCCGGGCTTCGGTTCGATCATCCTGTAGGGAGGCAGTTCAAGACGTAGATCAGACGGCGGCGCACCGAGTTGCAGCCAGCCTGCTTGCCCCTCACCAAGCCGATCCGGCAGCGCGACGTAAAAGGCGGAGCTGATCCAGCCCAACGGGTGTGTATGGACGACGTGGAACCCTTGCCCGCTAAGCCGCACAGACCAAGCACCTGCAAAATGCAGCGCCTTTCGCGAAGTGCCCAACAACGGATGGCCATCGAGATATGGCGGTAAGCCTGCGACGTATTCCTGTACTGCTTCAAGAATCATCGCTTTTATAGCCAGCAATTCCGGTTCCAGCCGCAACAACAAGTGCCCCTGTGTTTGCGTCCCGCCGCGCAAGGATTGTTCAGGAGGATGGTGCGTGGTCAAATGCAAACTACGCAGTTTTTTGGCCAGTGCTGACAGATCTTTCGTAGAAATGGGAAGGTCGAATTCCCGGATATAGGGTGTGCCGCCGTCGAGCCATTCTGCGCGTGGATCAGCTTTTAGCCGCCAAATCGTGGACAAATACGGCCATGCAGAAGGAGCTGCCACAGTCGCGATCAATTTTAAACATATTCGTTCGGCCTGATCGATTCGTCCGGTACGCAGACAATGCCGGACATGGCTGATCTTTGTACCGGGATCGTCGAGCGTACTAGCTTTGCCAAATAATATCTCTGCCCGGTTATCATCGCCTTGCTCAGTCGCAGCATTCGCCTCAATCGCATCCAGTTCGATCCGTGCGCCAAAACTGCGCCGGCAATCAGCGACAATCGCCTCTGCCTTTGCCCAAGCTGAGACTTGAGAAACCGCACGATACCAGCCTAGGCGCAACGCCAAATCCCGAGGGCGCGCTTGTACAGCTTGCGCAAATGTGCGGTCAAAATGTCCGGTATCGCCAGCCATCCAGCGCATCGTTGCCAGCGCATCAAGCCCGCGTAGCCATGCCGGTTCGCGTGTCAGCAGCTCCATAATCAATCGCTCACCAACGTCAGCTTTGCCTTCATGAACAAGCGCTGCAGCTGCTGACAATGCCAGTTCGCCGTCATGGGGTGCCACCGCGCGCACGGAATTGAACAAATGCGCCGATGGCCGACCCGTTTCAAACGCCACTTGCGCTTTGCCCATGGCTATGCGCGGGTCTTGCGGGGCGAGGGCAGCGGCGCGATCGAACGCTGCAGCCGCCTTTTCCATGTCCTGTTCGTCACGCCATGCAAGGCCGAGCAATTGCCAGACTTTTGCGACATTGGGCGCGCGTTCGGCAAGTGGTTCCAACAGCGTCAGCGTATAGTCGGCCCTCTCGGCTGCGTTGGCGTCTATGGCAAAATCGGTCGCAGCGTTGATTTCCGCGATGCTCGTGATTGCAACTGATGCCAACCGCAGTTTCAACGCCGCAAACTGCGCATCAAGCGACATTGTCATAGCCCATGCAACTGGCCACCTGCGGCCATGACCGCAGCAATCCCAGCACGTTCAGCCCTATCCAAAGCCGGATGCCAGATATCGCAAATGAAGACGACGCGCAGTTGGTCGGACGGGTTCAATGCCTCGTGCTCAACGGTGTCGTCAAACACCCATGCGTTGCCGCGTTGCCAATTGCGTGTTTCGCCTGCGACGCGGAACCAGCAATCGGCTGGGACAATCAGCGGCAGGTGGCAGACCAAACGCGTATTGGCGATGCCGGTGTGCGGCGGGATGTGCGCGCCGGGGGCGAGCAGCGAAAACATCGCATTCGGCCCGGCGCCTGCAACGCTGGGCTGCGGCAGACTGTCAAGCAGCGCCATGACCTGCGGGCAATGCCGCGCATTGGTTTCTATCCTGCGGCCATTTTGTAATAAGTGGATCGCAGTCCAGTTGCGGTTGTGGTTCAGCGTTTCCCATTGCTCCAACGGTACGCCCTCAGGATATTGGATATAGGGGACCAGTTCGGCCGCCTCAGCGCTTACCACCGCGTTAAACTCTGCCTCGAATACACCCGTTGCGGCTTCCAGTTCCGCAAACCATGGGAACAGCTTTGGATCGAAAAAGCCGGTATCGCCAAGGCCAGGATAGCAATAATGCGTCGGCCCTTGGCGCTCCATCGGCGCCATATGGAGTGCTGTGGCGATAAAGCCTTCCAGCTTTTCTGTCATCGGCGTCACGGCGGTTACAGCATCAGATAATTTTTGAAACTGACGTTGCTGCCATGCGCGGTGCCGTTCTTGCGCGGTTGCCAATACCGGTTCCATCCGGGGCGGAGAGATGTCGGGAGCTTGTGCCAAGGCACGACCATAGGCGTTTCCAGCCTCATCAATCTGACCGAGCGTGTGCAACTGCATAGCGCGCATCAGCAGAGCCATGAAATCCAACGCACGCACCGATAAGGCGCCATCCGCCGCATCAAGCGCTGATTGCGCGTCGCCCATCGCGTTCGCCATGGCGGCGAGCTTCATCCATGCGGCAAAGTTTGTGCGGTCTTGGGCAACAACTTGGCCAAGCAACAGCCGTGCGCCTGCAAAATCGCGCGATGCTGCGAGGGCGTCGGCTTGGCGTTCTAGGTCGGCGTTGATCGTTGGCATAAGTTTCAGACGGCATCTTTACCGTTGTCCTGAGTAGCCCGGTGCCGCAGGCGGCGCGGAGTGCCAACCCAAAGGCAGAGGGTGTATCGAAGGATGCTTCGATACAACACTTCGCTTGCGCTCAGCACCTACTCAGCACCAACGGATTTGGTTTGAGTGGATGCTATTAAGCTAGCTTGATTTATCCCAAAAGAAAAGCGGCGGAGCATTGCTGCCCCGCCGCATATTCTTTTAACCCAAAGGCTACGACCTAGAAGTCAGCGGTGATGCCGACAAAGAGGTAGCGACCAAGGTGATCATAAGTGCCCGGGAAAACGTTTCCGTTACCAAAGCCACCCAGAGCATTCTGGCTGATCAATGGCGGATCGTTGTCGAGGATATTGTTGATGCCCAAACGGAAACCAACAGTGTCTTTCAACGGAACCGAGAACAGAAGGTCGAAGTAGTTTTCAGCATTCAGCACTTCATCGGTGTTACCCGTTGGTGTTACCGGACCATCAGCGGCGTTCCCATTGAGGTCTTTATCCGAGCTTGTTGTATCAAGATCGACTTTACCAACATACCGCCACGACAGTGTCGCTGCGAAATCATTCGCAGTGCTGAAACGCAGTTTTGTAACATGCTTCCACTTTGGTGTCGGGTTGTTGCAAGTCAGACCATAATAGCCGGCGCAGTTGTAGCTAAAGCCACCCGTCAAAGGCTGGAAGGTTTGTGCGATGGTGTAGCTTCCGACTGTCGAGAGCTTCAGTGAATTTTCACCCAAAGCCATGCGATAATCGAAGTTTACGTCAACGCCCTTACCACCAGCAGAACCGGTATTGGTTGTGCGGTTGTCAACAAAACCTGCTTCACCAAGCCACAACGAACCAGCCGCAGGACCAGTCGAAGCCGGCGAGCGAGTGATTTTACCGCAGAAGAATGGATCGTTGGTTGCGAGACACTGGTCAATGATAACCTGTGCACCGATGCCACCCACCGCATTCTTGATCTTGATGTTGTAATAATCAACCGACAACGAAATATTGCGGTTTGGCGTCAATACAAATCCTGCAGTCCAAGAATCGGCCTTTTCGGGCGTAAGACCTAAATTGCCACCACCCAACTGGTTATACTGCTGCGCAGTGTTGACAATTAAATTGCCAAACTGAGGAGCTGTAACGCCGGTTTGAGCACATTGCGCTGCTGTAAATGCCGAAGCATAGGCGGCAGCGGTCGTAGGACCTGCTACGGTTCCGTTAACACGCAACCCTCCAGTTCCATTTACTGCCGTTCCCGTGCACCGATCGGTACCTGCGAACAAGCCAATGGACTGGTTGACGAACAACTCACCAATGTTGGGCGAACGTACAGCGCGATTTATCGAGCCACGGATCTTCAACATTTCGAACGGGCTCCAGTTACCAGCGATCTTATAGGTGTTTTCGCTGTTGGTGCCTGCTCCACCCTGCACTTTGTAACTCGAGTTACGGAAACCGAGTTCAAGGGTCAGATCTTGGAAGAAGGTTTTATCCTGAACCAACGGGACCACCGCTTCTGCGAACACGTCACGAACCGAATATTGACCGTCGATGGGAAGCGTTGGGCCACCCTGACCTGCGCCGTCACCGTTGATGTACGAAAGGTCTGGCTGAGTTGCCAGCTGCTCCTTGCGATATTCAGCACCGAACGCAACGCCAATGGTATCCTCGGCAAATGGTGAAGCAAAGCCTAGGTCACCAAACATGGTGCCGTTGACGATGGTTTCTTTGGTCTTACCCGTGATCACCAACGGAATACCGATGTAACCGGCAGCAGCCTGCGTCACGCCGTTGTTCTGGAACACGTTATAAGGAACGCAAGCTGCATTACCACTTTGGCAAGTAGGTGCAGCAAATGTTCCACCAACAAGAAGAGCTTCACTGATGCGTGTGCTCGAAACGTCGTTGCGGTATGTGTTGGCGACCGAAATCTGGCCAAATTGTGCCGAAACGTCATAGGACCAACTGTCGCTGATGTCGCCTTTCATACCTGTGGTCACACGGAACTGATTGAAACCGATATCGTTGAAACGCGGACCGCCTTCGACGTTACGCTTTCCAAGCAGAAAGGTAGCGGTTGTTGCTGTTCCAAGATTAGCCCCGCAAATAGCGGTACCTGCCGTGGTGTTGCCACCACCTGCATTAAGGAACGGGTTGTTGCAGTTTACAGTACGTGTGCCAAAGAACGCGCCTGAAGGTGCAATCTGTGCCTGTGTGCTGTAATCCATGAACATCACGTCGAGATACGGATTGAGCGCTTCGCTGATTTCATAATCAGCAAACACGCCAGCCGTGTAACGCGTCGATGGACGACGGAAGTAGTTCAGCGGTGCGAAGTTGAAAGCATCACGAAGAGAAACAAACGGTATCAAACCACTTGTATTGGTCAGCGTGTAGCTGCTTGCAGCGGGAAGGCCCGCAAGCGCAGCGTTTGCAGCCGAGATACCGCCGATACGCGTTTGCGCAGGGGTACCCGATCCACCGCACGCAAAGTCGTTAACCGTTCCGGTGTTCAGACCGCTTGGGTTAAGCGTACAAATCGAATAGTCGTATTTGTCTTGCGTGATCGCCGTTTCATGACGGAGGCCGGCATAAGCAACGATGTTGCCACGGTCGTCAGCAAGGCTGGAACCGATCGCAATCGATAGGTCATATGCGCCGCCGTTGATCGTCGAACCTTCAGGAGCCGAGAAGCGACGGTTTACAACGTTACGGACTTCGTTGTTGTTGTTGTGCTGGTACATGCCGTATTGGCCATCAATACGAACACCCTGAAACTCACGGTTCATCTTGAAGTTAACAACACCCGACACAGCGTCCGCGCCGTAAGTGGACGAAGCGCCACCGGTGAGGATTTCAACGCTGTTGATAAGCGCCGATGGGATGAAGTTAAGGTCAGCGCCAGCACCACCGCCGATGCCACCTGGCATCAAACGCTTGCCGTCAATCAGAACCAATGTACGGCTTACGCCGAGACCACGAAGGTCGACCGTAGCTGTACCATCGGCACCGTTGGAAACGCCCGAGCTCTGGGTTGCAATAACCTGAGGCAACGAGTTGAACAAATCTTCAACCTTGGTTGCGCCTTGGCCCTTGAAATCGTCGCCACCGACAACCGTTACGGGTGCAGCTGAGTCTTCGTTTGGACGCTTGACGAGCGAACCCGTCACAACGATTGGCTTATCATTTGCTTCTTCTGCGCCATCTTCAGCATCTTGTGCGAAGGAAGGCGCCGAGATCAGCGCGAGACCGAGTGCCAAAGGCGCTACGGTATTTTTAAAATTGCTAAGACGTGTCATTTTCACGTTTCAAGCCCCTATCAAAAGAGGGCGACAGCCGGAACCTTGCGGGCCGAATGCGCCTGATTATGCTTCTCTGAAGTGGGAAAAACCACATGATGCAACAACATCAAAGCAGGCTCCCCAGCCAGATTGCCACAACAACTGGCGGATTTTCACGATAGGAGCAAAGCATTTGCTTGCCCACGCAAGATAATTTCGCGCCCTGTCACCATTTTGCCACAGTGTAAAAAAGTGATCGGGCGGGATGCAGATTGCGTGCAGAAGCGATTCGTGGTCTTTTGGTTATCCGCCTTTTGGAGAAAAAATCATGTACCGACAGTTCACACTCTCGCTGGCGCTGATCTGCACGCTTGGCATTGGTACAGCCTGGGCGGCAAATGCTGATAAAGACACAAGCCTCGCCCGGCCCAAAGCCTTTGATGATGTCGTTGCTTGCAAATTTATAGAAAGCCCTGAGCAGCGCCTAGCCTGCTATGACCAAAATGTGGCGGCGTTGGACGCCGCGCAAAAAAACGACGAAATTATTTTAACTGATAAGGCCGCAGTCAAAGAGGCTCAACGCGGACTGTTTGGTTTCCAAATTCCAAAACTGAAAATCTTTGGTAGTGGCGGCGATGATGTCGCGGAAATCGATGCGGTGGTCAAATCTGTGACCGCAAACCGAGCAGGAATGATCACAATCTCGCTGGAAGACGGCGCGCGCTGGCAACAGGTGGATTCCAAAATCCTGAACCGCGAACCAAAAGCCGGATCAAAGACACGCATTCGAATCGGCTCTATGGGAAGCTATCTGGTCAGCTTTGACGGCGGCCCCGCGATCCGGATGAAGCGGATCAACTAAATCTAGGGTCAAGACCTAAAGTCTTGGCACCCGCAACAAAGGGTCGGTTCGCGCCGTATTCCATTTCATGCCCCAGTGCAGATGCGGTCCACTGGCCCGTCCAGTCGCACCGACTTTACCAATCGCTTGGCCTTGTTTGACGGCATCGCCCTTTGCGACCAAAAGTGCAGAGCTGTGCAAAAACGCACTGCTAAGCCCCATGCCGTGATCGATGATCAGCAAATAGCCCTCAAGGGTGAACGGCTGGCTTGCCGCGAGCACAACTACACCGTCGGCGGGGGCGGCATACACTGTGCCGGCCGGCATCGCGATATCAAGCCCGCTATGATAGCTGCCCGGGCTGCCATTATAAATACGCTGCGACCCGAACACGCCGGAAATGCGTCCCTTTACTGGCCAGATGAAATCCTGACGCCAGCCTTGGCTATCGGATTTAATCGCCCGCGAGGCGTTAATCTGTGCAAGTTCTGGCCCGCGCCTTGCGTTGAACTCGGCCGTCGTCGCTGCGCCGCCCGTCGGGTTGGCTTTGACGTGTTCGATTTTCCAGTTGCCCGGACGGACGGGCAGATAACGCTCAACGGTTTTACCATTGGCCAAAGTCGCGACAAGGCTAAAACTGTTTTCAGCGTCGCGGTCAAAACCAATCAGGAAAAAGCCTTTGTCGCCCAATGTCACAGCTGCGCCGTTTAACGTCACCGCCGTTGTGCCAGCAGGGGCCTGTCCAAGCACGATGCCGCCTTGCACAGCTTCATCGCGCAACCAGAAATCGGTTCGCACGATGTCAGCAGAATCGGTAAAGGCCGCAGCAACCGGCGGCGTATGCGCACTTTTTTTCGTTGCCGACGACGGCGCAGGGTTAGCCGTGCAGCTGAGCGCCGCAGCCATGCACAGACTGATCCCCGAATACCGCGAAACAGCCATAATTAGCTGCGCTTACGCAACGCCGCCCCTAAAGCAGCCTGGGTCGAAATTTCCGCACTGGCATAGGGTTCCTGCTTATCGACGCTCCAATAGCGCAGATCATCGAGCGGGATCGTTTCGCCGGAGACAGCGCAGACAACATGATCGCCGCTGACCAACATGCGAAAGCTGCTGGCCATATAATGCAGCTTTGCTGCGCGATTTCGGTTCATCATCAACATGCGACTACTATGGCGGTTCCAACCTGAACGGGCAATGAGTTTAGTCGAACAGGCTGTTTTGCGTCCCAGATGGCGTAGGCTTGGCCGCGCGAGGGCGAGATGCACCGCCACCGACCAACGCATCCACGCTGCCGTCGGCAAAGCGGATCGATACCTGTCCTGCTGCCTTAGCCGCGTCGCTGCCCATGATCGTTTTTCCGTCGCTGTCGGATATCTTGGCAAAGCCGCGTTCAAGGGGGGCCAAGGGATGAAGCGATGTCGCCAAACGAGCCAGAGCATCAAGCCTGTTATGCGCATTATTAAGCTGTCTCTGCAATTGCGCTGTTGGCAGACGTTGCGCCACCAGTCGGTCTTGCGCCAAAGTCAGCCGCCTGCGCAACAGCGCCGGACTAAGCCGTGCAGCCGAGCCTGTAAAGGCAATCCGTGTACTATCAACCCGCCGCTCCAATCCGCGACGCAAGCGTTCGCTCAATTCATCGGCGCGTTGCTGCCAAGGGGCGGCAAGATCGGCCGGTTTAGGCAGCAACCGCCGTTGCGCCTCCAGCCGCTCGGCCCCGCGTTGAACCATCCGCCGGATCGCACCGTCCATCCGCAAACTCTGTTGCCCCAGCCTCTCGGCCAGATCGAGCCGCACCGGCACCGCCATTTCCGCCGCCGCTGTCGGAGTGGGCGCACGCAAGTCAGCCGCGAAATCACACAAAGTCGTATCGGTTTCATGGCCCACCGCCGAAATCACCGGAATCGCCGAATTGGCCACGGCACGAACGACCACTTCTTCGTTAAACGCCCACAAATCCTCAATCGAGCCGCCGCCACGAGCGATGATCAACAAGTCAGGCCGCTGTTCCGGCTCCATCGTCGAAAAACCGTTTACGGCCGCCGCTACCTGCGCTGCGGCGGTATCGCCCTGCACCAGCACTGGCCACAGCAAAACATGGCTTGGAAAACGATCCGCCAGACGGTGCAGAATATCGCGGATTACCGCCCCGGTCGGCGAGGTAACAATCCCGATTTTGCGGGGCAGATAGGGAATTGCACGTTTGCGTTCCGGCGCAAACAGCCCCTCTGCCGCCAGCCGCGCCTTTAGCTTTTCAAACAACAGCATCAGCGCGCCTTCGCCTGCCAGTTCCAACCGGTCAGCAACGATCTGATAACTTGAACGTCCCGCATAGGTCGTCAGCTTGCCCGTCGCGACAACCTCCAAGCCATCTTCGGGCGAAAACGGCAGCCGCGCGGCATTGCCTTTCCACATGATAGCATCCAGCTTTGCATCGGCATCCTTGAGGCTAAAATACAGATGCCCCGACGCCGCGCGTTTATAGCCCGATATCTCGCCGCGCACGCGCACATGGCCAAAACGATCCTCCACCGAGCGTTTTAGCGCCGAGGAAATTTCCGAAACGGATAATGCTGGGGCATTGCTGCCCTCGGTCGCCTCGGCTAACAGCCGCGCATCTCTTTCTTCGTCTTGTATCACGGGAGTCCTGTAGTTGAATATTTTGCTAATCGGATCGGGTGGGCGCGAACATGCGCTGGCGTGGAAATTGGCAGGCTCGCCAAGCTGTGACAAGCTATATGCGAGCCCCGGCAATCCGGGAATAGCGCAAGAAGCCGAACTTGTATCGCTAAACCCGGACGATCACGCTGCCGTTATCGCGTTTTGCAAAGGCAACACCATTGATCTGGTCGTGTGCGGACCAGAGGCTCCTTTAGTCGCGGGTCTTGGCAACGCGTTGCGTGCGGCTGGCGTTCCGATTTTCGGCCCTGATGCAGCCCCTGCACAGCTTGAGGGATCAAAGGGTTTTACCAAAGACCTTTGCACGGAGGCGAATATTCCGACCGCTGGCTATGTACGCTGTGACAGTAAGGCTCATGCAATCGCCGCACTGGCTCATTTCCAGCCGCCTTATGTGATCAAAGCCGACGGCCTTGCTGCTGGCAAGGGCGTGATTATCGCCGAAACGCATGACGATGCTCTTACTGCGCTAGAGGACATGTTCGACGGCGGATTCGGCGATGCGGGTGCTACCGTTGTGATCGAAGAATTTATGACGGGCGAGGAAGCGAGTTTCTTTGCATTGACAGACGGCGCGAGCGTTATGGCGTTTGGTTCGGCTCAGGATCACAAGCGCGTTGGTGAAGGCGACACCGGTCCGAACACCGGTGGTATGGGCGCCTATTCCCCCGCGCCGGTATTGACCGCAGCGCTGGAAGCTGAGGTCATGGAGCGGATCATCCACCCCACTGTCAAGGCATTGGCAGACCGCGGCACGCCCTATTCCGGCGTGTTGTTTGCCGGGCTGATGCTCACCGAACAAGGACCAAAGCTGATCGAATACAACGCCCGTTTTGGTGATCCCGAATGCCAGGTCTTGATGCTGCGCTATCAAGGCGATCTGGCGCAATTGATGCTGGCGACCGCGACTGGAACGCTGGCGTCTGCAACAGCCCCTATCTTTGCCGACCAAACGGCACTCACAGTCGTGCTGGCCGCAAAAGGCTATCCGGGAACGCCGGAAAAAGCCGGGGTTATTCATATTCGTCCCAACGGTGACGCAAAAGTATTCCACGCAGGCACCGCAATCAGCAACGGCCAGCTGGTCGCCAACGGTGGCCGTGTTTTGAATGTTTCCGCCCTTGGCAACAGCGCTCGTGATGCGCAGGGCAAGGCTTATGCTGCTGTCGATGCTATCGACTTCCCTTCTGGCTTTTGCCGCCGCGACATTGGTTGGCGCGAAGTGGAGCGCGAATCCTTCGTGCGGTGACGATTTTCAAATCGGTGCGTTCCTGCGCTTTGCTGGACTCTGCGCGGCTTGGCGTTAGACAGGGGCGGGGCCAGAATCATCAGCGTTCGGTTTGGGGAGAGATTTTTATGGAAGCAGGAAACAAAATCCTGATCGGCGCTGCGCTAACGGCGCTGCTGGCTTGGGGATCGCACAGCGCAATGGACGGCGGCACGCGCTACGTTGATGGGCTTGAGGCAAGCGCACAGGACGCATTGACGGCAAGCGGCATTACCGGCGTTACAGCATCTGTTGAACGAGCGCCTTTTTTGAAACGCGATATCATCCTTTCGGGCGACAAAAGCGACGCTGAAAAAGCCGAAATCATTGCCAAGATAAAAACCATTTCGGGCGAAAGAAATGTCCTTTGGGATAGCGGCCCAGTCGCCGCCACAGCCAAACCGGCCAAGGTTGAGGCACCCGCCAGCAAAGCCGCTGTTGCGGCGTGCCAGCAAGACATCAACGAAGTGATGGTTGGAAAAACCGTTAATTTCCGGTCGGGCAGCGCCTATCTCGCCGAAAACAACAGCGTTTTGGACGAGGTCGCTGCGGCGTTGAAGCCTTGCGCAGGCATGACCGTTGAGGTGCAGGGTCATACCGACCTATCCGGCGCGCCTGAAACCAACCAGATTTTGTCGCAAGAACGGGCTGAGCGCGTCGTTGCTGCATTGGTCGCAAAAGGCGTCCCGGCCGATCGCATGGCTGCAAAGGGCTATGGCTCTGCGCAACCCTTGGAAAAAGTGCGGAGCAGTGCGGCCAATGCAAAAAACCGCCGCACTGTTTTTACAGTCGCGGCAACCGGCACCCAACCCGAAGGAGGCAATTGATATGGCATTATGGTTTGAAACGCTGCTTTTGCTGCTAGCCTTTTTCGCGCTCGGCCTTGGCCTTGGCTATCTTGTCTGGAGCAATAGCGGTCGCGCTGCCTAATCCCATCCACCTCAATAGGGGAGAATTTCGATGTTTGAACTGATCGCAGCCAACTGGCTCGTATTCTTGATAGCTACACTTATTGGCGTCGGCACCGCTTGGTGGATATGGGCCCATAACCGCATACAAGCGGACAGCCAGCTGCCGAAAATTGCACCGTCCGCGCCAAAATCTGTTGCTGATCTGGCCCGCGAAATGCCCGCCGCGACAGAACCGGTGACTTTGATGAGCGCCAAAAGGGTCGCTCCCAAAGCAAAGGTTGCAGCTAAAGCAAAAGTTAAGCCTGCGTCCAAGCCCAAAGCCGACCCTGTTCCAAAGGCTAAAGCTGCTCCTGCGAAAAAGGCCTCAGCCCCCAAGGCAAAGGCCGAAGCCCCGAAAACGAAAGCAGCCCCGGTTGCTAAAACCAAAGCAGCGGTGCCGGTAAAGGTAAAAGCGGAACCGGCGCCAAAACCAAAGGCGGATGCGAAACCCAAAACGGCAGTTGCGGCAAAACCGAAAGCGGCAGCAAAGCCAAAGGCTGCACCCAAAATTGTCATCCCTGACAATTTGGAGCTGCTGAAAGGTGTCGGGCCAAAGCTCAACGCATTGCTCAAAACTTTGGGGATCACCAGCTTTGAACAGGTTGCGAATTGGTCAGCAGCAGACGTCGGCGAAATTGATGCGCGACTGGGAACATTTGCGGGTCGCATTAGCCGTGACAATTGGGTCGATCAGGCCAAATTGCTCGTTGCAGGCGACATCAAAGGATTTGAAAAGAAATATGGCGCGTTAGGAAGCGAAATCCAAAAGGGTTGACCGGTTTTATTCGCTAAAACTTTGCAACTGCAAATAAAGCGGCGGAGCGAAATTTCCGTCGTCTTTTTTTGGACAACCCGATTTGGTGGCATGACTTTACGATTAACCAATGTTTAGCGACCTGTCCGTTATGTATAACTCATGTCGAATTTAGCGCTGTTTTTCTGGCTGTTGCCTATTACGTATGCAGTCGTTTCAGCGATATTTTTTATGACGTCTCGTCTGGAACAACGGCACGGCACCGCCAAAATTGCGGCGATCGGTTTTGCTACAGCCTTTGTCGCAATTGTTTTGGATACGCAGCGGGCTTTCTTCCCATGGTGGGTTTTTTCCCTTGCAGTACCTCTCCACTGGATGGTTTTGGTCTTTATCGTCGATGCGTATTTGTTGCGCCACAATGACCGGTTGCCGCGTTCATGGATATTGCCGTTGATCGCAATCGGCAGCGTTATCAATTTCGGGTGCACTTTTGTCATCAACAGCGGAACAATCCGTGTGCCCAATGCTAGCATAGTCGCTGCTATAATCGTGACCATGGCGACGATCAGGCTATCCCGGTACTGGCGCCGATATCTTGATCGCGCCATTGCGCTGACCATGGCAGCAAATGTGGTCTGTTATGTCGTGCGCATCGTCATGTGGTTCTATTTGGATCAGTATGACGGTTACATGCGCGACAGCGCGTTTTCCGACTATATGACGATGTTCTATTTCACCTCTGGTATCGCTATGTTCGCAACGGCATTGCTGATGATGCTGGCTATTATAAACGACATCATCGAACGCAACCAGATCGAAGCCACCATGGATTCCTTAACCGGCGTATTGAACCGGCGGGGATTTGATTATGCGGTCGCAGAGTCGCAAAAATCAGGCGGAGCTTATGGCGCTGCAATCGCAATTGATCTGGATGAATTCAAAGTCATCAACGACCGGTACGGACATGCTGGCGGCGACGATGTGTTGGTTGCCGTTGCTGCCATACTGCGCAGTCATTGCGAAAATTTTGGTCCGGCAGCCCGGATGGGGGGCGAGGAGTTTGTGATTTTGGTAAAACAAAGCCACGCTGCGGCTGGAGAAACATTGGCCGAAACTTTGCGCGTCGCCATTGGAGGCTTGCGCCTTGCAGGATTTCCGAACGATTTCCGCATTACGGCCAGCATCGGTGTCGCATATGTGAATGATAAAGAGTCAATTGAAAGTGCGTGTCGTCGCGCCGATATTGCACTTTATGTTGCAAAAGGCAGCGGTCGTAACTGCGTTTCGATTAGCCCGAAAACGAATTTTGGCGCACATCTAGCTGGTCAAGCATACGAATAGCCCCATTCTTTTCAGAGCGGCATCTCTAATCTTTGTCCACGCGCAGCACGCGTAGCTTATCGATCTTTCGCCCATCCATATCGACAACTTGAAAATGCCAGCCATCCTCGGTGAAGTGGTCGCCCTCGCTGGGTAAGCGCCGCAGGATGTGCAAGACAAACCCTGCCGCTGTGGCGAAATCGCGGTCGTCAGGCAGATCAATGTCCAGCGCTTCGGCCATAGCATCGGCGGACATGCCGCCATCTATCAGCATTGAACCATCATCAAGCGATACGATGTTCGCTGCACTTCCCTGCTCCTGATCCGACGCAAATTCCCCGGCAATCGCCGCCAGCAAATCATTGGGCGTGACGATCCCTTCAAAATGTCCATATTCGTCATGGACAAGCAGCATCGGCACATCGGCGGAGCGTAGAATTTGCAGGGAATCCATCGCGTCCAGCTGGTCTGGTACGATTTCAGCTTTGCGCAGCAAGGACAGCAAATCGAGCGGTTTTCCGGCGAGTTGCGCTGCAACAATATCACGCGACTGGACGATGCCCAGCACTTCATCAACAGAACTGCCCATGACAGGCAGCCGTGTGTGTAACGAATGCAGCAACCGGTCGCGCACTTCATCGGCTGTTGCATCAACCGCGATCCAGTCAACGGCTGTGCGCGGTGTCATCACTTCGCGCACCGGGCGGTCGGCAAGACGGACAACGCCTGCGATCACTTTATGTTCGTGCTCTTCGATAATCCCGGCATGGGTTGCCTCGGCAAAAACCACGCGCAATTCCTCGGCAGTCAGTGCATCACGGTTATCCCGTTTTAGCCGGAGCAGGCGGAAAATCAGCGCGCTGGACCGGTCGAGCAACCAAACCACAGGGGCCGATATCCACGCCATCCACTCCATCGGCCGGGCCATGATTGCAGCAATCCGTTCGGGTGCAATCAGCGCAAATTGTTTGGGAACAAGCTCCCCCACAACCAGCGAAGCATAGGTCGTAATGCCGATCACGAAGCTGAAACCAATCGTCGGTGCCCAGTCTGCATCCATTCCCATCAACGCCAGCCTCTCACCCGTCGGCCCGCCGAGACTTGCGCCAGAATAGGCACCGGCGATAATGCCGATAAGCGTTATACCGATTTGCACAGTGGACAGGAATTTGCCGGGATTGCGCCCCAGCCTTAATGCCGCCGCTGCACCGCTGCTACCCGCATCAGCCATAGCCTGCAACCGAGCCGAACGCGCCGACACAATGGCGAGTTCGGACATCGCAAAGACACCGTTCAGCGCAATTAATGCGAGGATGATCAGCGCGTCGATCCAGGGGAAAGGGGTGGGTGTCATATTGCTCGTCCTCTTACCTAAGCGCGAGCGCAGGGGCAAGTAACGCTTCGCCGCATGCGGATTAGCAGTGGTGACGCACTTCGATTTCAGGCTAAGGGCCGGAAGATGAACCGTACAGCCAGCCCCGCAATCGCTTTCGCTGTCGCTGCGGCGGGCATTGCTTTTTTCTCGCTGATGGATGCAGCGATGAAGGATCTGGTGATTGCCCTTGGTGCCTATAATGCGGTGGTGTGGCGCAATATGATCGGTTCAGCACTGACGGGCGTGCTGTTTGTCGGCACGCGGCAAAGCTGGCCTAAGATCGAGGTGCTGCGACTCCATGCTTGGCGCAGTATCGTGGTCGCTGTGATGGCAATCAGCTTTTTCTGGGCTCTCGGGCGCTTGCCGCTGGCCGAAGCAATTGGTCTTTCCTTCATCGCACCTGTAATTGCGCTGTTTCTGGCGGCAATCCTCTTGGATGAAAAAATTGGCCGCGAGGCAATTCTGGCGTCAATCGCGGGACTGGGCGGCGTGGCCATCATCCTTTTTGGCAAGTTCAGCGGCGAATATGACGAAGGCGCTCTGTGGGGCGTAGCCGCCGTTTTGTTCTCGGCAGTGATCTATGCCTATAATCTGGTGCTTGCCCGGCAACAGGCGCAAGTCGCCGGACCAATTGAAATCGCTTTTTTCCAAAACCTGCTCGTGTCTGCGGTATTGATGTTGGCAGGGCCGTGGCTGTTGATGCCGATTGCGCTGGTTAAATTGCCTATGCTTTTGGCCGCTGCGGCGTTGGCCATCATAGCGCTCTTGCTGCTCAGCTGGGCCTATGCGCGGGCAGAGGCGCAGATATTGATCCCGGTCGAATACACCGCGTTCGTATGGGCTGCCCTCTTCGGCTGGATGTTCTTTGCTGAACCCGTGACGGTCTGGACTGTCGCCGGAACTACTTTGATCGTTGCCGGATCGCTGGTCGCTGCGCGCGTAAAGCCGCATCCTGTCAATCACGTCGAAATAGCTTCGGTCTAATACCGCCTCTGCGCTATGCCCCATAGCCATTGACCCCCAAGCGAACTCAGTTTAATCGCTTGATTAAATCAATCATCAAGGAGTCTGTTTCATGGCCACAGCTTATATCGTCGATGCAGTTCGTACCGCAGGCGGCAAACGCGGCGGCAAGCTTGCCGGAATTCACCCTGTCGATCTGGGCGCGGCCGTGTTCGACGCCATTGCCGACCGCAACAATTTTGACACCAAAGCGATTGACGATGTCATCACCGGGTGCGTCATGCAGGGCGGACAGCAGACAATGGACATCGGTCGTAACGCGGTGCTCGCATCAAAACTGCCCGACAGCATCCCTGCGGTAACGATTGATCGCCAGTGCGGATCATCGCAGCAAGCGATGATGTTTGCGGCACAAGCTGTGATGTCCGGCACGCAGGATATAGTCCTTGCCAGCGGTATCGAAAGCATGACGCGCGTTCCGATGGGATCGACCGCGATGCTCTTCATGAAAGAGGGCCTGGGCAATTATAAATCGCCGCGGCTTGAGGAAAAGTATCCCGGCATCATGTTCAGCCAGTTCATGGGCGCCGAAATGATCGTCAAAAAACACGGCTTCACCAAAGCCGATCTCGACGCTTTTGCTTATGAAAGCCACCTCCGCGCCAAAGCAGCGACCGAAGCCGGCCATTTCAAGAATGAAATCGTCGGTGTCGAAATTGACACGCCCGAAGGCAAAATGATGCACTTGATCGACGAGGGCATTCGTTTTGACGCAACGCTGGAAGGCATTGCCGCTGTTAAGCTGTTGCAAGAAGGCGGCGCTGTGACCGCCGCATCAGCATCGCAAATCTGCGACGGTGCATCGGCGGCTTTGATCGTGTCCGAACAGGCATTGAAAGACCACGGCCTGACTCCGCGTGCGCGCATCCACCATATTTCGGTGACCGCTGGCGACCCCGTCATCATGCTGGAAGAGCCGCTGTTCGCGACCGAAAAGGCGCTGAAAAAAGCGGGTATGAGCATCAACGATATCGATGCGTACGAAGTCAACGAAGCGTTCGCGCCGGTGCCGTTGGCGTGGATGAAATATCTCGGCGCATCCTACGACCGGTTGAACGTCCATGGCGGCGCGATTGCTTTAGGCCATCCGCTCGGCGCATCGGGCACCAAATTGATGGCGACATTGCTCGGCGTGCTTGATGCCAAGGGCGGCAAATACGGCCTGCAAACGATGTGCGAAGGCGGCGGTCAAGCCAACGTCACGATCATCGAACGGCTGTGACTTGAAAAGAACTGTTCGTGCTGAGTAGGTGCTGAGCCGCAGGCGAAGTGCCGTATCGAAGCACCCTTCGATACACCTTCAGCCATTCGGCTTCAGGCTACTCAGGGCAAACGGAATTTGGAAAAAAGAAGGAAGTGAAGAAATGAAATTGGATTCAACAGTCTCCGCTGTAATCACTGGCGGAGCATCGGGCCTTGGCGCTGCCACCGCCCGCACGCTCGCAGCCAAAGGCGTCAAAGTCGCCATTTTCGATTTGCAGAAAGACAAAGGCGAAGCCGTTGCTGCGGAAATCGGCGGTGTGTTTTGTGAAGTGAACGTCACTTCTGACGAAAGCGTCGCTGCTGGTTTTGAAAAGGCGCGCGCGGCCCATGGCCAGGAACGCATCCTCGTCAACTGCGCTGGAACAGGCGCGGCGATGAAAACCGCCAGCCGTTCAAAAACCGACGGTAGCATTAAGCATTATCCGGCATCGGCGTTCGATTGGCTGATACAGATCAATCTGGTTGGCACATTCCGCTGCATCGCGATGTCAGCGGCGGGCATGATGACGCTGGACCCTCAGAACGAAGACGGTGAACGCGGCGCAATCGTCAACACCGCCTCTGTCGCGGGTGAAGACGGCCAAATGGGTCAGGTTGCCTATTCGGCATCAAAGGCTGGCGTCATCGGCATGACTTTACCCATCGCCCGCGATTTGATGAGCGAAGGCATTCGCGTCAACACCATCCTGCCCGGGATTTTCGAAACGCCGTTGATGCTGGGCGCACCGCAAGCGGTCAAAGACGCGCTGGCCGCCTCGGTTCCATTCCCGAAACGTTTGGGCAAGCCGGAGGAATATGCGGGCCTTGCGCTGACGATGATCGAAAACAGCTATTTCAACGGCGAAGACGTCCGCCTTGACGGCGCGATCCGCATGGCCCCGCGCTAAACAAAATAAGGAGCGTGATGATGAGCGAATTTACCCAGATTCTCTATGACGTCGAAGATAACATCGCCACCATCACGCTCCACCGTCCCGACAAGATGAATGCGTTCACGCATGTCATGATGAACGAGATGATCGCGGCGTTCGACCAAATCGATGCTGACGATAATGTCCGCGCCGTGATCGTTACCGGCCATGGCAACCGCGCCTTTTGCGCAGGCGCTGACCTGACGCCCGGCGAAGGTGGCCGCGTTTTTGCTAGCGGCGAGACGGTCGACAGCCTGTCCGACGGCAATGTGCGTGACGGCGGCGGCATGCTGACGCTGCGGATTTATGAATGCAAAAAGCCTGTGATTGCTGCGGTCAACGGTGCGGCGGTTGGCATTGGCGTAACGATGCAACTCGCCATGGACATCCGCCTTGCCAGCGAAACCGCACGCTTTGGCTTTGTGTTTGCACGGCGCGGGATTGTGCCAGAGGCAGCGTCGAGCTGGTTCCTGCCGCGTCTGGTCGGCCCGCAACAGGCGCTGGAATGGTGCTATACCGGCCGCGTATTCGGCGCTGAGGAAGCGTTAAAAGGCGGGCTGATCCGCTCAATCCACCCGGCCGGCGAATTACTCGACGAGGCGCGCAAGCTGGCGCGGGAGATTGCGGATAATACCGCCCCCGTCTCCATCGCACTGACCCGTCATATGCTGTGGCGCAACGCCGCGATGCCGCACCCGATGGATGCGCATAAAATTGACAGCCGCGCCATCTATCGCCGGTCGCGTTCAGGCGATGCCAAGGAAGGGATCGCCAGCTTTTTGGAAAAGCGTACGCCGCATTATCCAGACACCGTTTCCGCCGATATGCCGGACTTCTTTCCTTGGTGGGAAGAACAGCTATACAGTTGACGTAACGTAAATTCCCCGGGGAGAAAAGCCGTGGCTACAAACGGTCCTAAAATTATCAATGACCCTAGCGAGCAAGGCGGCGCACGCGAACAATTGTTGGAAGCCGCCAGCCAGATTATGCGCGACGGCGACACGATGGACTTGTCGCTGTCCGAACTGTCGTTGCGCGCCGGATTGAACAGCGCGCTGGTAAAGTATTATTTCGGCAACAAAAACGGCCTGATGCACGCGTTGCTTGACCGCGATATGGGCAAGATCGTCAATGAGCTAAACGCTTTGGTCGCCAAAGACATGCCACCGGAAGAGAAATTGAAGCGGCACATTGGTGCAACGATCAACACCTATTACGCGTATCCCTATCTCAACCGCCTGTTGATGCGTCTGATCCGCGACAGCGCCCCGGTTGAGGCCAGCCGCATCGCCGAACGCTATTTGCGTCCAATCTCCAGGGCCTATGAACAATTGGTCGCGGACGGCGTAAAGGCCGGAAAATTCCGCGATGTCGATCCACAGCTGTTTTACTTCACCGTAACAGGAGCAGCGGACCGGTTTTTCTCGGCGCGGCAAGTCCTGCGTCACTGCTATGACCAGAACGACCTGAGCGTTGAAATGCGTGACGCATACCGCGAGCATAGCGTTGAGTTGATTATGCGGGGATTGCTGGCGGATTAAGGATAACCAGCCAGCCCGCGACCCGTTGATGCTGAGTAGCAGCTGAGCGAAGCGAAGTTGCGTATCGAAGCACAGCTTGCGTAACCCCCAAACCCTTCGATACGGCACTTCGCTGCACTCAGCACCTACTCAGGGCTAACGGATATTGTTTCAGGATTCTGCTCTATCTCGATTCGCTCACACACTACCCCAGTTGCCGCCTGATCTCCTCACCATCGGCATCGACCGAAGGTGGATCGGCGAAATGGGATGCGGGCGTGACGGAATACTTCACCGGATGGCGCATACTGCGATAATTATATCCCGCCGTTGCTTGCCGTTCCTCAAAGAAATCCACCGCCGCCAAATGTGGATCCGTCAGCACATCGGGCATCCGGTTATACTGCATCGCGGGGATGTTGTTATCGGCCAGCAAAGGCAGCCATTCATCGGTGCTGCGCGATGCCATCAATTCTTCGATAATCGCGTACAGCTCGCCGGTATGTTTTGTGCGTTCCTCGTAAGTTGAAAAACGCGGATCTTCGAACACGCCGGGCCGCCCTGCCAGTTCAAAAAACCTCTCCCACTGCGCATCATTATAGGGGACAACCGCGATGTAACCATCGGCTGTCGGATAGGGCCTGCGCCGCGGGTTGATCGAGCGCGAATAACCCAATTTCCCCAGCGCAGGAACAAAGGTTTCGCCCCACAGATTTTCGACCATGTTGAACCATGTGAAACATTCGAGCATCGGCACTTCGACAAATTGCCCGCCCGCACCTTGGTATCGTGCAATCAGCGCGGCCATCACAGCGTTCGCCGCAAACAGCCCGCTGACTTTATCCGCAACCAATGTGGGCGCGTATTGCGGCCTGCCCCCGTCGCGCATTTCGGACAAAGCGGCAAAGCCCGAAGCGGCCTGAATCAAATCGTCGAACGCTTGTAATTTCGCATAGGGCCCGTCGGAGCCATAGCCTGCGCAATGGACATAAATGATGTCAGGATTGATCGCCTTCACAGCCTCATAATCAAGCCCAAGCCTCTTCATTCCGGCCATGCGCACATTGTGGATGAAGACATCAGCGCCAGACAGCAACGACAGTAACTTGGCCTTATCCCCGGCATCCGCACCGTTCAGGTTGATCGCCTTTTTGTTGCGGTTTAGCGCCGCGTAAATCGGGCCGATGTCCTTAGTTGGCGATGCCCCGGCACGCCGCATCATATCGCCACCCGACGCGCTGGTGCCGTTTTCAACTTTGATGACTTCAGCGCCCAAATCGCCCAGTTGGACCGTCGCAAATGGCCCCAAAACCACCGAAGACATATCAACGACTTTCACGCCCTTTAGCGGCCCTGTTCGTTCGCCATCCCATTGCAATTCTGGCCAAGCCATCGGTCGTATCTCCTCACAATATCTGTCCTATGCAGATAGTCGCTTTTGTTTTATTGTCGAGACAGGGGGATAGGAGATTTATTATGCGTAGCGTCTTTATTGCCCTTGGAATCAGTGCCAGCGTGTCGCTTGCTGGATGTTCGATGTCCGACACCCAATCCACACCGATGGCGCTGACGGAAAAGCAATCAAAATTGCTGCAAGAGCAAATCCGCGGGAAAGATGCAGGCGAGGCCGTCAGGTGCATTTCCAGCGTGCAAAATACCAATATCATTCGCGTCAGCGACGATATGCTGCTGTATAAAGTGTCCGGCAGGCTGGTGTATCAAAACCGCCTAAAGTCATCTTGCCCTGGCCTTGCAAGCGACCGCGACATCATGGTCACCGAGCAATTCGGCAGCCAGCAATGCCGCGGTGACATCATCAAACTGGTGGACCGCATTGGCGGCATTCCCGGCCCGTTCTGCGTGCTGGGGGATTTCGTGCCTTACCGTACAGCGGCTACAACACCGTAATAGTCACAGCGCGGCGATTGATCGCCCAGGCTTGCTCGTTTGAACCCTCTGCGGCGGGCTTTTCTTTGCCGTGGCTGACGGTTTGGATGCGCGACGCATCTACACCAAGGGACGCGAGATAGTTTTTCGCGGCATTGGCGCGGCGTTCGCCAAGCGCCAGGTTATAGTCTCGCGTGCCGCGTTCGTCGCAATGGCCCTCGATCACAATCCGTTTGTTGGGATAGCGCGCAAGCCATTGCGCCTGCGCCTGAAGTGTCGCCTGATCGGCGGTATCGACATTGAACTTGTCGGTATCAAAAAAGATACGGTCGCCATCCATGCCAACAGCGGCAAGGAAATCTTCCTGACTGCCCGGAAGAATCTGACCAGCGGTATCACCTCCATTATCCTGCGGCGTACCATAATCGGTGTTGTCGGCCTGTGGCGGAATGTCTTCGATCTTTTTCTTGCCACATGCGGCAAGGGCTGTGGTCGCCAGCAGCACCAAAGCGAGAGTTTTCATTTGCATTTTCATCGTCTTCTCCTTCACTTCGCCCCGCGAACTTAGAATACCTACGGCAGCACTGGTCCCCATGCAGGGTCCGATCCATCAACCGGGGTCGGCAGCTTACGCTCATTCCGTCCAGTCAAATCGACTTGCCAGATGCTTGTTTTACCACTGTTCTTCTCTGTACGAAAGAACTGGATGACTCGGCCATTGGGCGCCCAAGTCGGCGCCTCATCCTGCCAGCTGTCAGTCAGCATCCGTTCGCCAGACCCATCGGGGCTCATCACCCCAACCCGGAAATCACCGGCGATTCGCGTGAAGGCAATCAGGTCGCCGCGCGGGCTCCATTCGGGCGTCGCATGGCGGCCAGCACCAAAGCTGATCCGTTTTTGGTTCGCGCCATCGGCTGACATCACATAGACTTGCTGATTGCCGCCGCGGTCGCTTTCAAATACAACCTGTCTGCCATCGGGCGAAAAACTGCCACCAACGTCGATGCCGGGTGCGGTGGTAAGGCGTACGGGCGTGCCGCCCTCAACCGCGATTTTATAAACATCGGTGTTCCCGCCGACCGCCATGGAATACAGGATCGTCTTGCCATCAGGCGACCAGCGCGGGGCGAAAGTAGGATTTTTCGACGCGGTAATCAGCCGCTGCCGCCCGCTATCGACATCATAGACATAGATGCGCGGATTGCCGTCTTGATAGCTAAGATACAGGATAGATTTGTAATTGGGCGAGAAACGCGGTGTCAGCGCAGTGGCTTGGCCGTTAGTGATAAAGCGGTGGTTCGCCCCATCGGAATCCATAATCGCCAGCCGCTTAACGCGTTTACCCTTGGGGCCCGTCTCGGCAATATAGGCAATGCGGCTGTCAAAGAACGGCAGTTCTCCGGTAAGTTTCGAATAGATCGCATCGGCACATTTATGCGCCGCCCGCCGCCAGTCACGCGGCGGGACAACAAAGCCCAAACGCGTGACTTCTTGTGTCGTGCCAAGATCATAGAGATAGCAACCCACGGTCAGATTGCCGTCCGCGCCTGCTCGGATAAAACCTTCGATCAGCTGATCCGCGTTGCGGCCTTGCCAATAATCATATTGCGGCGCGGTGACCTCGCCCAGCGTAATCGCGCGCAGCCCCGATGGCCCGATGGGTTCAAACAGGCCAGACCCGCGAAGGTCAGAGGCAATAACCTCAGCGATCTGTCGCGCCAATGCGTTGGTATTTCCCGCGGCTGTTTCAGCAGACGCTGGCGAGACGAACGAAGGCACCGCGACTTTGCGCACACGCGCCTCGACATCAACCTCGATCAATTCGGGTTCGCTG
>JANOTI010000077.1:0-8068 GCA_031416255.1 Sphingomonadales bacterium | reverse complement strand
GCTTGTCCTGAGTAGGTGCTGAGCGTATGCGAAGTGCTGTATCGAAGGACGCACAAAACTAATATGGCATTTTGGACTTACATATTTAAATGCGCTGACGGCAGCTACTATACCGGACATACCGACGATCTGGACCGGCGTGTCGCTGAACATCACGACGGTCATTTTCGTAACTGCTATACATTTCGCAAACGCCCGTTGGAGCTCGTTTGGTCGGAGAATTTTCAAACTCGGCTGGATGCACTGGAAGCAGAGCGTAAGATTAAGAGTTGGTCGAAGGGTAAAAAGGCGGGTTTGGTGCGGGGGGACTTTGCCGCAATCCAGCGCTTGGCAAAAAAGGATTTCGGTAACGCGGGCCCAGAAACCCTTCGATACGGCACTTCGCATGCGCTCAGCACCTACTCAGGGCAAACGGGTGCTGGGGGACTAGGACCTATTCCAGACCCGTTTGTCGCAAGTGCGGATTTAGAGGAACAAGAAACCATACCAAACCCCTTTGCCCTGAGTAGGGTGCCGAACCGCAGCGCAAGCGGAGGTGAGGTGCGCGTATCGAAGGGCCTTGCCACTACCACCGCCCCCATCATCATCCTATGCCGCCCCCAGCTAGGCCAAAACATCGGCAAAGCGGCGCGCGCCATGTTGAATTTCGGGTTAACCGAAATGCGGTTGGTTGCCCCGCGTGATGGCTGGCCCAATCCCGATGCTGGCCCTGCTGCGTCTGGCGCAGACATAGTGCTGGAAAAGGCGCGGGTGTTTGACACGCTGGCAGAGGCCGTTGCGGATATTAGCCATGTGTACGCCACAACTGTGCGCAAACGAGGCGTGACAAAGCCCGTACTAACCCCCGCAGAGGCCGCGAGCGAAATCGTCACTGCTCCTGCTCGCAGTGCGATCCTGTTGGGTGCAGAACGTTCCGGCCTCGATATGGATGAAGTCGCAATGGCGCGCGCGATCATCACGGTGCCAATCAACCCCGAATTCGCCTCGCTCAATCTGGCGCAGGCCGTCATATTGTGCGCCTATGAATGGTCAAAGCATCAGCAGCTGAAAAGCCCGCCCAAAGTCGATATCGATCCGCCTGCACCCCAAGGTGAACTTGACGGCATGATCGAGCATCTGTTTGGCCAGTTGGAGGTGCGGCGCTATTTCTTCCCGCCGGAACGCATGACCGCGACCAAACAGACTCTGCGCAATCTGCTCACCAAGCCCGGTTGGAACAGCCTAGAGGTCCGCACGTTGCGCGGAGTATTGAGCGCTTTCGACAAACGACATCGCAAGCCGGATTGATTTTCGCTAAAGTCGCCTTATTCGGACATTAACCCGTTAAAAGGAAAAAATGAATGTCCAAAACCCTAACTTTCGCGTTGATGCTTGCTGTTGGTGCATCATCGATGGCTGTTTCCGCCTTTGCTGCGGATTCAGAAGCCGCGCCACAACCAGCAAAGAAAAAGAAGCCTAAAAAGATCTGCAAAAGCAATTCTGGCATCACCGGCAGCCGCATTGCAAAACGTGTCTGCAAAACCGAGGAAGAATGGGCTGTTGGTGAAGATGGTCAGGAAGTTGGCATCAAATCAAAGGGCGGCGCAATAACCGGCGGATGATTTGACATGGCACGCTAAGCGTTTAGGCGTTCCTGCTTTCCCAACGGTCTAGCTCATAAGCAATCGAGCCTTCGACCAAGACGTCCCACAGATATCCTATCACATCAGCTGGAAGCCCGTTAGCGACAGCTTCGCGTCGCACATTGTCGATCACTTGCGATTTGCGATCTTCGTCACGCACAGCATCGCGGGTCGGCTTGATACGCGCAGCTGCGTCCATATAACGAAAGCGGCGAACAAGAAGGGCGATCAACGCCCGGTCGATGTCGTCAACCCCTGCCCTTACTTCTGCCATCGTTTGACAGAGTTCGGGGTGCTGAGAAGTGTGTGTGGGCAGTTTAGCAGTCATTGATCGCGCGTTTAGGTATAGCACAGTGCAATGTCGAGCCGATTGTAGTGGAGTATGAATACAGACCTAAATTTATGCCGTTTATCGAAATGAACTGGCTATCGAACTTGCGGTGCATTACCCAAAAGCAATTATCAATATACAAAGGGAAACCCGATGATGATCCTGACAATCGTGTCCGCGGCTTTACTGTCATCAGCCACCCCAGTCGTAGCTACTGCTACTGAAGCGTCGGCGGAAAAGAGAATCTGCAAGCGTGAAAAGCAAATTGGCTCGATGGTGCGTGTAAAAAAGACCTGCCGCACCAAAGCCGAATGGGATGGTTTGGCTGCGGAATCCCGCCGAGAGGTCGATAGAATTCAACGCACCACATCTTTTCCGAACGGCTGACCCACCCGCTCTAAGCGACAACACTTGACTTTAATTCGCGTGCCGTTAATGGCGCGTTCTTCCGTAATTGACCCTGCACTCCGGTGAAGCAGGTGTCCGGCATTCCTTTGCGGGTGTCGCGCGGTCCCGGAATAGTTATCCTCCCAAATTTTGGGACACACGCAATTGAAAGGACTTTGTCTCATGACGAAGCGCACAAGCTCGAAGTATAAACTTGATCGTCGGATGGGCGAAAACATTTGGGGTCGCCCCAAGTCACCCGTTAACAAGCGTGAATATGGCCCAGGCCAGCACGGTCAGCGCCGCAAAAGCAAAGTTTCCGATTACGGGATCCAGCTGCGCGCGAAGCAAAAGCTGAAAGGCTATTACGGCGATATTACCGAAAAGCAGTTCAAGCGTGCATACCAAGAAGGTAACCGCATGAAGGGCGATACGTCGCAAAACCTGATTGGTTTGCTCGAAAGTCGCCTCGACATGATCGTCTATCGCGCCAAATTTGTTCCGACGATTTTTGCCGCGCGTCAGCTCGTGAGCCACGGCCACATCCGTGTCAACGGCGTAAAGTGCAATATCGCAAGCCGCCACGTTGATGTAGGTTCGGTAATCTCGCTCGGTAACAAGGCCAAGGAAATGGCGCTGGTTATCGAAGCGCAGGGCCTAGCCGAACGCGACATTCCAGAATATGTCAGCCCCGATGGCAATGACAAAGTGACTTTCATCCGCGTACCGACGCTGGATGAAGTCCCTTATCCTGTCAAAATGGAACCCAATCTGGTCGTCGAATTCTATTCGCGTTAATCGGTTCAGATCGAATACCAAGAAGGCGGCCTTTATGGTCGCCTTTTTTGCATCCGCTATCCAGCTGTTCGTCGAAAAAACACCGCGACACTGTTGCAATAATACAACTCTATGGCGACATATTATATCGATGCTGTGCTTCATTCATAAACCAGAAAGATAGCCAAAGTTATTTGTCCTGCCTCCACTCAGTGGAGACTCTCCCTTAAGACAAGGACATAATAAAATGAAAAAATTCATCATTCTGGCTTCAGCCGTAGCTGCGATGGCAACCACCCCTGCAATGGCAGCGGGCGAAGGCCGTATCGAAGGACGTGGTGCCATCGGTTGGGGCGGTGGTTCCGAAGACGCATTTGCAGGCGTCGCTGCTGGCTATGACTTTGACCTTGGTGAAACCGTATTTGCCGGCCCCGAAGTATCGTACGACACCAACTTTGACGGCGCAGACCTTGTCAATGTAGGCGGTCGCATCGGCATCAAGACTGGCGACAAAGGCCGTTTGTATGTTGGCGGCGCGTATGAAGTGAACGAAACTGAAGAGTTCAACGCCGCTGTCGGTTATCAGTACAGTTTTTCCGACAAGATGTACGGCAAAGTCGAATATCGCCGCTATTTTTTCAACGGCACCGATCTGAACGCCGCAGGCGTTGGCATCGGCGTGAAGTTCTAATCACTTCGATCCATAACGAAACGGAAAAGGCGGGCCAAACGGTCCGCCTTTTTCATTTGGGCTCCGCCAACCCCAACACTCTGCGCAAAAATGCATCGCTTTTCGCCAGCATATCGGCACGCACTGCGCTATCCTCTAACCCGTGATCAAGCTTGGGATAGACAGTCAGCTCAACAGGCTTTCCGGCTCCTTGCAGCTGGTCTGCCATTAAGCGCGACTGGAATATTCCTACATTCAGATCGAGATCGCCATGGAAGAGTGCGACTGGTGCTTTAAACCTACTGGCATTGCGCGCGGGTGAGCCGTCCATAATATGCGGACCAGTGCCAATGAAATCGCCAACGACGCGGTAATTGGTGTAGCCGCGGCTTTCCTCTTTCAGCTTGGCCAGATCAGTGACCGGCGCAATCGCGACAATCGCTTTGAACAAATCGGGGTCAAGCACTACCGACTGCAACGCGGCATAACCACCATAAGACCAGCCAACAATCGCGAGCTTTTCCGGATCAGCAATACCTTCGGCCACCAACCAGCGTCCGCTGTCGTTCACATCGCCGACTGCTACTTTCCAGCTTTGAAAGCCGTTGTTTTGATACCAACCATCGCCATAGCCACTGGAGCCGCGATAATTGGGTTGCAGGACAGCAAAGCCACGATTGGCGTAATATTGCGCCAGCCAGTCAAAACCCCATTCGTCGCGTGCGCTCGGCCCACCATGCGGCATAACAATGGTTGGCAGACCTTTGCCTGTCGATCCTACTGGCAGCGTAAGATAGGCAGGGATACCCGTGCCATCGGCGGCCTTTGCCATCACCGATTTAACTTGCGCCAGCTTAAACGGTTCCATTTCCGGTCGTGCGGCAAACAATGGACTGACACTACCGGCGGCTTTGTCATACAAATAATACTGCCCCGAATTGGTGTCACTCCATGCCCCGACGACCACTTTGTTGCCATCGGCGCTTAATCCGCCAAAGCTAATCATACCCGTGTCCGGCAGCGCCTTTGAAAGGGACTTAGCCAACTTTGCCAATTCCGGATCGAAATAGATCGCCTGTCGCTTTTGCGTTGCAAAACTTAACCCGACGATCTTGTTTTGACGACCAAGTGTAATCAGGCCGTCAACGTCAACATCATCGCGCGCATAAACCAAAGTTTTGGTGAGGTCCGCCTCTAGCTTTACCTTATAAAGTGCAAACCGCCCGTCCAGCTTCTCGTAGCCGTAAGCGACGTTCTCGGCCGGATCGACTGCAACCGGCAAAAAACCGGTGTCGGTTTTACGGTCGTATTCGCTGAGAAATTCCCAGTCACCGCCCGCCAATGCGCGGTAAAAATATTTGCGACGTCCGCTGTCATAGGCCCCGTCCTGCACCTGCGACGCCATGACGCGGACATTGCCCGCGCCGTCGCTGATATAATCCATCGCAAATTTGCTAGGCTTTACCACGCGTTTGGATGTGACTTTATTGGTGTCGATCCGATCGACGCCGTAACCGTCCTCATCCTTTGCCATCAACGTACCAGTGGCAGACTCGGGCACATATTCGCGTCCCATCAATACTGCTCCGTCATCACCGGGCAAAAAATCGATTACTTCACCGCCGGAATAGGCAAACCGGTCTGCATTTTGACCCTGTCTCTTGCTCAGCGTTTTCATGTTGCTGCCATCGATGTTGATTGCGATAATCCGCGTTGCGCTGATGCGCTCACCCGCGATTTCGGACACTGCGTATATCCGGCAAACCAACCGCGCGTTCGACACCCAATCGCAATCGTTCAACCTTTCGGGGTCACCACTTGCCGACAAGACCGCTTTGGGTACTTGGCTGCCGACCAGATCGACTGTGAACAGGCGGTTGCCCTGTCCAAGCGCCGGTTCGATGTAGGCGATTTTCGTTCCGTCTGGCGAAAGCGAGATATCTTCGACGCCCTCTCTTTTACCAAAGGCCTCTGCTGCGCTTTTTGTCTGTGCGTAGAGCGAAGTTGACGACAATAAAGCAATAAGAAAAAATGCTGGCCGGATCATAGAATTACTTTCGTTATATTATAGGCAATATTTATCGGGAAATTTGTAGGATGCAAGCGAACAACGTCGCGTTTTGCACCTAAGCTAAAATCGTTTGAGAAGTATCGTGCCCCGTGGCAGAGAAGCAGGTCTGTATTGAGGAGACAATCCATGCGCATTTTAACGCTTGCTTTGATATCGTGCCTATCGCTGTCCGCCTGTAAAAAGGTAGAGGATACGCCTGCCGCCGCAGCCCCGGTTGCTGCCCCCGAAATGACTGTTCCGGCCTTATCCGAACAGACGATGAAGGATGTGACTAAAGAGCTTTCCCTCGACAGTTACGAAGGCCGTGCGCCGGGTTCGGCTGGCGAAGTGAAGACCGTCGCCTATCTGATCGAAAAATTCAAAGCGGCCGGTCTTGAGCCAGGCAATAAAGGCAGCTGGACGCAGGACGTGCCTTTGGTGGAAATCACAGCGAAGAACGTCTCGGCGCTAAGCGTTGCGGACAAAGCAGGTAAAGCAATGTCGTTTGCCTATGGCAGCGAGTATGTGATCGGCACCTATCGCGAAACGCCGCAAACCAAAGTCGATATGAGCGAGATGGTCTTTGTCGGCCACGGCATCGTCGCCCCTGAAAAGGGCTGGGACGATTATGCGGGCGTCGATGTGAAAGGCAAAACCGTTGTTGTTATGGTGAACGACCCCGATTTTGACGCAAAGAATTTGACCGGCGAATTTGGCGGCAAAGCGATGACCTATTACGGTCGCTGGACTTATAAATACGAGGAAGCCGCGCGCCAAGGTGCGGCGGCTGTTTTGATTATCCACGACGACGCGCCAGCGGCTTATGGCTGGAACGTGGTCAACAGCAGCTGGACCGGAACGCAGTTTTTGGCGCAGTCCAAAGATGCAGGCGCAAGCCAGACAGCGGCCAATGGCTGGATCCAAAAGAGCGTTGCGAAAGAAATTTTTGCCGCCGCTGGGCAAGACCTCGACAAGCAAATGGCAGCGGCCAAGGTAAAGGGCTTTAAGTCAGTTCCGCTGAACCTCACCGCTTCGCTTAGCTTTGATAACGACATTGCGCGCAAGATGAGCAAGAATGTCGTTGGCCTGTTAAAGGGCGCGAAACGACCTGACGAATATGTCCTTTATACCGGACATTGGGATCATTTGGGTCGCTGCACCCCCGTTGCTGGCGACGATATTTGCAACGGCGCGATTGATAACGCCACGGGCAGCGCGGCGTTGGTTGCACTGGCCGAAGGACACAAATCCGCCGGAGCACCGGATCGTAGCCTCGTGTTCCTTGCAGTAACTGCCGAAGAATCCGGTTTGCTTGGGTCGAAATACTACGCGGAAAACCCCGTCTTCCCGCTCAACCAAACCGTTGGTGGGGTGAATATGGATGCGTTCTCGCTAGCGGGACCTGCCAAGAACCTGACGGTGATCGGCATGGGCAAGTCGGAACTTGATGGCTATCTGAACGCCGCTGCAAAGGCCGAAGGGCGCACGCCGGAAATGGAACCGACCCCTGAAAAAGGTTTTTACTACCGCTCCGACCATTTCAGTTTCGCCAAATTGGGCGTGCCGATGGTGTATTTCGAAGGCGGCGATGATCTGATTACCGGAGGCAAGGAAGCCGCAAAGGCCGCTGCTGAGGATTATGAAAAGAACCGTTATCACGCACCCGGCGACGAATATGACGAAAAATGGGATTGGTCCGGCGTCATGGCTGATCTGAAACTGTACTACCGCGTAGGCCGTGCACTGGCGATGACCGATGCTTGGCCGAACTGGAACGAAGGTGACGAGTTTCGGGCAATTCGCGATAAGAGCCGGGCTGGAAATTAAGGCAAGTAGCTACAGTTTAATTCGGCAGCTTTGACCGCAAGTTTTTTGTCGCGCGTCCAAAGCTGCCATTGACGATCAATTGCTGAGGCAAGGATATGAATATCGACAAAGGATAATCCCGATCCCATTAGCTTTCGGTTCTGAATAAAATCGCAAAAGGCATCGTCGGATAAAACAGGCGTCGACGGGAGGGCGCGCAGAGCCGCAACCGTGTTCTCCCACGGTCGTAAATTACCCGCTGACAATTCGCCAACCACATAGGGGTGCGTGCGGATATATCCTGCATTGCCCAAGTCTACCAACCGATCGTCGGTTCTGTCAAAATGGTCCGCCCAGATAGATGTATCGATCAGAATCATCCGTCAGCGCGCTGTCGAGGCGCAGATTTAAAGCCTGGCATCGTC
>JANOTI010000076.1:0-3123 GCA_031416255.1 Sphingomonadales bacterium | reverse complement strand
GACAAAGGCGGACGCAACAGCATCGGGCCAAACCTGCATGCCATTGTGGGTCGTGCGGTTGGTGGAGCGGACGGCTTTGCCTATTCCGCAGCAATGAAGGCCAAGGGTGGTGTTTGGGACGAAGCTGCGCTTGACGCTTATCTTGAAAACCCGCGCAAAGCCGTAGTTGGAACGAGAATGTCCTTTTCAGGCATTAGTGATGCCGATGAACGCAAGGCTTTGATTGAGTATTTGAAGGCGCAGAAATAGGATTCTGCCCTGAATGGCACTCAATCCGTTTGCCCTAAGTAGGTGCTGACCCTGAGCCTGTCGAAGGGGAAGTGCCGTATCGAAGGGTTTGTTGGCGCCCTCGGTACTTCGATACGGCACTTCGCCCTGCGGGCTCTGCACCTACTCAGCACAAACTGGTTCTAGTGATACCACTCACCACGAAAGCTCTCCAGCCTCACCCACGCTCTTCCAACTCATAAAACGCCGCAATCTCAGCCCATGCTTCCTCGGCGGTTTCGACGAATTTGAAAAGATCCAGATCCTTGGGGCTGATGACGCCTTCGAGCATCAATTCCTCAAAATTGATCACACGTTCCCAAAATGATTTACCGAACAACACGATTGGCATTTTTTCGACCTTGCCTGTTTGAACAAGTGTCAGCAGTTCGAAAAATTCATCAAAGGTTCCAAAACCGCCGGGGAAAACCGCGACGGCGCGCGCGCGCAGCAGGAAATGCATCTTGCGCAAAGCGAAATAATGGAACTGGAAGCTCAGCTCGGGCGTTACGTAGATATTGGGTGCCTGTTCATGGGGTAGCACGATGTTCAGGCCAACGCTTTCCGCACCAACATCCTGCGCACCGCGATTGGCTGCTTCCATGATCGAGGGACCACCGCCTGAACACACAACGAAATGCCGGTTGCCGCCAGCATCCTTCACGCCGCATTTACTGGCAATTTGGGCCAGCTTGCGCGATTCATCATAATAACGCGATTTCTCCTGCAAACGCTCGGCAATGATTTTGCTGCGTTCGTCGGTGGCTGTGGCGATCAAAGCATTTGCCGCATCAGGTTCCGGTATCCGCGCTGAACCATAAATCACCAGCATCGATGCAATGCCAGCCTCGTCCAACAGCATTTCGGGTTTCAGCAATTCCAATTGGAACCGCACAGGGCGAAGTTCTTCGCGCAGCAGGAATTCATTATCCTGAAACGCCAGCTTATACGACTTGCTTTGGGTTTGGGGTGTTACGGGGGCCAGGTCCTTGGCGAACTTGGCTTCTTGCTTGGCTTTGTAAAAGTGCCGGTCTTTCAAATCTTTTTTTGTCATACCCGCTAAATAGCGAGTCTGGCGCGAATTGCCACGCCTATCGGCAATAAGTCGAGCCATCCTTCATCGTTTTACCCATGTCGAAATGGAAATGATTGGCATGGGCCGAATTGTAATTGGGGCCAAGTACAGTGCCGAAACGCTTGCACGCCGATTCGTGCAGTCGGCGCAGGAAAGCGCGTTCGTTGGCTTTGCCGGTCCAGCCGTTCAAAACAGAAACGCGGCGTCCGTCCTTCAATATGAAAGCCGCGACATCAACAGCATTTCCGTAAGCATGTTCGGACAATTTGCCGGATCGTGCGCCGTTAACGTTGCGGCAGTTGTAGGTGCCGAATGTTTCAATCCGGACCACGTCAGATCCTAGATACTGCCGCGCAGCAGGGGCTACAGCGTGTTTGGCCCACGCGGTGAACGATGCAGCCAGCGGACATGTCATCGCGCCCAGATTGCTGGCCTCAGTTGAAAAACGCATGAGTTTGACGGTGTCGATAGTCTGACAACCGCCGCCGAAGCTTTGATTGGGGAGAGGAGCGTACTGCACGTTGTTGGCCTTTAGCGCCGACAAGCACTGCTGCGCCGGTTCGCTTTTAAAGGCATCGTTGGAACGCTGCACCACATCGCGCCCCTTGCCCCCGCTACAAGCGGTGACCAGTAAAGCAAGAAGCAGGATGGATGCTGTGCGTGCCATGTGTAATCTTTTGGTGAGTTATGGTTAATGAAGCGTAAACGCAGCAGAGGCTTGACCGATAACGCCGCTTGGACTAGCCGAAATTATGCGAACGATTCTCAATAAGAAGCCTCTGTTCTGGCTGCTGCTATCAATACCGGCGCTGATACTGCTTTACGGTTATTGGCGCGGGGCCATCGACAGCATCGATATGCTGCACCCAACGGGCGAGTTTTCCGCGCGGTTGATGATTATCGCGATGATGCTTGGCCCATTGGCGGCGGTCATTGGACCAAAGCCGTGGCTCAAATGGTTGCTGGCTAGGCGGCGTGCACTTGGCGTTAGCGCATTTGCATATGCTGTACTGCACACGATCTTTTACGTGATCGACATGGGCAATCTGGACGACATCCTTGCCGAATGGTTGACGCCTGGCATTTGGACGGCATGGGCCGCGATGCTGGTATTTGTGCCGGTTGCATTGACCAGCAACGATGCAGCGATGCACGCGCTAAGATCCAACTGGAAGTCCATACAGCGGCTGGTCTATGCCGCCGCTGTGCTGACAATCCTCCACTGGTTCTGGGTCGACAATGATTATCGTGCAGCGATCATTCACTTCGCACCGCTTATCCTTTTATGGATCGCTGTTTTTGCGAAACCCTTTTTCGCCTCCAAAGTTCAAAGCAAAGGAATATGACTATGCGTATCGTTTCCCTCTCCGTCCTCGCTGCCGCAGCGGCGCTTAGCTTCGCGGCAACCCCCGCGTCAGCCACCGGCGCAATCAAGTGCAAGGCAGGTCCTGTATCTGGTTGGAAAACCCAAGATACGCTGAAAGCCAAGCTGGTCAAAGAAGGCTGGGTCGTGCGCAAAGCAAAGGTCGATGGCGGATGCTATGAGGTCTATGGCACCACTCCCGAAGGCGACCGCGTCGAGGCCTATTTCCATCCGGTTAGCCTTGAAAAGCTTTACGTCGCAAAGCGTGGCCAAGTGCTTTTCCGTAAATCAGGGTACTGATGCTGCATTGACATTCCCGGGGCCGCCTTTAAACGCGGCTTCGGGCCACGCGGTCCCAACGCCGCGCGAGCTCTCTGTAAGGAGAGAATGACATGACGAGTACCCCAATGCCGACGCG
>JANOTI010000075.1:0-8290 GCA_031416255.1 Sphingomonadales bacterium | reverse complement strand
GCTGACAGAAACGGTCATACGATAACAGGTTTGGTGACAGGCCGTCTGCACAGTGTGTGCACATCCGGCCTGCCCCCGCCCCACGACAGCGAGGTGCGACCCTAAAAGGCCTCGCCGTCAATCTCGATTTGCTGCGTCCGGTTTGCACCGATCACTCTCACGCCTTTGGTCCCTGTAATCCCACTTAATGAAACTGATCGTTCAAATGTCAGATCATCAGATGTATCGTCGCGGTCGTTGGCTGCAACGAGGCGGGAAAAAGCCGCTACATCGATCGCCCAATATTCAGGGCGCCCGCCTTTATAAATACGCGGAGCCAGCCGGGCATCAAAGCCGCTGGCCGGTAAGTCGCCTTTGACCCATAAAAAGAGGCTGTTTTGAAACGGCAGTCGGCGCAGCTCTGCCGTTTCAAAATCGATAATCTGACCTTGCGGCACAGTGGACAGCGAGCCGCGGAACGTGCTGCTCATAAGGAAGACTCCATCGTAA
Source organism: Sphingomonadales bacterium (assembly GCA_031416255.1). GTDB lineage: Bacteria > Pseudomonadota > Alphaproteobacteria > Sphingomonadales > Sphingomonadaceae > Sphingorhabdus_B. Next base: position 7,801 of record JANOTI010000075.1, on the reverse strand, counting down.
ATAGGGTTTTGTGTGCGCGACGCAAAATTACGCGTCGGCGCATTTATCAATTGCGATTTAGACGATTTTACCCGTAACGAAAGGCGTTCAGTGTGTAACTTAGTGTAACTAATTATAGACCGCTGTTAGTGCAGCGCAATATTTTGCTGTTACCGGCGAAAACCCATGCTTGCGCACAGAGCTCAGCCGAACCATATGGCCACTATGCTCAAATCGATTCACGCAAAGCTCGTTTTTTGGCTTTTGAGCGTAGCCTCTCTCGTTTTTTGTATTGTTGTTGTCGGCGGGATAACCAGGCTGACCGAATCCGGCCTTTCCATCACCGAATGGAAGCCGTTACTGGGGGCCATCCCGCCTCTGAATGAAGCGCAATGGATTGGCGAGTTCGAACTCTATAAAAAAATCCCTGAATATGTTGAAATAAACGGCCCCGCTGGGATGACGTTAGCGGAGTTCAAATTCATCTATTTTTGGGAATGGATCCATCGCTTATTGGGGCGTGTTATTGGCCTTGCGTTAGCTTTGCCGTTCCTATGGTTTATGCTACGCCAAAAGCTCCCAAAAGGCTATACTATGCGCGTTTTCGCTTTGGTAATGTTGGTCGGGATGCAAGGGACAATCGGGTGGTGGATGGTCGCCTCCGGTCTGGATGCCCGTACCGATGTAAGCCATTTTCGGCTTGCTGCTCATCTGTTGACAGCATTGGTGATTTTGGGAGGCCTGATCTGGACTGCTCTGGATTTAAGGGCTTTGGCTAACAACTCCGCAGCGCGCCCGGCCAAGCTAACAGGCTATAGCGCAACCATATTTGCTGTCCTGTTTATCCAGTTGCTGCTTGGCGCTTGGGTTGCAGGGCTCAACGCTGGTTATGTTTCGAACAGCTGGCCGTTGATGAATGAAAAGCTGTGGCCCGATGGCATCGAATGGGGTCAGGGCATTGGCTACGCCTTGAGCCACGACCCGTATTTGATCCACTTCCTACACCGCTGGTGGGCGTTGGCTGTCGTCGGTGCGTTGATCCTGATGGCACGTAAAATACGGAAAAATAATGCGAGATTGATTAGTATTTCGATCCATTCAGCCCTTGGTGTGCAGATATTGTTAGGGATTGCCACCGTAATGACCGGCATGAACATTGTCCTTGCCGTGCTGCACCAAGCAGTCGGCGCGCTGGTCGTTGCCACCACAGTCTGGGGTGCGCACCGGTTGGGACAGCAACTGAATGACGGGGACCAAAAAAATGACCGACGTGGTGCTGATCTACAGCCTGTTCCCCAACGCGGGCGAAGCGCATGACTGCTGCCGGGCCTTGTTGGATGAAAAGCTGATCGCCAGTGCCAGCCGCTTTGCACCGGCAATATCCTATTTTCAGACCGCTGATGACATTACAACGACCGAGGAACATCCGGTATTCTTCAAAACCAGCCGATCCCTTGCCGATCAAGCTGTTGGTCGCATAGCCCAGCTGCACCGTTATCATGCGCCGCCGATTATCGCTATCGCCGCAACGAGCAGCATCCAGCCTTTTTCGGACTGGGTGCAAGCACAGATTTCTGCATAGGGTATTATTTTACCCGCCCCAAAACCACCGCTTTTGCTTGACGAATCACAAAGCACGCTCCAATAGCGCCCATCCGCTGTCTAGATTCGTCTTAGCAGCTCTCAATCCCTATCGGAAGGTTCGAACAGGCGCGATTATGAAAACGCTGTCCAAAGTCACGAAATCAATCCGCCCACAGGATGTCGAAAAGGCCTGGCATGTTATTGATGCCGATGGTCTGGTTGTAGGCCGTGTTGCCACAATCATCGCCAATATCCTACGCGGTAAACATAAACCAAGCTACACACCGCACGTCGATTGCGGCGACCATGTTGTCGTCATCAATGCCGACAAGGTGCGTTTCACCGGCAAAAAGCTGACCGATAAAATCTATTATCGTCACACGGGCTATGCTGGCGGCATCAAAGGCGTTGCAGCCGGAAAAATCCTTGAAGGCCGTTTTCCTGAACGTGTTTTGGAAAAAGCTGTCGAGCGCATGGTTCCCCGCGGTGCGTTGGGCAGTGCTCAAATGCGCGCGTTACACCTGTATAATGGCACAGAGCATCCGCATGACGGGCAAAAGCCACAAATGCTGGATATCGCTTCGATGAACCGCAAGAATAAGGTGGGTGCATAATGTCCGAAACCGTAGAAACACTCGCTGACCTGAACGCACTCGGCACCGATGCTCCCGCAGCCCCTACCGGTCCTGCAGCGCCGATCCGTGAAAAAGAAGTTGATGCACAGGGTCGTTCCTATGCAACCGGCCGTCGTAAAGACGCTGTTGCTCGCGTATGGCTAAAGCCTGGCACCGGCAAAATCACCGTCAATGGCCGCGATCAGGAAGTGTATTTTGCACGCCCAACATTGCGTCTGGTTATCAACCAGCCGTTCACGGTGACAGAGCGCGTTGAGCAGTACGACATTGTCGCCACTGTCAAAGGCGGCGGTCTGTCTGGCCAGGCTGGTGCCGTAAAGCACGGCATTGCTCAGGCATTGTCAAAGTTTGAACCGTTGCTGCGCAGCGCCGTCAAAGCCGAAGGCTTTCTGACTCGCGACAGCCGCGTTGTCGAACGTAAGAAATACGGCAAAGCGAAAGCGCGTAAGAGCTTCCAGTTCTCCAAACGTTAATCGAACATGCACGGAACCCCGTATCGAGTGGTTCCGGCCTGTTAGGCAAAGAAGAGGCGGTCCTTTCGGGGGCCGCCTTTTTTCTTTGCATCAAGCCGGTCGGCCGGAGTTTTCCAACAGCATCGTAAGGGACTCCGCAATCCGGCGCATCATCTCGTCAAATGACGTAGCAATTTCTGCATCATTATGCGCCGCAAGCCCAACCAGTTGCGGCATGGAAATTCCGATTCGGACTGTCGCACCCCAGCGATCATCCTTTAGCTTTACGCATTTTACCGGTTGGCCCAGGCGTATGTTCTGCCCAATCAAGGATTTGTGGATTGCCGTTGCGTCATCGAAATCAAAGTTTCGAACCTGATTTCCCATTTGGTCATGGCACAGATCAAGCGTGACCAAAGTCTGCATCTCTATCGGGTGACTGGCGGGTTCGCCTGCTTCACTAGGCGCAGCAGCAGAAACTTTGCGCACCTTAAGCATTGCCGCGAGTTTGTCGGTGGCCGCCGTGAAGCCGCTAACCACGCGAGATACTTCGGCAATCGATAATTTCTGAAAACGTTCCAGTTCAAACAACGACGCAGACAATCGCAGAGCCAATCCGGCATTGCCACTGTCATCCAGTGCCGCGCGTCCCGACCAGTTCATTGGTACTTCGGCTCGACGAAAAATCTGCTTTGCCCCAGCTGGCAACGGAGCTGCGTTCGCTGCCATCCCAGCTGGCAACAGAGCAAAACCGCTAAACGGAGGTCCGCCCATGAACTTTGATCCGGTCAGGAAAACTATAATGCCGCGATCCAGATAATCATGAATCGCAGGCGTTGTAATCCGCGCCTGACACGCATCGACGACGAAGCTGACCGAGGTGCCAAAGCGCGCAATTAATGCGTCGATTTCGTCCAGATGCGGCAGCACCAATCCAGTTTTCGATCCATGGACAATATGGACCAAAGGATGCAGGCCATCCGAGAGCGCGTCGGCGATCTTTGGCCCCATCTGGGCTGCAATGGTGGGACCATCAAAGGCTGTGCCCATCGCGTCGCGCACGGGAAAATCCCCCATCTCGACGGGGACCATGTCCTCGACCGGGTGCCCAGGTGCGACTGGTGTACCCAATGCGGTTTCGTTGGCAAAGTAGCGCCCGGCAGCACTGTGGATGCAGCCTGAGCCAACTTCGTCTGCACCAAGCAACAGGTTGGAGACGCCGTGCGTGCTTTTACCTGCGCTGGCAAACAAAGGCACATATTCAAGGTCCGTACCCGATGGCGCGAAGAAAATATCGATATCGTCGGACAGATTATAGGCGCTTCGGATCTGCGCCCGGCTCTGCTCCAACGCATCGGCATAGCGAGCGCCAGAATTCAGGCTCGCGGCATCCGCACCATATTTCTCGCGCAGAAAGACCGCAGCATCCGCGCTCAAATCATTCGCTGTGGACGATGCCAACGCCAGCACATCGCGTGCATAGGGACCGCTGCTATAGCGGTTCAGCCGAGTTTGGGGATCAAGGACAATGCGTGCATCGCCACCTTGGGTCATCAAGTCAGCGAGCGTCGAATCATGGTCAAAGGCCAAAATGGTGTCCTTCGGCGGTTGGTGTTCGCACAGTCTATAGTCGGACGCCGGCAAATAGGAAATTGCGAAAATCGGCAAAGCGATTAAGAGCGGCGTCTTACTTACTGCCCGAGGGAATAATCATGGCAAACCCCACCCGACTGACCGCCGAAGCGCGTAAAGATCTGCGTATCCTGTTTATTGCCAAACATGCGCTGGGTGACGGCAGCTTGGACAGCGCCGATGGCAATCATTCGCCTTATCATTACGAGCTGAAAACGATCCTTTCGGGACTGTTTGATAATCTTAGCGTCGCTAACAACTATGACGCTCTGTTCACCGACCCGGGCGTCGATTTCGTCTGGCCGATGCTGAACCGAGGTGGCTTTTTCAATTCCGAAATGCTGTGCCCCTTGCTCTGCGAGCGGCTTGGCCTGCCCTATCTGGGTGCCAACCCGATCCTGCGCGGGCTGGGCGATGACAAACATTTGACTAAGCTGGAAAGCGTCGCGCGCGGCGTGCCGACCTGTGACTGGGCGGTTTACCGCGCTGGCGCTGCGGTCGATGAAGCCCGCTGCCCCAAAGGTGATCGCTTCGTCATAAAGCCCAATAACAGCTCGGCGAGCTGGGGTATTGGCGATGCTTTCGATTGGGAAGGTGTGAAGGCGGCAATTCTGGCGATCCATGCCGAGGGGCATGACGTGATTGTCGAACCGTTTATGAATGGCAGCGATGTTGAGGTTCCGGTCATCCTTAAAGACGGCGTGCCTTTTGTTATGCCGCCTATGCTGTTTAAGCAGAACGACCCATCGCATTTGCGCACCAATGCCGAGAAGCGCGATCTGGTCGAGCGCGAGCATAAATACACGTTGGTCCCGTTCGAAGGTGATGAAGCCTGGGACAAAATCCGCGCCATGACGCTAACGCTAGCAGAAATTTTCCATCCGTTTGATTTTGGTCGCTTTGAATTCCGCTTCAACGAGGCGACCGGTGAGGTCAATCTGTTGGAGGTCAATTTGCAGTGCAATCTGTGGTCCGAAAAAGTCTATGGCCGCTCGGCTGTTCTGCTTGGCTGGAAACAGGAAGATTTGATCGAAACGATCATCGCTGAAAGCCTCATCAGGCGCGGATTGATGAATAGGGCTTAATCCTGCGTTTATTAGAACGTCGAAAATTGCAATTGCTTGGCGCTGCCCGCTTGGTTAGGGCCAACACAAGTTTAGTATCGGGATCAAAAAATGGCCGAATTCACGTTGCCTAAGAATAGCAAAGTCCAAAAGGGCAAAGCGCATGCCGCAACCAGTGATGGCACAGCGCGTAGCTTTAAGGTCTATCGCTACGATCCCGACTCAGGCGAAAACCCGCGTTACGACACATTCGAGGTTGATACCGACAACTGCGGCCCGATGGTGCTCGACGCGCTGATCAAGATGAAGTCGGAACAAGACAGCTCGTTGACGTTCCGCCGGTCGTGCCGCGAGGGGATCTGCGGATCGTGTTCGATGAATATCAACGGCAAAAACGGCCTTGCCTGCACCACCGCGATTGAGGATTGCAAAGGTGCGGTCACGATCACGCCATTGCCGCACATGGAAGTGGTCAAGGATCTGGTCCCCGACCTGTCGCATTTCTACGCGCAATATGCCTCGATCAAGCCGTGGTTGCAGACGGTAACCCCGACGCCATCAGGCAAAGAGCGGCTGCAAAGCCCTGCCGACCGTGCCAAGCTAGATGGTCTGTACGAGTGCATATTGTGTGCGTGTTGTTCAACCAGCTGCCCATCCTATTGGTGGAACAGCGACAAGTTCCTTGGCCCCGCAATCCTGTTGCAAGCCTATCGCTGGCTGGCGGATAGCCGCGACGAAATGACGGGTGAGCGGCTCGACGACCTCGAAGATCCGTTCCGCCTGTATCGCTGCCATACAATCATGAACTGCGCCAATGCGTGTCCAAAGGGACTAAACCCCGCCAAAGCCATCGCTGAAACGAAGAAGATGGTGGCGGAGCGGCAGATTTGAACGACGGCATAGAAGCTCCGCTTCCCGCCGGACATTTTGATGCGCTGGCACAGGATGATGGTTGGCTCAGCTGGAATTTGAACGACAAAACGCGGTTTAACGCGTTTATCGAACCGCTGTCTGTCCGACCCGAAGCACCGCTTGCCGATGGCCGCCCAGTTGCGCGCATCCGCATGCATCCTACGCGCAAGCACAGCAACTTGGGTCACAATGTCCATGGTGCGGTGACTTTGGCATTGATCGATATTGCGCTGTTCGCAGCGGCGCATCAGTTCGGTTCGCTCAACGCCGGGTTTTCGGTAACGCTTGATTTGGGGACGCAATTTATCGGCGGCGGACGGATAGATGAGCCGCTGGATGCCGTTGTCGAGCAGGTGCGCGAGACAGGCAGACTGATATTCCTGCGCGGAATGGTAGTGCAGGGGCCAGACGACAAGCACATCGTTGCCTCCTTTTCCGGCACGATCCGCAAGGCGTCAAAAGACCGAAAATGACAGGTCTGCTCGCTGCCTATCAGGCGCTGGTTGCAACAGACGAGCTGAGGCCCGACCTCGATCAGGCGAACGCAGCAACAAAACTCGCCGATATTCAGCAACAGCTAGAGGCAGTCCCTCCGCGCGGTAGCACCCTTTGGCGGTTCCTCGGCAAAAAGCCTGATCCGGTACGTGGGCTGTATTTATGGGGCGGTGTCGGGCGCGGGAAATCCATGCTGATGGATTTGTTCTTTGATGCGGTTCAGATCAAACGCAAACGCCGCGCGCATTTTCATGAATTTATGCTCGACATCCATGCGCGTTTGAAAGTGGAGCGCGATAAGGAGAAGGGCGACCCTATCCCACCGGTGGTTGCCGCGCTTGCCGATGAAGCGCGGCTGCTGTGCTTTGATGAGATGGTTGTCAACAATATGGCCGATGCCGCGATCATGTCGCGGTTGTTTGCCGGGCTGATTGATTCTGGCGTCACTGTCATCACCACATCGAACCGCCACCCCGATGATCTGTATAAAGATGGCCTGAACCGCCAGCTTTTCCTGCCGTTTATCGAGCTTGTGAAGCAGCGGCTTGACGTCATGGCGCTTGATGGGCCGACCGACTACCGCCGCGACCGTTTAGGGCAAGCGCGAACCTGGCTGACGCCTAATGGGACGGAGGCGACCAGAGAGATTTCGGAAACCTTCTTTCGGCTGACCGATTATCCGCCAGAGGATCGCGCGCATGTGCCAGCGATTGATATCGACGTGGGCGGAGGGCGGATGCTGCATGTGCCAAAGGCGCTGAAGGGTGTCGCGGTGTTCTCGTTCAAGCGGCTATGCGCCGAAGCGCGCGGGGCGGCAGACTATCTTGCTGTCGCGCGGCGCTTTCACAGCGTGATTATCGTAGGCATTCCGGTGTTGGGGCCGCAGAACCGGAATGAGGCCGCGCGCTTTGTCACACTGATCGATGCGCTTTACGAATACCGCGTCAAATTGCTCGCCAGCGCCGATGCTGCGCCCGATGCGCTTTACCCAAAAGGCGACGGTCGGTTCGAATTTGACCGCACTGTATCGCGGCTGCTGGAAATGCAA
>JANOTI010000074.1:0-8201 GCA_031416255.1 Sphingomonadales bacterium | reverse complement strand
GCTGTTGCAACCGGACAACACAAAAAAGATGACACACAATTCGGCGCGCATGGGGCTTCCCTTTTTCATGGCACCAAAACCGTATCCAACGCCTTTGGCAGCATTGCGGGATAATCGAGCGTGTAATGCAGCCCCCGGCTTTCGCGGCGTGACAAGGCAGACCGGATAATCAGGTCAGCAACTTCAACCAGATTGCGCAGCTCGATCAGATCGGGCGTGACACGGAAATGGCTGTAGTAATCCTCAACCTCGCGGCGCAGCAAATCAATGCGGTGCTTGGCGCGTTCCAGCCTTTTGGTAGTGCGGACGATACCGACGAAGTTCCACATGAACTGACGTATTTCCCGCCAGCATTGCGCGATGACGACTTCTTCGTCGCTATCGGTCACCCGGCTTTCGTCCCATGCGCAGATCGGCGGTGGCGGCGGCAGCGTTTCCCAGTTTGCATCAATATGCGCCGCACAGGCATCGCCAAAAACGAAGCATTCTAGCAACGAATTGGAGGCCAGCCGGTTCGCGCCGTGCAGCCCCGACTGCGTCACTTCGCCCGCCGCATACAGCCCCGGCGCGTCAGTTTGCCCGTCAAGATCAACCAGCACCCCGCCACAGGTATAATGCTGCGCCGGAACCACCGGGATTGGCTCTTTGGTGATATCAATTCCCAGCCCGATCAGCTTTTCGTAAATGTTGGGGAAATGCCCCTTCACAAATTCCGGGTCTTTGTGGCTGATATCAAGATGCACGAAATCAAGGCCATCGCGTTTAATCTCCGCGTCGTTGGCCCGCGCGACAATATCGCGCGGCGCAAGCTCAGCACGTTCGTCATAACCCGGCATATAGCGATGCCCGGTTTTGGGGTTTTTCAAAATGCCACCCTCGCCGCGCACAGCCTCGGTAATCAGGAAATTCTTGACCTCAAGATTGTACAAACACGTGGGGTGAAACTGCATCATTTCCATGTTGGAGACACGGCAGCCTGCACGCCACGCCATCGCGATGCCGTCGCCGGTCGCACCGCGTGGTGCGGTGGAATACAGATAGGTCCGTCCCGCTCCGCCGGTCGCCAAGATCGTGGCGCGCGCGGTGAAGGCCTCCACTTTGCCGCTGGTCCGGTTAAGTGCATAGACGCCGTGGACGCGGCCATTGGTTGAAAACCGTTCCTGGTGCCGCCCGACAATCAAATCGATTGCGACCATGTCGGGTACAAGCGTTATGTTGGAATTCGCTTTTGCCGCTGTCTCCAATGCCTGCTGCACGGCCCAGCCCGTCGCGTCATCAACATGGACGATACGCCGATGGCTATGCCCGCCTTCGCGCGTCAGGTGCCAGTCGCCATCATCGGGACCATCCAGATTGAACGGCACGCCAAGCTCGGCCAGACGCCGGATCGCCGCTGGTGCATTTTCGACAACGAACTCTACCGTCTCACGGTTATTCAGGCCGCCGCCTGCGACCATCGTATCCTCGATATGGCTTTCAAAGGTATCGCCGGGTTCCAGCACCGCGGCAATACCGCCCTGCGCCCATGCCGTCGCGCCATCCGACAATGCGCCTTTGGCAAGCACCGTCACTTGGTATTTCTGCGCCAGTTGCAGCGCCGCTGTAAGGCCAGCTGCCCCCGAACCGATAATCAGAATGTCTGTGTTCACTCGGCACTCCCGCTCGTCAGGCTGAGGAACACATCCTCAAGGTCCGCCTCTTTGGTCGTGACATCAATAATCCCCAGCCCCAGTTCTTGCACTACGGCCAAAACCTGCCCCGCATTCATCCGGTCTTTGTTATAAGTGATCTCGACGATCCGGTCGGAAATTTTCTCAACCTTTTCAAATGCTTTATGCGTCGGAGCATCTGCGATATCGCGGTCCAGCGTCAACACAACAGCCTTTTCGCGCGCCATGCCGACCAGTTCTTTTGTCGGTTTGTTGGCGATCAACCTGCCGTGGTTGATAATCGCAATCCGGTCGCACAGTTGCTCCGCTTCCTCCAGGTAATGCGTCGTCAGCACTACCGTCGTGCCAGCCTTGTTGAGCGCGACAACGTAATCCCATAATTGCTGGCGAAGCTCGATATCGACGCCCGCCGTCGGCTCATCAAGGATAATAACTGGCGGCGAATGCACCAAGGCTTTGGCCACCAACAACCGCCGTTTCATACCGCCTGACAGCGTGCGCGCATAAGCGTCGGCTTTGTCCTCCAGCCGCACCGCGCGCAGCAAATCCATTGTTTTCCGCTGGGCTTTAGGGACGCCATAAAGCCCAGCCTGCAATTCCAGCGCCTCACGCGGGGTAAAGAACGGGTCGAACATGATTTCTTGCGGCACGATACCAATCGACGCCTTGGCATTGCGCGGGTTGGCATCAATGTCGAAACCGCAGATGCGCGCATTGCCCGATGTTTTGCGTACAAGGCCTGCCAAGATATTGATTAACGTTGATTTACCGGCGCCGTTTGGCCCAAGCAACCCGAATATCGAGCCGCGCTCCACTTCGAAACTAACATCATCCAGCGCCTGCTTTCCGGTGTCATAGGTTTTGCAAATGGCATCGATGGATATGGCGGGATGGTTCATGTTCCAAGCGATAGCGAAGCCGCTAGAGTGACGCAATGCCGACCCTGTCTCCGCAACCCGATATTAACCATATATCGAAAGAGGCTCTTGCGGCAGGCTATGATAAATAGGCATATGACAGGAATATTCCGTCCAGTGCAGCGCACGTTAATCGCGTGCATGTTGGCCCTATTAACAGGTGCCCTGTCCGCCCCTGCGCGAGCCGAAACACAAAATGTGGACGCACAGGTAGCCATCGTTGAACGTGGTACATTCTTTAAAGTCGAAGATTTGCATTTCGGCGTCGTCATTCCAAGTGCGCTTCCCGGTGTCATCACCGTCGCGCCATCGGGGGTGCGAACAGCTACAGGCGGCGTTACGCTTGTCGGCAATCTGCACCACGCGGCAGAGTTTGCCGGTCGTAAACCAGGGGGCAACGCCCCCGTTCAAATTTCGGTTGGCAGTGCAACAATTCAGCTGACAGGTCCGGGCGCGCCGATGCTCGTTAGCCTGTTTCGGGGCAACACCAATCCCGGGCAGGTTTTTTCGCCTATACCAAGAAATTTCCAAGTCCAGGGCCAATCAAACGGTGCGTTTGAATTGCGCGTTGGCGCGAGATTGGCTGTTAACGGCGGACAGGCCCCTGGAACGTATTCGGGAAACTGGACGATTACCCTTGACTTTCAATAACTGAATTTTCAACAATTTGCATCGCTTACACTGGCATTAACCTTTTTTGATTAGCACGATGATAATCGGTTAATACGAAAGCGCTGTCATGGGTTGGGCAAAATCAAAACACAGTGTGCGATGGACGGTCACCGGTGTGATAGCCGCGGTGTCTTTTGGGTGCCCTGCGTTTGCCGATCAAACACCCGTCGATGCACAAATTGCCGTTGTTACACCGCTGCAATTTATCAGCGTTGAGAACCTTGACTTTGGACGCGTTATTCGCGGAACAACTGCAGGCACAGTGACAATCGCTCCAACAGGGGTGCGCACCAGCACCGGCGGTATCACACTTATTGATACCGGATTTCAGGCCGCAAGATTTGCCGGAATGGGTTCCAACAACCAACGTGTTGATGTTTCGCTGGGCGCCAATAGCATTTTTATCACTGGCCCCGGCGCTCCGATGCGCGTGCGCACGTTCGTAATCGGCAGCACACCAACGGCTGTTCTGACCACCACCCCCCGCCGGTTCCGCATAACGTCGCCATCCGGAATTTTTGTATTCCCTGTTGGCGCGACGTTGGAGGTCGGTGCAAACCAGACTCCCGGAACTTATACAGGTACATGGACAATCACACTGAATTATCAGTAATCCAGTACCTTTATGCACGCCGTTGCGTGGGTGGCTGGCATTTGCTAGTTGCCTATCATGATCGATACACCAGAAACTATTCTCGTCCGCACCAACCGTATCGCCTGTGACGGCAGCGGCGAAGACGTACCCCCCGCCCTTGGCCATCCCAAAGTATGGCTTGAAATCGACGAGAGCGGCGCCGTGGATTGCGGCTATTGCGACCGACGTTTCGTTTTGGCCGGTGGTCCGGCAAATACCGACATTACAAAGAATGCGCGCTAACGCCCTTTAGTTCTGCGTCCGAATGCCTATATCGATGGTATGAGTAAAACAGATCCGCGCAGCTATCTTTATCAACCCGGCCTTCTTGACCCCGATGCCGCCCTTCGGGTGACCAGAGAGGCGCTGAAAAGCTGCGATGATGGTGAACTGTATTTGCAGTATAGCGCCAGCGAAAGTTTCGGCTTTGACGATGGCCGGTTGAAACTGGCGGACTATTCGACAGGTTCTGGCTTTGGTCTGCGCGGTGTTTCTGGCGAAATGACAGGATTTAGCCACGCCAATGATTTGAGCGAAGCCGCGATCCGCCGTGCGGGTGAAACGCTGCAACTGCTTGATCCGACCAGGGGCGACCATGCCGCGCCACCGCGCCAGAACAACCGGCATCTTTATACCGACGGCAATCCACTCGATCTGGTGCCCTTCGCAAAAAAGGTGGAGCTTTGCCAACAGATCGACGCTGCTGCCCGTGCGCGCGATCCCCGTGTTGCGCAAGTTTCGGCGACGTTGGCAGGCAGCTGGACTGTTGTCGAAATCGTCCGCGCCGATGGTTTTGTCGCAACCGACATCCGCCCACTCGTGCGCCTGAACGTCAGCATTGTGGTCGAAGAAAATGGCCGCCGCGAAACCGGAAGCTATGGTTTTGGCGGACGCTATTTATACGATAAGCTGTTTGAAGACGCCGAGTGGAACCACGCGATAGACGAAGCTTTGGCACAAGCCTTGGTCAATCTGCGCTCGGTCGATGCCCCTGCGGGTGAAATGACAGTGCTGCTCGGCCCTGGCTGGCCCGGCGTATTGCTGCACGAAGCGGTCGGCCACGGCCTTGAAGGCGATTTCAACCGCAAAGGTACATCCGCGTTCACCGGCAAAATCGGTCAGCGCGTTGCCGCCCCCGGCGTAACCGTCGTTGACGATGGCACTATGGCGGACCGCCGCGGTTCGTTATCAATCGACGATGAAGGCACTCCAACGCGCGAGAATATCCTGATCGAGGATGGCATCTTAAAAGGGTATATGCAGGACCGTTTGAACGCACGGCTGATGGGAGTGGAACCCACCGGTAATGGCCGCCGGCAAAGCTATGCCCATGCGCCGATGCCGCGCATGACAAACACCTTTATGAAAGGCGGCAATGACGACCCCGCCGAACTGCTCAGCCGCGTCAAAGATGGCATCTTTGCCAAAAGCTTTGGCGGCGGACAGGTTGATATCGTGTCGGGCAAATTCGTCTTCAGCTGCACCGAGGCTTATCTCGTTAAAAACGGCAAGCTTGGCGACCCGATTAAGGGGGCGACGCTGATTGGTGATGGCCCGACTGCGATGCAGAAGGTCCTTGGTCTCGGCAACGACATGGCCCTAGACGAAGGTGTCGGAGTATGTGGCAAAGCTGGGCAAAGCGTGCCAGCAGGCGTTGGCCAACCGACAACCTTAGTTAGCGCATTGACCGTGGGCGGCACCGCCGGATAGCGGGATGGCCTGACGGCCTGCCAAGGTTGCCTTGAAACGGCTTATCGGTCAAAGACACTTATGGCTGAATTCTTCGAAACGCTGAACGACAAGCATGTTGAAATGATCGGCAAGCAGCCGGTGTTTTTTACTGCAACTGCTGCCGCCGATGGACGCGTTAACCTATCCCCAAAAGGATATAATGCGTTTCGTGTGCTCTCGGCCACACAGGTCGCTTATCTCGACCTGGCCGGATCGGGCAATGAAACGCACGCGCATCTCTCGGTCGATGGGCGCATCACCTTGATGTTCTGCAATTTCGATCAGCCTGCTTTGATCTTGCGCATTTACGGGCGGGGGTGTGTTGTGCTGCCTCAGGATAATGACTGGGGGGCGGTCGCAGAGCATTTCGATATCTTCCCCGGCACACGGCAAATTTTCGTGATTGACGTCGAAAGCGTTCAGACCAGCTGCGGCTGGGGTCTTCCCTTTATGGCGTTTGATCGTGAACGCGAAACATTGAAAAAGGCGCATGCCAATTTACCAGAGGCTGAATGGTTGAAAAAAACGATGGGCCGCAACACCAGCATCGATGGAATCCCAATCCGCACCACTAACCGCTATTTTGGGCCGGACACCCTATGAAACCCGAAGACCGCGATCTTTCCAAACTGCCTATGCCCGATGGCTTTGATCCTATGTTGGTGATGCGGATGATTAGCCAATGGGGGCATGGCGGCCATATCGGCATGGAATATGTCGGCCACGGCACAGGCTGGGTCGAACTAGCGTTTGATTGGCGCGAAGATCTTGTCGGCGACTCTGAAACAGGCGTGCTTGCCTCGTCACCGATCATCAGCCTTTTGGACAATGCTACGTCGATGTCGATCTGGACGAAGCTCAATGAATTTCGTCCGCAAGTCACGATGGACCTGCGCGTCGATTATCTGCGACCCTCGCCAAAGGGTGAGCGCGTATATGGTCGCGGAGAATGCTATCATCTGACAAACAGTATCGGCTTTGTGCGGGGAATTGCGCATAATGGCAATTCGGACGATCCGCTCGCGCATGTTAGTGGCACCTTCATTCGCATCGGGGACCGGATCGCGTGACTCAACAAGCGCTCGACCTGCCGCCCTATGCCAAAGGTCTGGATATGACGATATCGGGGCTGCACGAAGGATCGCCATTGATCGCGATGCCTTTTGCAGAAAAGGTTCAGGGACGCCCCGGCTTTCTGCACGGTGGCGCGATATCGGGATTGCTGGAAATGGCAGCCGTCGCAGCGATTGCCCATGCTCTGCGCGAACGCGGTGAAGATGCGCGGTTTAAGCAAGTCAATGTCACAGTAGATTTCATGCGCGGAGGCACTCCGCGGATCAGCTACGCGGTCGGAACCATCACTCGTTTGGGCCGAACAATGGCTAATGTGCAATCCCGGGCGTGGCAGGATGATCCCGCCAAGCCGATGGCGATTGCAACATTGCATTATTTGTTGAAGCGGGGTTGAGGCTTGAGGTTTTGCCCGAAGTTCGCACAGCCATTCCCATAATGAGCAGCGCGGGCCAGCTTAAATAGGCAATGACCTCAAGGTTTTCACCGAAACTATACAGCAAATAGACCAAAGCCATTGCGAAGCCAAGCCGGCCTTCGCGGTTCTTTAGTGCCGCACGCGCCGTCGCAAACAGCGTTAATGCCAAAGGAACAGTAAGCGCCACGACGCCAGCCAAGCCTTTAACGAACAGCAGGCCGTACCAGCTATGATGGCTTCCTATCAGCATATATTCTACCAGATGATTGCCCTTTTCGACGATGCCATGGCCAAACCAATAGGCTTCGTTCTGCCACCGTTCGACCGCGATCCGCCCCAATGTTTCACGCACCTGCGACGAGGCTGCACGCGCGCCTGAAAAATCGGCCTGCGCCTGTTCGGCAAAGGCAAGCAAAGCTGGCGCAAGCCAACTGGTCGCAAGCATCACTGGAACAGCAGCAAACCACGTCCATGCCCTGTCCAGACGCGATGCGAGATACGCCAGCGGCCAGACAATCGCAATCGCCAACAACGCCAATCGCGATTGTGACATCAGCGCCATAGCAAGCCCCGCTGCAATCCCTGGCAGTTTCCATTTCAGGTCGCGCTCTTCCAATGCGCATAGGATATAAACAACAGCAACGAGCCCTGCGGCCGGCGACCATGGTGCGAAAAATTGCCAGCGGGCCGCACCTGTTTCCGGCTCAAGAGTGTACAGGACAGCTGCAAAATATTCGTCGCCTGCCCCGCCGAGTATTCGCATCGGCGATACCCACAAGGTTTGGGGTAATTCCAAGACTGGCGCCAACAAGAACAGCGGAAGCAACAGCAACGTCTGTCGGCCAAGCCTGCATACCGCGCGGGCAATCACCGAAAGCCGGATCGGTAATACTGCACCGGCGAGCGAAAACAATGCTAGCAACGCCCATCCCTTTGCCCAGCCGGCAGTGGACTTAATCATCTGGCTAATGCCTAGATCATGCTGGATATGCCCGACCCACAGGATGATGAGCATAGCCACCATTCCCATCAACCAACAGCGGATTGGCCATGGGAGGAAAGCGGACGGATCAACCCGAAAGCGATGA
>JANOTI010000073.1:0-20831 GCA_031416255.1 Sphingomonadales bacterium | reverse complement strand
CCCAGCCGCCCTTATCGAGGCCGCGCAAATGGGCGCAGACTGGACGATGGCGGCGATTGTTGGCTGTGCGGGGCTTCCCCCGACGATGGCCGCGATTGAGGCTGGAAAAACCGTTGCGCTTGCCAATAAGGAAGCACTGGTTTCCGCAGGCGAATTGATGATGGCCGCCGTTGCCCGGTCTGGCGCGACGCTTTTGCCAGTCGATTCAGAGCATAACGCCATCTTCCAATGCCTCGCGGGTGGCAAGATCAGCCAGGTCCGCAAAATCACGCTGACCGCAAGCGGCGGACCTTTCCGCACTTACTCACTCGACCAGATGCGTGCGGTCACGCCTGCACAGGCCGTCGCGCATCCCAATTGGGATATGGGCGCCAAGATCAGTGTCGATAGCGCGACGATGATGAACAAGGGGCTGGAGCTGATCGAGGCGCATCACCTGTTCCCCGTTGGCCTTGATAACATCGACGTGCTTGTTCACCCGCAATCGGTGATCCATTCGATGGTCGAATATCATGACCGTTCGACGCTGGCGCAGCTGGGTTCGCCCGATATGCGTATCCCGATAGCCAGTGCGCTAGCATGGCCAGATCGGATCGAGACCAATTGCCAGCCGCTTGACCTTGCGACCATCGGCAGGCTCGATTTTGAAGCGCCTGACCTCGTCCGCTTCCCCGCGCTCAAACTTGCGCGCACCGCTATCCAAGAGGGCGGAGCAAAGCCTGCAATCCTCAACGCTGCCACCGAAATCGCCGTCGCCGCGTTTCTTGCCGGCCGGATTGGCTTTCTCGATATCGCTGATATGGTTTCACGAGTTCTGGATGGTTATGCACCGAAAACGCCGTCTACGCTGGAAGAGTTGTTCAGCGTAGATGCAGACGCTCGGATTTATGCCTCGGCTCTTATGGAAAAAATCGCACATGCAGCTTGAATCTCCCAACATCATCGTCACACTTCTCGCTTTCATCGTGCTGCTCAGTACGTTGGTTGTTGTGCATGAACTGGGCCATTATCTCGTTGGCCGCTGGTTTGGCGTAAAGGCAGAGAAATTCTCTGTCGGCTTTGGTCCGCAAATCTGGGGACGGGTTGATAGTCGCGGTACGTTGTGGCGTGTCGCGGCACTGCCTTTGGGTGGTTATGTGCAGTTTGCTGGCGACATGAATCCGGCGAGTCAGCCTGATGCTGCTTGGCAAGGCTTGCCAGACAACGAACGCGACCAAACTTTCCAATCGAAAGCCTTGTGGAAACGCGCGCTGATTATCTTTGCAGGGCCAGCGGTCAATTTTCTGCTCGCGATTGCAATATTTATGGGGTTCCTCTTGGCTTATGGCCAAAGCACAACCCCGCCAAAGGTTGAGATGGTGGTTGCCGGTAGTCCTGCAGAAAAGGCGGGAATTAGGGCTGGCGACACGGTGCTGGCCTTTAATGGTCACCGGATTGCTACGTTTAACGCGTTGATTAACGAAGTGATTATGGTCCCGAACGAGAATGCCGAAATCCTTATCGAGCGCGGTGGCGAGCAGCTGACGATGGCGGCGAAAGTTGCTGAGCGTAAAGAGGTTGACCGCTTCGGCAATGAATACCGTCTCGGACAAATCGGCGTCACCTCGCCGCAGCCAGTGTTTGAAGATGTCGGCCTTTTGGCAGCTCCAGGCCTTGCGGTTGTTCAAACCATTGATGTGGTTCGGCAACAGATTAAAGGGCTCGGTCAAATTATTACAGGCCGCCGTCCGATTTCTGAACTCGGTGGTCCGCTGAAAATCGCGAAAGTATCGGGCGAAGCAATCGCGGTCGGTATTTCCGCGTTTATTTGGCTCGCGGCGATGATCTCGATTAACTTGGGGTTCATCAATCTGCTGCCAATTCCGATGCTCGATGGTGGTCACCTGATGCTGTATGGAATAGAGGCTGTGCGCCGTCGTCCGGCAAATGCAGCGGTGCAGGAATGGGCGTTTCGTGCCGGCTTTGCGGTGCTTGCGGCGTTCATGCTGATGGTGACATTCAACGACCTTGCGTCTTTCGGCCTTTTTGGGGCAGGATAACGATCTGGGGATAAGTGGTTTGGGATAAGACTAAGACTAGCCGAACGGGTCGAGATGACTTGATAGTAAGCGCCTATTCGGGCAATGGGCGCATCAAATCTATGCGGGGCCGCAAGGAAGGTCGAGAGTTTATGAAAATCAAGATGGTCGCTACGGCATTTGCCACTGTATCTGCGGGCGCTGTGCTGGCAAGTTTGTTGGCACCTACGGCTGCGTTTGCACAGCAAGCACTTGCTGCACAGGAAAGCACCGTACAATCCGAAACGATTCAGTCGATTGCTGTCATTGGTACGCAGCGACTGGAGGCCGATACAGTGCGGTCGTACATCCGTTTGCGCGCTGGCCAGCCCTGGACGCAAGTCGCCGCTGACCAAGCGTTGAAGGATCTATACGCCACTGAATTGTTCGCCGATGTCAGCATCCGCAATGCCAATGGCGATGTGACGATTGAAGTCCGCGAAAACCCTGTCATCAACCGTATCATCCTTGAAGGTAACAAGCGGCTGAAGAATGAAAAGATCGAGCCGGAGATCAAATTGTCTCCGCGCCAAATCTATTCGCGTTCCAAAGTCCGTGCCGACGTCGCTCGCATCATTGAGCTTTACAAACGCCAAGGCCGTTTTGCCGCTGCGGTTGAACCGAAACTGGTTCAGCTTGACCAGAACCGCGTCGATATCGTCTTTGAAATTAACGAAGGACCGAAATCGAAAGTTCGCCAGATCAACATCATCGGCAATGACCAGTTTTCGGATGGTAAGCTGCGCGGTGAAATGGTCACAAAACAAGCGCGGCTGACCAGCATTTTTAGCTCGGGCACCAGCTATGATCCAGATCGTCTGGCGTTTGACCAACAGAAACTGCGCCAATATTACCTGACACAAGGCTACGCCGATTTTCGCGTGGTCAGTGCGGTCGCTGAACTAACGCCTGACAAAAAAGATTTCATCATCACGTACGTGGTCGAAGAAGGTCAGCGGTACAAATTTGGCGAAGTTAAAGTTGACAGTAAAATTCGCGATTTCAAATCCGAGGCACTGACCAAAAACCTGTCGATGCAGGCTGGCGATTGGTACGATGCGAAACGGGTTGAGGATACCGTCGAAGGGCTGACTGAAACCGCCGGATTGTTCGGCTATGCGTTTGCAGACGTCAATCCGCAGTTTAAGCGTGACAAAGACGCTTTGACGATGAGCATAACCTTTGACGTTGCAGAAACACCGCGTGTGTTTGTCGAACGGATCGACATCAACGGCAACACCCACACAATGGACAAGGTTGTCCGTCGCGAATTCCGCCTGAACGAAGGCGATGCCTTTAACAGCATACAAGTGAAGCGCACGACCGAGCGGATCAAATCGCTTGGCTATTTTCAGGAAAATCTGGAAGTCGAGCAATCGCAAGGCAGTGGTCCGGATCGGATTGTTCTAACCACGAACGTCGAAGAAAAACCAACGGGCGAACTGTCGCTTTCGGCAGGCTTTTCGTCGATCGAAAACTTCATTTTCCAAGGATCGATCAAAGAACGCAACTTCCGCGGCAAAGGCCAGGAACTGCGGGCAAATATCTCGTATTCCAGCTATTCGAAATCAGCCGAAATTGGTTTTACAGAGCCTTATTTCCTCGACAAATCGATTGCGCTTGCAGGCGATATCTTCCGCCGAGATCTGTCCAGCTTTAACTTCTTAAATAACAGCCGCAATACGACGTATAAGCAGGCAACAACCGGGTTTCAGGTCCGAACAGGTGTGCCGGTTAACGAATATCTGTTCTTTCAAGGACGATATGGGCTTAGCCAAGACGATGTCTCGTTGGATAAAACCCAGTTCTTCACTGACAGCAACGGCGACGGCATTCGCGGCAACAGCGCAGCGGATATTTGCGACGTGTCGCAGTCCGGTCTGTTTTTGTGCGAGGCGATTGGCAACCGACTGACTTCGTCGCTTGGCTATTCAATTATTTATAACACCAAAGACAGCAATGTCCGCCCATCACGTGGCCATAGCATCAGCCTTAGTCAGGATTTTGCCGGTCTTTGGGGATTGGGCGATGTCGCCTATATCAAAAATCGGATAAACGCTGACAAATATTGGCGGCTAACCGACAGTGGCTTTATTTTCTCGGTGACGCTGGAAGGCGGATACGTCCATCCTTTGGAAGACCGTGGATCAGCAGCGCTTGGCATTGATGATGTGCGTTTGACGGACCGCTTCTATCTTGGCGAAGGCCAGATGCGTG
The DNA here is from genome assembly GCA_031416255.1 of Sphingomonadales bacterium. Lineage (GTDB taxonomy): Bacteria > Pseudomonadota > Alphaproteobacteria > Sphingomonadales > Sphingomonadaceae > Sphingorhabdus_B. Next base: position 16,557 of record JANOTI010000073.1, on the reverse strand, counting down.
GTTTCGACATTCGCGGCATCGGTCCTCGTGTTCAGCGCATCGGCTTTAGTGGTGCCGTTGTTAATGGGGTCGCGGTGAATGTACCCAATCTTGCACGCGACCAAATTCAGGACAACGCCATTGGTGGCCGTGCGTATTATCTGGGCCGCGCCGAGCTTGAAATTCCTTTGGGCAGCGGTGCCAAGGAATTGGGCTTGCGTCCCTCAATATTCATCGATGCAGGCGCGGTGTTTAAGGTCGCGCAACCCCTGTTGCAGTCGCAATTTTTTCTGAGCACGGGGGCGGATACGTCAACGAAAACCTGCGCCAATGCAGCCGGATCAACAGCTGCTGGTCAGGCGCTATTCTACTGCGTCAATCCGGCCGGGACACTAGAGACAACTATCACGCCGTTGAACCCCGATGGTTCGGCTCGGACGCAAATCCTTACCTTCCAAGAACGATTCCTTGGTGATAGCTGGAAACCGCGTGTTTCCGTCGGTATTGGCGTTAACTGGAATTCACCCTTTGGCCCATTCCGTATCGACCTTGCCCGCGCGCTTTTGAAACAGCCGGGCGACGACACGAAATTGTTTACATTCAACGTAGGAACACAATTCTAATGAAAAATTTTGGCAAAAAGCTGTCGCTGGCATTGCTCGCAGCAACTGCATCGGTTGCAATCGCACCCGTTGCTCAGGCACAGGTTGCTGGCATTGGCACTGCCGATGAAGTCCAAGCGATTATGTCTACAAACGCGTTCAAAACGGGTTTTCAGCAGATCAGCAAAACCTACAACGACAATCTGGTCCTTATTGATTCGCGCGGCCAAGAAATACAAACACTGCAACAGCAGCTTGCGACGCAATTTGATGCGAACAAGGACAATCAATTGTCCCCCGAGGAAGAGGCCAAAATGGCGGCCTCGAAAAGCCCGCTGATCGATCAGCTTAAGGCCAAGCAGGAAGAAATGCAGACGCTTGAGCTTCCGATTCGGGCAGCGCAAATCTATGTGATCGACACACTGGACAAAAATTACGAACAGGCTTTGAAAGACGTTACTACGACGAAAAAGGTCAGCATCGTTCTTACTCCAGAGGCAATCCTGTGGGTAGCGAACCCAACTTTGCTGAACCTCAATCCGGCTTTGACAGCGCGGGTTGACCAGCTGACGCCAACCGTCAATGCAACGCCGCCGGATCCGTTCAACACATCACGTCGTGTGCTTGCAATCTACGAACAGATTCAACAAATTCAGCAGCAACGGATGATTGCGGCAATGCGTCAAGCGCAGCAGCAGCAGGCCGCAGCGCAGCAACAGCCGGGCGCAGCAGGCCAGCCGGGTCAGCCCGCGCAACCTGTTGGGCAACCACAAAATCAGGAAGAAGGTCGCTAGACTTAATGCGGGACTTTGCGAACTACGATGCGCGGCGTGTGATGTCGGTATTACCGCATCGCTACCCCATGCTGTTGGTTGACCGGGTCGAAGAGCTTATCCTTGATGAAAGTATTCGTGCGGTCAAAGCCGTGACGATGAACGAAGGTTTTTTTCAGGGGCACTTCCCCGGCCGACCGATTATGCCAGGTGTGATGATTATCGAGGCGCTGGCGCAAGCCGCCGGCGTCTTGGCCATGGAAAGTTTTGGGCTCGCAGGCTCTGGCAAGCTGGTCTATTTCATGGCGATCGACAATGCGAAGTTCCGCAATCCTGTGGAGCCGGGCTGTTTGTTGCACCTGAATGTGCAGTTCACGCATAAAAAGCCGCGTGTCTGCAAATTTGCAGGACAAGCCATGGTCGGCGATCAACTGGCCGCCGAATGCACCTTTATGGCGATGATAGCGGATCCCCCACCTGCGGTCTAATGCTTGCATTCATCGAAAGTCGCGGCTAATGGCTGCGCTTCCAATTTTCCTGGACCCGGTCGGAAACCGGGACCGCATGAGGAGCTTACCGACGTGAAAAAAGACATCCACCCCGACTACCACATGATTAAGGTCCAGATGACCGACGGCACTGTGTTCGAAACCCGCTCCACTTGGGGCAAGGAAGGCGAAACAATGACGCTCGAAATCGACCCGACATCGCACCCGGCATGGACCGGTGGCCGTGGCTCGATGCTTGACGCCGGTGGCCGCGTTGCTCAGTTCAACAAACGTTTCGGTGGGCTTAGCCTTAAGAAATAATGCAGTCGGAAGACGAAGCGATTTCGAGTGAAATGAATCATTTCACGACTCTGAAATCGCGATTAGCTTCGTCCTTCCGGTTGACAACAAATTAGCGTCTTCCTTAATAGGGGACGCATATGGCGATCGTAGCTCAGTTGGTTAGAGCGCTGGTTTGTGGTACCAGAGGTCGGGGGTTCAAGACCCCTCGGTCGCCCCATTTTTCCTAGAACGCTGCCGACTTTGATTGCATCAAAGCTAGCACCTTCGCGCCCAAACTTCCTGCGTTTTCCCTGCTCGCTAGATATGTCTATCTAGCTCAAAAATCGCTATGCGCACTTTTTGGCTGACAAATCGACTGTGTAATATTATTGCGCAGCTTCGAAATATCACGTGACTCATCAGGAGCCTGTCATGCCCGCGCTTTGGGACCTTCCCGATTTTGACCAGCACGAATCGGTGCATCTGTTCGATGATGCAAAAACCGGGATGCGGGCGATTATTGCCATTCATTCGACACATCTCGGCCCATCTGCGGGGGGTACGCGTTTTTGGCATTATGCCGACAAAAATGCAGCCATGACCGATGCTTTGCGTCTTTCCCGCGGGATGAGTTATAAAAATGCAATGGCAGGCTTGCCTGCTGGCGGCGGCAAAGCTGTAATCCTTGCCGATTCGGCCAAAACAAAGACGCAAGATTTGCTCGATTGTTTTGCTCGTGCTGTCGATAATTTGGCGGGTCGCTACATTACCGCACAAGATGTCGGCATGTCCGAAGCAGACATGGTCGCTTTGTCAAAAGGAACGCGGCACGTCGCAGGATTGCCGGGGCAGGGCGGCGATCCTGGTCCCTACACTGCACGTGGCGTGTATTTGGGCGTCAAAGCAGCCGCTAAGCGTGCTTTGGGTGCGGATACCATGGCGGGCATCCATGTGGCCATTCAAGGCGTCGGCAGCGTGGGTGGCGGATTGGCGCGCTATCTGGCTATGGATGGTGCTCAGTTGACGATTGCAGATGTTGATACAGCGCGTGCCGAGGCATTGGCCACCGAAATTGGCGTACGGTGCGTCAATGTCGGGGAGATCATGTCAATCGAGGCCGATGTTTTTAGCCCGAACGCATTGGGCGCTGTTCTCACTAAGGCCAGCGTAGCTGCGTTGCGTGTAAAGGCTGTGGCGGGTGGCGCTAACAATCAGCTTGCGACTGGACCAGAAGGGCGTCTGCTTGCGGACCGGGGGATTTTGTACGCCCCCGATTATGTCATCAACGCCGGCGGGATCATCAATGTTTTGCGCCACATCGATGGTGCCGACGATGACGCGATCAATGCGAAAATTGATACTATCCCGGACAGGTTGAATATGATTTGGGAGCAAAGTGATCTTGGCGGCTCCACCCCTGCCGAAGTTGCCGACCAGATGGCAAAAAAGCTAATTGGTCGTTGATGTGAATCAATTGGCGTAAACCCTCAGCGATGCTAGAGGCTCCAAACGAACCATGATGCATCGCTTTGCCAATCCATCCCGCTTTCTGCGTATCGCCAAACCGCTAACCCCTGTGCTGTTTTGGCCGGGGTTGCTGCTTGTCATCGGCGCCTGTTGGTGGGGTTTGACACAAGTCCCGGCGGAACGTCTGCAGGGTGATACGGTTAAGATCATGTTCGTTCACGTACCCGCCGCCTGGTTGGGCATGGCTGGATGGACGGGTATTGCTATTGCCAGCATCGTTCAGCTTGTCTGGCGGCATCCTTTAGCCGGCGTTTCGGCGCGGGCCGTTGCGATGCCGGGCGCTCTCTTTGCAGCCATTTGTTTAATAACAGGGTCAATCTGGGGAAAGCCTGCTTGGGGAACTTGGTGGGTTTGGGATGGGCGGCTGACTTCGATGCTCGTGCTGTTTTTCCTCTATCTGGGCTATATCGCGCTCACCAATGCGTCGAGCGAAAAAGGCAGCGTCAGCCGTGTTGCTGCGGTGTTTGGTATCATTGGCGCGGTCAATATCCCTATCATCAACCGATCGGTCGTCTGGTGGGAAAGCCAGCATCAAAAGGCCAGCATTACGCTCGGCGGAAGCGCGATAAGCGATGCATATTTATGGCCGTTGTTTGCGTCAGCAATCGGGTTCAGCCTGATTTTTGGCGCTATTGTGTTGATGCGGATGCGCACTGCTTTGGCGGAAATCCGCATAGAGGCGCGGATGCGCAGGATGGCGGAGGATTGATGCTATGACGCACATAGGCTTTGTCACTGCCGCGTTTGTAGTAACCGGCATCGGAACATTATGGTTGATTGCGACCAGCTGGATGGCGATGCGCAAATCAGAAGCCTTGGCCGATGATTTAAGAAAACGCCCATGAAGCCAAAGCACCAACGGCTAACGCTTGCGCTGGTTGCGCTGGTTGCACTGATCGGTGCAGCTTTGCTTGCCGCATCTGCTTTGCGCGAGGAAGCCAGCTATTTTTATACGCCGTACACGCTCGCTAAAGCCAAGGTCGCATCGGACAAAGCCATCCGCTTGGGCGGGATGGTGCAAACGGGTTCGATCAAACGTGCGGCTGATGGTGTCACGGTCAGCTTTATCGTCCAAGATCGCGATGCTGTGCAAAACGTTATGTTTCGCGGAATTACGCCGGACCTCTTTGTTGAAGGATCGGGCGTCGTTGCCGATGGCAAATTGGACAAGAACGGTATTTTCATCGCCGAAAGCTTGCTCGCTAAGCATGATGAAAACTACGTGCCACGCGAATTAAAGGATATCGATATGTCTGCTGCCGAAAAAACTAAGGACAGCCTCGCCAAATGATCGCCGAACTGGGTCTTGCTGCCTTGTGGCTTGCCGCGACACTGGCTTTGTTGCAAGCCGTCGCTGGCTGGTCGAGCTGGAAGGAAAATGGCGGCGCTATGACTGCGCTGATTAAGCCGGTCGCTGTTGCGCAAGGACTGCTCTGCCTTATTGCCTTTGCGGCACTGCTCCGCCTGTTTTACGTCACCGACCTCTCGGTGCTTTTGGTGGCTTCGAATAGCCACATCGATAAGCCGATGATCTTTAAAATTGCCGGAGCATGGGGCAATCATGAAGGCTCAATGCTCTTATGGGTGACGATCCTATCGCTTTCAGGGGCGGCTATTGCGCTGTTTGAAAAACGGCTGGACCGACAAACATTATGGGCCAGCCTTTTCGCGCAGGCTTTGCTGGCGCTTGGCTTTTTTGCATTTTTGCTATTTTCGTCCAATCCGTTCGAACGGTTGAATCCAGCACCGCAAACGGGCGCGGGGCTCAATCCTTTGTTGCAGGATATCGGCCTCGCCTTTCATCCGCCGACGCTTTACATCGGCTATGTAGGGCTGTCAGTGGCATTTTCTTTTGCGGTTGGCGCGTTGCTGACGGGCAAAGTCGGCCCCGTGTTCGCACGCGCCATGCGTCCTTGGGTACTGCTTGCGTGGATTTTCCTAACGGTGGGGATCGCGGCGGGAAGCTATTGGGCCTATTACGAGCTTGGCTGGGGCGGCTGGTGGTTCTGGGATCCGGTCGAAAACGCGTCGTTGATGCCTTGGCTGGCAGCCACCGCTTTGCTGCACTCGGTCGCTGTGCTCGCGGTCAGGGATGCTTTGCGCGCCTGGACTATTATGCTGGCTCTGGTGGCTTTTGCTATGTCGATGGCAGGTACATTCCTTGTGCGGTCTGGCATTTTGACGAGCGTGCACGCCTTTGCCGTCGATCCTGAGCGGGGGGCGTTTATTCTGACTCTGTTGCTGCTCTACATTGGTGGCGCGCTTGTTTTGTTTGGATTGCGCATCGGCGCTGTTCGTGAAGGCAAGCAGTTCAGTTTGCTCAGCAGAGAGGGCGGTATTGTCGCCAACAACATCTTTCTGTCCGTCATCCTTGCAATTGTCCTGGTTGGCACGCTTTGGCCACTCGCAGCAGAGGCGATGGGTGAAAAGATTTCAGTTGGGCCCCCCTATTTCAACCGCGCTACGGTGCCGATTGGCTTGCTGTTAATGGCAGCGCTTGCGGTCGGTCCTCTTTTGCGGTGGCGCAGCGACGATGCGGCGCGGCTAAAACGGCTGATTGTGCCAGCGCTGGCAACGCTGATGATGGGCCTGTTGCTGTTTGTACAATGGCCGAATGCGGGACTGTTCCCCACAATTTCGTTGGCGCTTGCTGTCGGGCTTGCCGTCGCTTCGCTGCTGCCGTTAGTCGGGCGTAACCTGTTCCGCACGCCTTTGGCAACATGGGGCATGATTATCGCTCACTTTGGTTTGGCCGTCAGTATTGCAGGCATGGCGACTGAGTCCGGTTGGTCGAGCGAAAAGTTGGCTGCTATGCAGGTCGGCGAGGAAATCGAAGTTGCTGGTTGGAAGGTCAAGCTGGACACTATTCGTCCAGTAGCGGGTGACAATTGGGTTGCCGTTGAAGGCGAGATGACGGCGCGCAATGGCGCTCATTCCGCAAAGCTTGCTCCGCAAACTCGGCAGTTTTTTGAACCCAGCCAGCAAACAAGCGAAGCGGCGTTGTTGACGCGGTGGAACGGGCAACTTTACGCTGTGCTGGCACCCGTGGATGGTGATAATTTTGATCGTTGGCAGGTACGGTTGTGGTGGAAACCCTTTGTCACGTTCATTTGGCTAGGCGCAGCCATCATTGCCTTTGGCGGATTTCTGGCGCTGATCGGTCGTGCCCAACTGTTCCGCCGCCGCAAAAAGGCAGGCATAAAGTGGGCTGACCTATGAAACGAAGCTGGCTAATCTGGCTGCCGCTAGTGGTATTTGCCTTTCTGGGAGGCATTTTCCTTTACGGTTTAACAGAGCCCAAGGACGATTTTGTTCGTTCGCATATGATTGGAAAGCCGCTGCCACCGTTCAGTTTTCCGGCGGCGACTGATGGCATTCCAGGGCTGGCCAGCACAGATTTTTCCGACGGAAAACCGCGCATGGTGAACCTGTTCGGCAGCTGGTGCGCGCCGTGCAAGGCAGAGGCACCGATGCTGGAAAAGTTAAAATCCGCAGGTGTTGAAATTCACGGAATTGCGATCAATGATCGACCGGAAAACCTAGCGGTATTTCTAAAAGAATATGGCAACCCGTTTACCCGGATTGGCGCTGCCGATATGGCTTTTCAGGTGCAGCTGGGGTCGTCGGGTGTCCCCGAAACCTTTATTGTCGATGGCAAGGGGCGGATAGTGCACCAGCACATTGGTGATATCCGGGCGGAAGATGTTGCGCCTTTGCTTGAAAAATGGCGGACAGCGAAATGATAATTCGGCTCATTTTTGCACTGTTTTTTCTTACTGTACCTGCGGCGGCTCAAGATGCTGTGCCGCCGCCGCTTGCCAATGTTCAACTGGCTGATCCAGTGAAGGAGGAGCGTGCCATCGCCCTCATGGAAAACCTGCGCTGTATTCAGTGTCAGGGGCAATCAATCCACGATAGCGATGCACCAATAGCCGCTGCGATGCGGCACGAGGTGCGAACCCGCATCGCCGCTGGACAAAGCGAAGTCGAAATTGAGGGCTGGTTGATAGAACGCTATGGTGACTGGGTCAGCTTTGCTCCGCCAATGAGCGGCGCCGGATTGCTGCTGTGGATAGCGCCATTGATGTTGTTTGGCTGCGCATTGTGGCTGGCGCGAAGCCGTTTTGCCAAAGGTACCAAGCCATGATCGGGTGGTTGCCGATCCTTGTTGTTGCGGCCTTTGTGTTTGTTGGTGTGCTGATGGCGGTGCCGAGCCGCAAGCGATTGTGGCCCGTTGTTGCTGCCGCTACCGTTTTGGGGCTTGCGGGCTATGCTTGGCAAGGTTCGCCCGAATTGGCCTCGGCACCTGCTCAGCCGATAGCGGCTGAGATAAAAGCTGCTGATGCGCTGTTGCAGATGCGCGCTGACATGGATTCAAATTATGGGATCGCAAAGCAGTGGCTGATTACAGCAGATAGTTTTGCGCGCAGCGGACGGTATAGCTATTCTGCTGCATTCATTCAGGCCGGATTGCGAGAGCATCCCAAAAATGGCGATCTTTGGGCCGGCCTTGGCTTGGTTTTGCTTCTTGCAGGCGATGGGCAAATGTCACCGCCTGCCAAAATGGCCTTTGCCAACGCACGCAAATTTTCTCCGCTTAACCGCGCGCCAGACTATTTTTCAGGGCTTGTCGAACTGTTTGAAGGGCGACCTGCGCGTACGGTTGAAATCTGGCAGCGCCTTGTTGACGGCGCTCCTGATAAAGCAATTTGGCGGCCAAAGTTGGAGTCGCAGCTCGCTGGGCTAAAGACAATGTTGCAATCTGCGCAACCAACAGATGTAAAAGAAAATAAATAGCTGATTTTAATAAGGTATATGTATCATTCACTATACGGTCCTGTGTTGTAAGGGTATAAGCGGCATGCTATCGGCCAGCGCCCGTAGGCTATGTTTCTGATAATTTTCTGCGGCATAAGTACTTTTCGCCTTTGGAGGGCGCATGGCCAATATGCAAGCAGACGCAACAAGCGAACATGTCGAAGGCGAACATAAGGGGCATGCACCGCGGGGCTCCTTGCTTGCACTGTGTGTCGGTACCATCGGCGTTGTGTTCGGAGATATTGGTACCAGCCCGATTTACGCGTTTCGCGAAACCTTTGCCGGCCACCATCCCATTGATCCCGATCCGTTGCATATCAAAGGCGTACTGAGCCTTGTATTCTGGTCGATGATGATCGTTGTTACCTTCAAATACGTCCTGACGATTATGAAGGCGGACAATAAAGGCGAAGGTGGCAGCCTTGCATTGCTTGCTCTGATTAGCCGCAAAACCGAAGGGGCGGCATGGACCGCACCCATTGTGATGTTGGGTGTCTTTGCGACGGCCCTGTTCTACGGCGATGCAATGATTACGCCTGCTATGTCGATCCTTTCGGCGGCAGAGGGACTGAAATATGTGAGCCCTAATTTTAGTCCGTGGATTTTGCCGATATCTATTGCCATTATTGCGGCGCTTTTTTCATTCCAGTCGCGTGGAACGCAAAAAGTCGGCGCGTGGTTTGGCCCTATCATGTTGCTGTATTTCGGGGTGTTGGCGGGACTTGGGCTGATGCACATGGCGAAAATGCCGATGATTATTTTGGATGTGCTAAACCCGCTAAACGCTCTGAATTTCTTTTACGTTGATGGTTTTCGCGCGTTCGTTGCCATGGGTACAGTCGTTTTGGCTGTGACCGGGGCAGAGGCGCTCTATGCCGATATGGGGCATTTCGGCAGACGTCCGATCGCGTACAGCTGGTTGGTTTTTGTGCTGCCTGCGTTGATGCTCAACTATATGGGGCAGGGCGCGATGATCCTGACGATGACTCCTGCTGAGGCGGCCGTTGCAATACGCGATCCCTTCTTTTTGATGGTACCCGAGGTCATCAGTATTCCTGTCATTATCTTGACGATTTTTGCCGCAATTATTGCCAGTCAGGCTGTCATCTCGGGCGCATTTTCGCTAACGCAACAGGCGATCCAACTCGGGTTCATGCCGCGGCTTAGCATCCGCCACACCAGTGAGAGTGCGGCTGGGCAGATCTATATTCCTTCGGTCAATTGGGCGCTGGCGATCATGGTGTTGCTGCTTGTGCTGTTCTTCCGATCATCCTCCAATCTGGCGTCGGCTTATGGTATTGCGGTGACGGGTGCGATGTTCATCGATACCTGTTTGATCTCGGTTGTCCTGCTGACACTGTGGCAATGGCCAAAATGGAAAGCGCTGCCTGTTCTTGGCGTCTTCTTCGTTGTTGATTTGGCGTATTTCGGATCGAACCTGCTGAAAGTGCCATCGGGCGGCTGGGTGCCATTGGCTATTGGTTTGATTATATTTCTGCTGCTTACCACATGGTCGCGGGGCCGTGCGCTGATGCGTGACCGGATGGCAGAAAGCACAATGCCGATGGATATTTTCATCAAATCGGCAGCAGGCAGCGCACAGCGCGTTTCGGGCACTGCAATTTTCATGGCCTCGACCAGTTCGGGTGTTCCATCCGCGCTTCTGCACAACATCAAACACAACCGCGTGTTGCACGAACGGATAATTATCCTCACCGTCGAAATTGCCGATGTCCCGTTTGTCGATGAAAGCAAGCGCGCAACGTGCAAAGCGTTGAACGAAGGCTTTTATCGCGTGATATTGCGCTTTGGTTTCCTTGAAGAGACCGACGTCCCCGCAGCTTTGGCGAGAGTTGATCTGTGTGGACCGCCATTCGAAATGATGCAGACCAGCTTTTTCTTGTCGCGCCAAACTTTGATTGCGTCCAAAATACCTGGGATGGCGATCTGGCGCGAGAAAATCTTTGCCTGGATGTTGCGCAATGCGGCAAACGCAATGGAGTTTTTCCGGTTGCCGTCAAACCGCGTTGTCGAGCTTGGTAGCCAAGTCGAGATTTAGTCCAGAATGGATCTATTTGGGTAGGAGACTCTGTCTTGTTATTTGTTCTCTACTGGATTAAGAACAAATAACGAACTTATTTAGGACCGTAGCTTGACCACGCAGCCGCCCTTGCAACTGTTGTTCGATCAGCCGATGGCTGTAGTGAAAGCGAATATGCAATTGCTTGTCGCTGCAGACTACGGATTGGCGATGGATTTTAATCGCGATCCATCGGGTGATCGAAAGACACTGCAACATGGCAGCCTTGGCTACGAGATCGGCTGGTCAGAGATTTTACCCGATTTCTGTGGGTACCGGACTGTCTTTTTCGAGCCTCAGTTCACCAATATGCAGACCATTTTATCGCTTTCGTTGGGGCCGCATCTTGAAGGCGGCGCCCGCGTTGCCCCGATTGCAAAGGCTCTCCTTGCCTTAGGCGCAGAACTGGCGATAACTCTTAACGCCGATGCAGTTGTCTGGAATCCTGGCAAGCTCGTGTCTGAACCGGCATTTTTTGTCGAAAGCGTTCAAAGCTACGCAAATGGCGGCGCGTTTCCTGTTCTTGTTGCTGTGGATTTTGAATACTCCAATGATGAACATTGTTTGCATACCACAGGCTTGTCATGGTTTTCCGGCCAAGAAATCACGGTCAGCGGGGGCGGTTTGCGTGGGCAAGACCTTACGCGCCGCGGCGTTCGGTTGATTCATGATATTGCCTTGAACGGACCTATCGTTGTCCGGCAGCAAGTCCCTGATCTCGATAGCAAGTTTCGGATAGACTTGGTTCCATCAAACGATGCAGACAATGTGCTGCGTTGCCTTATTTGCGCCAGAACGGATGCAACTGACGGAGCGCTATCGCTGCATTAACCCTAGCATTTGCGCATACTCATTAAGGCGGGGTTCAAATGGTGTCGTTTAGGCAGATGCGAGGAAAGGTTCGAATTGGTGGGTTCCATGCTCATCATTTGATTCCCAAACAAATATCTGAACACCGCCACTTTGCACAATTTATTGGTAATCTGAGGGGGGCAGGCCTTGATCTTGATGATTTTGAAGAAAACGGCATGCATCTTCCCTGCACTGAGCAGTTGGCGGAAATTTTTCAGCTGCCCGTCCATCGCGGCGCTCATCCCCGCTACAACGCATTGGTTGCGGACCAAGTCGGAAAGCTGGAAAATTTGCCGATACATGATGCTTTGCTTGGCATCAGAAGCCTGCAGTGCAGTTTGCGTTCCGGCTTGCGATACGCGGGTCCAGAGATGATCCAAGGTTTGCGTAACCCTATGGCGTCTGAATTTGAACGCGATCTGGACTCGATTGGATTGCTGAGCGACCGGCGTGCGCGGATCGTGCGGGTATCATGAATCAGCGCTGCAAACAGGCTATTTTCCTATTGGGCTTTTGCCCGCATGATTAAGCCCCAACTTCATGAGGCGATCCTTATAGTCGAAGACGACGGTGCACTGGCGGAGGCTTTTGCGTTACAGGTTCACAGGGCAGGCTATAGCCATATTCATGCCAGTTCCATCTACGAGGCTGTGGATCAGCTGCAAAGCCAACCAAACATCGTTGCCGTCATGCTTGATTTGGGTTTGCCCGACGGGGATGGTCTGAGCTTGTTCAAAAGCTACCCAAAACTTGCAGACGAAGTGCCCGTCATCGTCGTTACAGGCGATGGCAGCATCAACCGGGCGATAGAGGCCATGCGGTTGGGGGCGTTTGATTTCCTCGTAAAACCCATTGCCGCCGCTCGTCTTGCCAACACACTAAAAGGCGCGCTGCTTGCAAGGCAGAATTTGAACCAACCCGTCCGCCGGTCGCCGCCGCAAATCAAAAATGGCTATATGGGTTTTGTAGGCACATCACAGCCTATGCAGCGATTGTATCAGCGGATTGCGCGCGTGGCTCCATCGCGGGCAGGTGTGTTGATCTGCGGCGAAAGCGGGACGGGTAAAGAATTGTGCGCCGAGGCGCTGCATAAAGCCAGCCCACGAGCCGCGCAGCCAATGGTTGCGATCAATTGCGGCGCTATCCCCGAAAAGCTGATCGAATCGCAACTGTTTGGCCATGTCAAAGGCGCGTTTACAGGCGCTGTGAGCGATCAAATGGGGGCTGCCCAATTGGCGCATCGCGGAACGTTGTTTCTGGATGAAATTTGCGAGCTTGAGCTTCACCTGCAGGTAAAATTGCTACGCTTTATCCAAAGCGGGTGGGTGCAGCGTGTAGGGGCTGTCCATGCCCAAGAGGTGGATGTTCGCATCGTATGCGCAACGAACCGCGATCCGGCCGCCGAGGTGCGGGCTGGTCGGTTGCGTGAAGATCTGTATTACCGATTGGCCGTAATTCCCGTTGAAATGCCTCCATTGCGTATGCGGGGTGATGACATTTTGTTGCTTGCCAACGCCTTTCTGCAACGTTTCGCAGCCGAAGAAGGGCGCAGTTTTGACCCGATCAGTGCTGAACATTGCGCCGAATTGGTTGCGCATCACTGGCCGGGGAATGTCCGTGAATTGCAAAACGTCATGCGTCGCGCCGCTGTCATCGAAGATGGTCCTTGCCTGACTCTACCGCTGTTTACACAGGCTGTGCATATGACGATGATGCCGGATAATAAGGTTAAGCCGACAGAGACCGAAGCCGTTCAAGTTCCGTCGTCGATCGAGGAAAGTGCCGGACATGAATTAACGTTGGAGGAGATTGAACGGCGCGCCATTGATCAGGCTATCGTTCGCGCCAACGGAAGCCTGCCCACCGCAGCGCGCAATCTGGGGATCAGCCCGTCAACCTTGTACCGCAAAAGAGACAGGCGGGTAACGTCGGCAACAGCAATGAATTGAAAAAGCAATTTCCGAGGTTCTGCATTCCTTCAATGTGCAACCGAGTTTGGAAAACTTGCCAAGCCCGCTCGGCAATCGCTAATCCACAGTTTCAAGCAATTCCCCGATGCGCCCAAACATCTCGTCAATATGGACTTTTTCCAGGATTAGCGGCGGTGACAGCGCGATGATGTCGCCGGTAGCCCTTACCAATAATCCGTGATCGAAGCATTTGTGAAACAGCTGCATTCCGCGTTTGCCAATGCCGGCTGAATGCGGTTCGAGTTCGATTGCGGCAACGATACCCATGTTGCGGATATCAACGACATTGCGTTTGCCTTTCAGGCTGTGCGCAGCATCCTGCCAATATCCATGCAGCGAAGCGGCATGTTCAAAAATTCCCTCAGATTTATACAAATCGAGCGTTGCCAAACCGGCTGCGGCAGCAAGCGGGTGTCCTGAATAGGTGTAGCCGTGAAACAGTTCGATCCCGTCTGGCCCACCTTCGACCACACCATCATAGACATGACGGCTGACCGCGACGGCGCCCATTGGAACAGCTGCGTTCGTCAACCCTTTGGCCATTGTGATAATATCGGGCGTTACCCCCAAACTGCCCGATGCGGTGGCACCGCCGACGCGGCCAAAAGCGGTGATGACTTCATCAAAAATCAGGACGATGCCGTGTTTCGCTGTAATCGCGCGCAGCTTTTCCAAATAGCCTATCGGTGGGACGAGGACACCAGTGGAGCCTGCCATCGGTTCGACAATGACCGCAGCAATCGTCTCTGCTCCATGCAGCGCGACAATGGCTTCAAGATTGTCCGCCAGATGCCCACCCCATTCAGGACGGCCCTTGGTAAAGGCATTGTGTTCCATGTTGTGTGTGTGCGGCAGATGATCGACACCGCTCAGCAACGTGCCAAACTGGCGGCGGTTATTGACGATGCCGCCAACAGAAATGCCGCCAAAGCCAACGCCATTATAGCCCCGCTCGCGCCCGATCAGCCGCGTGCGCGTGCCCTGGCCGATGGCGCGTTGATAGGCGAGAGCGATTTTGAGCGCAGTATCAACAGATTCGGATCCAGAATTGGTGAAGAACACACGGTCCAGCCCTTCTGGCATAATCGCCGCTATGCGGGACGCCAGTTCAAAGGCGAGCGGATGGCCAAGTTGGAACGGTGGCGCGTAATCCAGTTCCGCCGCAGTTTTCTGGATTGCCGCGACAATTGGCGCCCTACAATGGCCTGCATTAACTGCCCACAGCCCGGCTGTTCCATCCAAAACCTGGCGGCCATCGTTGCTGGTGTAATGCATGTCTTTAGCGGCCACCAGCTGGCGTGGCGTCGCTTTGAACGCTCGGTTCGCAGTGAACGGCATCCAGAATGCTGCAAGGGGATCGTTTTCCAACTTCATCATTTCGCTCCGGCTTCAGGCTTTAGTGCTGCTGCTGTGCAGCCGATTTTTAAGCCAATAGCTTAATAAAAATACAGTCGCCACCAACAGGCTGGTCCACAATTCAATGGCATGGGTGTCAGAAATACCCATCAACGCCAAAACACCCAATATCCCGATTATGGCAAGCCAAGTGCCATAGGGGAAAAACCACATCTTTATCTGCAATCTTTCGGGTGCTTCAGCTTCATATTTCGTCCGCAATCTCAGCTGTGCCCACGCAATCAAAAGATAGATGAACAGCATGATTGCGCCGGATGCATTGACCAGAAAATTGAAAACGCGATCGGGCGACAAAACCGATGCGGCAAGGGCGACATAACTAAACAGGCTAGCGATCAGGATCGCACGTACAGGGACATGAGATTTGTTAAGCTGTACGCAGGATTGCGGCGCATCACCATTTTTGGCGAGGCCGAACATCGCACGGCTGGTGATGTATATCCCCGAATTGAGGCACGACAACACCGCCACCAAAACGATGCTGTTCATAATCAAATCCGCAGAAGGGTAACCCATAACGCGCAACGCCTGAGCAAAGGGGGAAACGCCAACCTCAATCGTGTTCCATGGGACGATGGACACAATCATCAGGATTGATAGCACGAAAAATACCAAAATCCGAACCGAGACCGAAAGTGTCATTTTGGCAATTGTGCTTGCACCTTCCTCGGATTCTGCTGCTGCAAGCGTTGCAATTTCTGCTCCGCAGAGCGAGAAAATGGTCGTCGAAACCCCGACAAAAATGATTGCGATCCCGGCTGGCGCAAAGCCGCCATGTTCGGTCAGGTTGGAAAATGTTGGACCATTGGGCGCTGTAACGCCCGTCGCGTAAGCCGCAGTAGCAAGAATAAACACGATGATCGCCACTACCTTTGTCGAGGCAAACCAGAATTCGAATTCGCCGTAGGATTTGGCCGACATCAAATTCACAGCCGTCAATAGCGCCATCAACACGATACCGATTTGCCATACCTCAAGCATCGGGAACCAGCCGTTGATAATTTTTGCACCGGCAATGGCTTCAATCGCAATCACCACGACCCAGAAATACCAATAAAGCCAACCAACAAGAAATCCTGCCCAATTGCCGACACCCACGCGAGCGAAATCTGGGAATGTCTGCACACCCGGGGAGGCCATTGCCATTTCCGATATCATTCGCATAACAAGCAGCACCAGAAAGCCTGCCAATGCGTAGCTGACAACGGCAGCCGGGCCGATTGTGCTGATGGCGGTGGACGAGCCGACGAACAATCCAGCGCCGATGATTCCACCAAAGGTAATCATCGAGACATGGCGCGATTTTAACGACCGGCTAAGTTCGTTTGGCGCCGTATTTAACGGATGCGCTGTGGTGCTTATGCTCATGCTAAAATCCCCATCGTTTGAGGATGTTCTAGCGTCGGCTTAGCCGATTTGTAAATGGTGTGGTATTGTGAGTATTTACCGGTCACGCAGCTTGCCGCGGTGCATTTTAAACCAGACTCTTCACTTGACGCATTGATCGGATCCTCATCACTATAATCCTCCCGAAAGGGATCATAAACATGCCTCGATACCCAAAAAATAGGGGGATTAGGGAGATTTATCGCGTCAATGGAGGCGCAGGAAAGTGTTATTTGCCGCGTGCCGCATCTCCATCAATCCCTTGCGTGAGGAATAACTTAAATGTGGAGTGGGTGTCCGCTTGATTTATTTATCTATAAAACAAAAA
The DNA here is from genome assembly GCA_031416255.1 of Sphingomonadales bacterium. Lineage (GTDB taxonomy): Bacteria > Pseudomonadota > Alphaproteobacteria > Sphingomonadales > Sphingomonadaceae > Sphingorhabdus_B. The sequence goes on along the minus strand of JANOTI010000073.1, from coordinate 56 downwards.
AGATACATGGTTCCCCGGTAAGGATTCGAACCTCAATAGACGGAGTCAGAGTCCGT
>JANOTI010000072.1:0-12533 GCA_031416255.1 Sphingomonadales bacterium | reverse complement strand
ATCGGTCATGCTGGAATTACCGTCTTCGACGACACTGTCGATATGGCGAAAATGGCGCGGTTTGCGATGGAATTTTGTGCGGTGGAAAGCTGCGGCAAATGCACGCCGTGCCGGTTGGGAAGTACACGTGGTCTTGAGACGTTGGACCAAATCATTGCGGGCAAAGATGTCGATAAAAATCTGGCGCTGATTGCCGACTTGTCCGAAACAATGAAATTCGGGTCGTTGTGCGCTTTGGGCGGTTTCACACCCTATCCGGTGATGAGTGCAATTACGCACTTTCCCGAGGATTTTATGGTAAGGGAATCTGTATGACTTACCAGCCGCAAAAGGATTTCGGAACTCCGGAAAGCCGTTCAAGCGAAGCGGTGACGCTGATCATTGATGGCCGCGAAGTGACTGTGCCCGCAGGATCGAGCGTCATGCGCGCTGCCGCAGAACAGGGAACTTCAATTCCCAAGCTATGCGCCACTGACAGCGTCAAAAGCTTTGGCTCGTGCCGTTTGTGCCTCGTCGAAATCGACGGCCGCAAAGGCACCCCCGCAAGCTGCACCACACCGGTCGAACCCGGCATGGTTGTTCGCACCCAAACCCCGCATCTGGCGAAATTGCGCAAAGGCGTGATGGAGCTGTATATCTCCGACCACCCGCTCGACTGCCTGACTTGCGCTGCCAATGGCGATTGCGAACTGCAGGATCAGGCAGGGGCGGTTGGCTTGCGCGATGTGCGCTACGACGTTCAGGCAACACATCTGGGGCTGGAAAAGGACCAGTCGAACCCCTATTTCGATTTTGACCCCAGCAAATGCATCGCTTGCTCGCGTTGCATCCGTGCGTGCGATGAGGTGCAGGGAACGCTTGCGCTGACGATGGAAGGACGCGGTTGGGATTCAAAAATCTCGGCAGGATTTGCCAGCGACGATTTTATGGGCAGCGAATGCGTGTCTTGCGGTGCTTGTGTGCAGGCCTGCCCGACCGCCACGCTGGTTGAAAAAAAGGTCGTCGAGGTCGGCACGCCGGAACGTAGCGTTGTCACAACCTGCGCTTATTGTGGTGTCGGCTGCACTTTCCGCGCTGAAATGCGCGGCGAACACTTGGTACGGATGGTCCCGTATAAAGACGGCAAAGCCAATCGCGGGCACAGCTGCGTCAAGGGTCGTTTTGCCTGGGGCTATGCACAGCATCAGGAACGCATTTTGAAGCCGATGATCCGCCAGTCGATCAGCGACCCATGGCGTGAGGTCGAATGGGACGAAGCCTTTGCTTATACCGCGTCCGAACTTAAACGAATATCCAATACATACGGAAAACAGTCACTTGGTGGCATTACTTCAAGTCGCTGCACCAATGAAGAAACCTTCCTCGTGCAAAAATTGGTGCGCGCTGGCTTTGGAAATAACAATGTCGATACCTGCGCAAGGGTCTGTCATTCGCCGACAGGCTATGGCCTGAAAACCACATTTGGCACCAGCGCGGGAACGCAAGATTTTGACAGTGTCGAGGACAGCGATGTCATCTTGATTATCGGGGCCAATCCGACCGATGGCCATCCGGTTTTTGCCAGCCGTATGAAGCGGCGGTTGCGTGGGCAGGATGGACGACCACCTGCAAAGCTGATCGTCATCGATCCGCGCCGCACCGATATTGTACGCTCTCCGCATATCGAGGCGCAGCATCATCTACCTCTACGTCCCGGAACCAACGTCGCTGTGTTGACAGCAATGGCGCATGTCATTGCGACCGAGGGCTTGGCAGACGAAGCGTTTATCCGCGAGCGTTGCGATTGGGATGAATATAGCCATTGGGCTGAATTTGTATCGCAAGCCCGCAATAGCCCCGAGAATTTGCAGCCAGTGACGCTCGTAGAGGCCGACGAACTGCGGGCAGCAGCGCGTCTCTATGCAACAGGCGGCAATGGAGCGATCTATTACGGCCTTGGCGTGACCGAACACAGCCAAGGCAGCTCCACCGTGATGGCGATTGCTAACCTTGCAATGGCGACGGGCAATATCGGGCGGCGCGGCGTCGGCGTGAACCCATTGCGTGGCCAAAATAATGTTCAGGGCGCGTGCGACATGGGCAGCTTCCCGCACGAGCTATCGGGCTATCGCCACATCAGCGAAGGCGACACGCGGCGGCTATTTGAAAACGATTGGGGCGTTTCACTCGATCCAGAACCCGGCCTGCGCATCCCCAATATGCTCGACGCCGCCGTCGATGGCGTGTTCAAAGCGCTGTATATTCAGGGGGAGGATATTCTGCATTCCGACCCGAATACTAAGCATGTGTCCGCCGGATTGGCCGCGATGGAATGTGTGATCGTCCACGATCTTTTCCTCAACGAAACAGCGCATTACGCGCATATCTTTTTGCCCGGATCGACATTCTTGGAAAAGAACGGCACGTTCACCAACGCCGAACGCCGTATTCAGCCGGTGCGCAAAGTCATGACGCCGCTGAATGGTCTTGAGGACTGGGAAGTCACGCAGAAGCTGGCTCAGGCAATGGGTCTGGATTGGAATTACAGCCACCCATCCGAAATCATGGACGAAATCGCGCGGCTAACGCCGACCTTTGCAGGGGTGTCGTTCGATCGGCTAGACGAAGAAGGTTCTTTGCAATGGCCAGTGACAGAGGATGCGCCTGACGGGACTCCCACAATGCACGTCGATGGGTTCGTTCGCGGCAAAGGCAAGTTTGTTGTTACAGATTACGTGCCCACCGATGAGAAAACCGGACCACGTTTCCCACTGTTGCTCACGACCGGGCGGATATTGTCGCAGTATAATGTCGGCGCGCAAACGCGTCGGACCGAGAATGTCGTTTGGCATGCCGAAGACCTTCTTGAAATCCACCCCATCGATGCCGAGGATCGCGGCGTAAAATCGGGCGACTGGGTGAGACTGGCAAGCCGCGCAGGCGAAACCACATTGCGCGCCACTGTGACTGACCGCGTTGCGCCGGGCGTCGTTTACACAACATTCCACCATGCTGTGACTCAAGCCAACGTCGTCACCACTGATTATAGCGACTGGGCAACCAACTGCCCCGAATATAAAGTCACCGCGGTGCAGATCAGCGCATCCAACGGCCCGACCAACTGGCAGGAAGAATATGAGGCTTTGTCCGAACGCGCCCGGCGCATCGCTGTCAAGGTTCCTGCCGAGTGAACACCGTAGAGCGTCTTGTGCATATGGTGAACCAGATCGCGGCAAATCTTGCGACCGATAATGATCCGGTCGCAGCAACAGCCGAGCACATCCTGTTGTTCTGGGACCCTAGGATGAAGAGGCTGATTCTGGAACAGGACGGATCCGGCCTTTCGACCGTTGCGGCTACCGCCATCGATCGGCTGCGCGAAACACAAAATGCAGGCTGAACCCGGTTCAAAGCTGTATCCGTTTAGGGTGCTGACGCCTGACGGGATGGCGACGGGAAGCATCGAACGACCCATCATCGTCGAAGCTCCTATCGCCATTGAATATAACGGCTTCGGCTATGCGGTGATGATGGCAACGCCCATTGACCTGGATGATTATGCCACCGGTTTTAGCTTGTCCGAGGGCTTGATAAGCAAAGCAGAGCAGATTTCAGCGGTCACGATCCACCAAGCCGAGTTGGGCTGGATACTGCGGATTCAGATACCAAATGAAAATGCGGCAAAGGTGATTGCGCGTGCACATCAGCGCGTTTCGGAAAGCAGCTGTGGGCTATGCGGTATGGACAATCTGGAAGAAGTCATGCGGCCTTTGCCCCCCGTTAATGCGCAAATTTACGTCGCGGACGCGGCAATTTTTCAAGCATTGTCAATGGTTCGCGACCATCAAACACTGAACCATAGCACAGGGTCCGCGCATGCAGCGGCGTTCTGCGCACCCGATGGTGCCATTCTGATGATACGTGAAGACGTAGGTCGCCACAATGCCCTCGACAAGCTGATCGGAGCGCTGGCCAGAGCGGATATGGATGTTTCAAAAGGCTTCATCTTGCTGACGGCGCGGTGCAGTCTTGAATTGGTGCAGAAAGCAATTCTCGCTAACTGCCCAATGCTGGTCACAATTTCTGCGGCAACCGATTTGGCGATCAATATGGCAGCAAAATACGGATTGCGTCTAGTCAGCTTAGCGCGTCCTGATGCGGCGCTTGCCGCAATGCGCCAAACCGGCTGATCAGCCAACTGCGGAACATCGAAATCGCAGGATCGCCCAAATCATCAGCGTGAAGTTTCAGATAATAGCCATAGCCGTCTTCGATGATGGCATCAAAAGGCATCACCAATCGCCCATCAGCAATTTCCTGCGCAAACATATCGACATCGCCCAGAAAAACGCCGCTTCCGGTCATCGCATATTGCGCCGCCGCTATCGTGGTATCGAACGCTAGCCCTTTATGCGTTGGAATGGCCAGCCCACTTTGCCTTAGATAAGCGGTCCATAAAAGGTCGCGTGGCTGCCCATCCAATTTGAGATGCAGCAGTTCCTGACCTTCGAGAAACTCGGCCAGCGTTTTGCCATGACTATGCGATGCGGTCTGAGCAGAACACAATGGCGCGACGCGGACCATCCAGAGCAGATCGGTAATCCGATCATCAACATTGGGCCGGTCATAAGCGATTGCCATATCGAAATCTGTGGGGGGCAATCCGGTCACATGCGCGCTCGAGACATCCAGACGGATATCAGGGTGTTCACCGTGAAAATCGCGCAGCATCGGCAGAAACAACTGCTGCAGCAAAGATGGCGGCACGTGCAATCGCAGCGAGCGGCCTGTCACTTCGTCGTCGCGGATCGAATTCATCGTTTGCTCTAGCCGGTCGAGGCATTTGCTCACCACTGGCAGCAACTCTTCGCCAGCAGCAGTAAGTGAAAGCCGCGAGGCATCGCGGACAAACAGCTGCTTGCCGAGCAGTTCCTCCAACCCGCCAACATGGCGGCTCATCGCACTTTGCGAGACGGAAAGTGCAGAGGCTCCGCCGGTGAAGCTCAAATTCTGGCCCACGGCTTCAAACGCACGCAGGGCATTAAGCGGTAACCAACGACGGTTAATGGTGCTGCGGTTTGAGATGGTATCGGCCTTTCGACGGTGCGGTGCTGTATGCCACCATCATAGCCCGACATTTTGACATAGGGCTATGCGAAAATGCGATTTTATTCGTTCGCCGATCTGGCCCATCCGAAACGCCGGAGAGAATTCAGCAAAGGCCAAATCATGGATTTGAAGCGGATAGCCACGCTGCTTGAACAGCGTCGTGAAGGGCACACTTTGCCACAGGGTTTGTACACCGAGCCCAACAGCTTCGATTTTGATATGGCCGCCATTTACGGCCAAAGCTGGCTGATGGCGGGGATGGAATGCGAATTGCCCAAAGCGGGGAGTTACGTCGCTATGATGGTTGGCAAATGGCCCGTCGTCATCACACGCGACCGCGAAGGCGGAATCCGCGCGTTTCATAATAGCTGCCGCCATCGTGGCTCGATGATCTGCGCGGTTGGAAATGGCACCGCGCCAAAGCTGGTTTGTCCCTATCACAAATGGACCTATGATCTCGACGGATCGTTATTTGCTGCAGGTCGGATGGGCGACGATTTCGACAAAAGCGACCATGGCCTGAAGCCCGTCGCTATTGCATGCATCGCCGGAACTATTTTTATCTGCCTTGCCGAAAACCCCCCGCCGATTGCAGACTTTCGCGAAAAACTCTCCGCATACGCCGCACCGCACAATCTGAAAAATGCAAAGCTGGCGTATGAAAGCGTGCTGGTCGAAAATGCCAATTGGAAGCTGGTGATGGAAAATGCGCGGGAATGCTATCATTGCAGCACCGGCCATCCCGAACTCGCCAAGACCTTTCCCGTTGGCATGTCGAAGCATTTTGACAGCGGTCACGACGCGCGTGTGATGGCGTTTGAAGCCGCGATGGATGCCCATGGCCTTCCGCAAACGCCGGTCGAGGGGCATTATTGGCAGGTCGCGCGTTTTGCCTTGAACGAAGGCTGCGTTTCCATCTCCAGCGACGGCAAACATTTGTCCAATAAGCTTATGTGCGATGCCAATGGAGGCGATATTGGCTCAATGCGCTGGGCGGTCGACCCGCATTGCTTTGTCCACTGCACGGCGGACCATGTTTTCATGTTCAGCGCGATGCCCGTTGGCCCTAATGAGACTCATGTCACTGGCAAATGGTACGTGCATAAAGATGCAGTCGAAGGCGTCGATTACGACGTCGAAAAGCTGATCGCATTGTGGACTCTGACCAATTTGGAGGACAAAGCTCTCGCCGAAAATAATCAGGTTGGCGTGAACAGCCTAGGCTACACTCCCGGCCCATACTCCCAAGAAGCCGAAATGCTCGCGCTGCGTTTTACAGACTATTATTGCGACAAAGCCCGTGATTATATTGCGGCGCATGGCAATGGATAATCCAAAGGGGTTGCGCCCCGAAACGCTGGCAGTCGCTTTTGGCTATGACCCCGAAATGGGCATGGGATCAGTGAAGCCGCCGATCTTTATGACATCGACCTTTGTTTATCCCTCGGCGCAGCACGCAAAGGATGTGCATCAGGCGTATTTTGACGGCAGCGGGCCTTTGGTGGGCGAAACCAACCACATCTATTCGCGGCTCGGCCATCCGGGGTTGGATTTTCTGGAAAAGCGGCTGGCCGCGATAGATGGCGCGGAAGAGGCGGTCGCTTACTCCAGCGGCATGGCGGCGCATTCGAGCATCGCGCTTGCGTATGTCCGCCCTGGCGACAGCGTAATCCACGGCCGCCCGATCTATGGCGGCGTCGATATGCTGTATAACAGCATTATGCCGCAATTTGGTTCGTATGCAGCAGCCTATTTAGACGGCACCGATGAGGCAGATGTTCGCGCCGCTGCCGAAGAAGCTATGGCGAAAGGGCCGCTCAGACTCATCATCGCAGAAACGCCTGCGAATCCGACGGCAGCGATCGTTGACCTCGACCTGATGGTGCGAATCGCCGACGAGATTGGCGCGCAGCAAGGCCATCGCCCGCTCGTTGTCGTCGATAACACCTTGCTCGGTCCGTTTGCGCAGCGACCAATCGAGCATGGGGTAGACCTGTGCATGACCTCGCTGACCAAATACTGCGGCGGGCATAGCGATTTGCTGGCGGGCGGCATTACCGGTCGCAAGGAGTTAATCGATTCTTTGCGGATGCAGCGCACGACTTGGGGCAATCATCTTGATCCCTACACATCATGGCTGGTGCTGCGCTCGCTGGAATCGGTTGCCGTGCGCACCGAACGCGCGATGGACAATGCGCGCGGTGTCGCCGAGTTTCTGCGCGATCACCCAAAGGTGGCGGCTGTTACCTATTTGGGTTTCCTCGAAGAAGGCACTCGGGCACGCGTCGTCTATGACCGGCAGTGCAAAGCGGCGGGATCAACCTTTTCGTTCCACCTGCACGGCGGTGAAGCTGAAGCATTTCGCATGCTCGACCGTTTGATGCTGTTAAAACTGGCGGTCAGTCTGGGCGGTTCGGAAACTTTGATCTGCCATTCCGCCAGCACCACGCATTATGCCGTCGCGTCCGAACAACGCGCAGCGGGCGGCATTACCGATGGCACAATCCGGCTGTCCGTTGGACTCGAACATGTCGATGACCTGATCGCCGATTTGCGCCAAGCGCTGGAGGCGGTGTGATGGAACTGAACTTTACCGGAACCGATCTGTGTGCGGTCAACGGCACGCGCAGCGCACCAGAGGCGCACTATGACACCGTGGTAGTTGGTGCAGGACCAAGCGGCATCGCTGCGGCTATTGATGCTGCCAAGGCGGGCGCTTCGGTTTTGCTGGTCGATGAAAATCCAGTGTCAGGCGGCCTGATGGGCAATGACACCCCGCTGTATTACGGCGGACGTATGACCGCCGCGACGCAGAATGCAGAGCGTATGCTCGAAGCGATTTTTATGTCGATGCCCGCGTTGGAAACGGCGATGGACGCAGGCGTCGAGTTGCTGCTCGGCACTACCGCATGGGGCGTTTACCGCAATGGTCCCGGCGTCGCCAGCCTGCCCGAACAGGTCGTCGGGCTGGCCGATGCGCAGCGGTCTTGGATGGTCGGCTTTGGCACGATTGTCCTCGCAACTGGCGCTCGCGATCTGGCGATGGCTTTTCCGGGCTGGAACCAGCCGGGGGTGATGGGCGCGGCTGCATTACAGATGTTGCTGACGCGCTATGATGCGTTTGCGGGTCGGCGCATGGTCATACTAGGTTCGCATGATCTGGCGCTGGAAACCGCTTTGCTGGCGCACGAGCGCGGCATCGTCGTTACAGGCTTGGTCGAGGTGCGCGGTGCGCCGCAAGGCAGCAGCGAACTGGTCGCTAAGGTCCAAGCTGCGGGCATCTCCATTCGCTGCGGACTGACAATCACCGAAGCCAAAGGCGGCATCGACGGCGTTGAAAGCGCCACATTGTCGAGCGGCGAAGTGATCGCCTGCGACACCATCTGCGTCGCTATCGGCCTTATCCCCTCCATCGAACTGATCGATGCGATGCACGGACCCCGCGCGCTCAACGCAACACGCGGTGGCTATATCCCCGCTGGCGAGGCGACGGTCTCCGCTGTCGGTGATTGCGCAGGCCTTGCCGACAACGGCTTTGACCATATCGCTTACCGGATGGACTGGATGCGCGCGCTCTCCTCCATCTGCGCTGACGACACCATCATCTGCCAGTGCGAGGACGTCACGCGCGCAGACCTTATCGGCGTGCAACCCCCCAATTACCTCTCTCGCCCAGCACCGATGTGCTCGCGTTCGCTCGACACTTTGTTGCAAGACGGACCCGCCAACCCTGACCAGATCAAGCGCCTGACGCGCGCGGGCATGGGTATATGTCAGGGCCGTCGTTGCCGCGATCAAGTGGCGATGCTGCTCGCGATTGAAGCGGGCCAGCCGTTCGGCTCAATCCCGCTCGCCAGCCACCGAGCGCCGGTTCGTCCGTTGCCGCTTAAAATCCTCGCCGAATGGGACGAGCCTGCGGGAATGGATGCGGCATGGGACGTCTGGTTCGGCATTCCAACGGCCTGGGTTCCGCACGAAGACATCGGCACGCCGCACGAAGACGAGCACCGCCAGATGCTCTATACGGGAATGTACAAATGAGCGGGTCGGAAGTGGTCATCGTCGGTGGCGGCGTCACGGGGTTGAGCGCGGGTTGGTGGCTGGCGCAATCGGGCGTCAAGGTAACGGTGCTCGACAAGTTCATTGTTGGATGGGAAGCATCGGGGCGCAATGGCGGCGGTGCATCGCATTACGCCAGCCCGTTGTTCGATGAAGAACAACGCATGTGGCCCCAAATGGACGAGCTTCTCGGCTATCCAACTGAGCATCAAAAAGGGCGGATCATCATCGCGATGACTGAGCGCCAATGGGAGCAATATCGCTTCGTTGCCGAGCGCCACGAACGACTGAACCATCCGATAGAATTGCTCGACACCAAACAAGTGCTTGATGCTGTGCCGCTGGCGAGTGAAAAATGTTACGGCGGGGTGCATTACAAATTTGGCGGTCATGCCAATCCACAGCGCAGTACACAGGCCTATGCCTGGGCGTTGCAGGATCTTGGTGGCACTATTGTCCAGCACAGTCCTGTGACCGGTTTTGAAACGGTGGGCGGAAAAGTGACAGCGGTGAAAACGGCAAACGCAACCTATGGCTGCGATGCTGTGGTGGTAGCGGCAGGACCGCAAATTCCGCAGTTGATGGCTCAGCTTGGCGTCGAAGTGCCGCTGGCGGCGGCGCGTGCGGAAATGATTATTACCGAACCCGCGCCGATGATGCCGCTTGGCGGTGTCGATGGACACAAGCTTTATGGACGGCAGACGATGCGCGGCAATCTGGCCTATGGCGGTGGTCCGCATGAATGGCTTGATGTTGACTCAGATGGTCCGGCAGCGCGCCCCTCAACGCCGCTGGCCCGCAACCTTGCCAAACGATTGGCAGAACTGCTGCCCAAGGCCGCGCATCTCAACGTGATCCGCAGCTGGGCTGGCATCATCGAAAATTCGCCTGACGGTCGTCCGATCATCGACCGGTTGACCAGCCCTGACAATGTTGTCGTTGCATCAATGTCGAGTGTTGGCTTTGGCTTGTCGCCAGCATCCGGCCATGCCATTCGCGACTTGGTGATCGATGGCAAATGTTCGTTCGCCGATATCGATATGCTGAAGCTATCGCGCTTCGACGGATTGGAATCTGACTGGCGCGAAAAGCGCGGGTGGATGCCGATTTCATGAGCCGATATTCGGCTTTCGAATTGCTGCGTGGGGCCTTTAACGGCCAGTCGCATTGGCAGCCGGCCTGGCGCGATCCCGAGCCTAAAAAACATTACGATATCATCATCATCGGCGGCGGCGGGCATGGGCTGGCAACCGCTTATTATCTTGCCAAAGTGCACGGTTTGAAAAACATCGCGGTGCTGGAAAAGGGCTGGATCGGGGGCGGCAATACCGGACGGAACACGACGATTGTCCGCTCCAATTACCGCTTGAAACCGCTGCACGACCTGTTCGAATTCGGCCTCAAAATGTGGGAGCATTTGAGCGATGAGCTGAATTACAACGTGATGTTTTCGCCGCGCGGGGCGATGATACTGGGACACTCCGACGCCGATATGGTGAAGCTTGCCGAACGCGGCGATGCGATGCGTTACGACGGAATTGACGCTGAACTGATGACCCGCGATCAGGTCGCAAAGTTTGAGCCTTTGCTCGATATGTCGCGCGATTCGCGCTTCCCGATTGAAGGCGCGATGATCCAGCGGCGTGGTGGCACCGCGCGGCATGATGCTGTCGCTTGGGGCTATGCTCGAGGTGCGGACTCGCTCGGTGTTGATATCATCCAGAAATGCGAAGTCACCGGTTTTGTCCGCGACGGCGATGCGGTGACCGGCGTAGAAACTACGCGTGGTAGGATCGGTGCTGACCGTGTCGGGATTTGTGTCGCGGGCAACAGCGGCCATGTCGCGGGGCTGGCGGGTCTTAAACTACCGATCGAATCGCAAACGCTGCAAGCGATGGTGACCGAAGGTGTGAAACCGATGCTCAACAGCGTCGTCATGTCGCAATCGCTACATTGTTACATCAGCCAGTCGGATAAGGGCGGTATCGTCTTTGGCGGCGATCCCGACAATTGGCCGAGTTACGCGCAGCGCGGCAACCCCATGGTGATGGAGCATGCCGTCGCTCAAGGTCTGGCTTTAGTCCCGGCGTTGTCCCGCCTGCGCATGGTGCGAACTTGGTCGGGGGTTACCGATATGAGCTTCGACGGGTCGCCGATCATCGGCGAAACGCCGGTCCGCAATCTCTTTCTCAACGGCGGCTGGTGCTATGGCGGGTTCAAAGCGACGCCTGCCTCGGGCTTCACCTATGCGCATACGCTGGCGACCGGCAAGCCGCATGAACTCAACGCGCCGTTTGCTCTCGACCGATTCGAACGCGGCGCGACGATTGACGAAACCGGGAGCGGCCCGATGCCGAATAGCCGCTGAAATGATGCAGATAACCTGCCCCCATTGCGGCCCACGCGCGCAAGCCGAGTTTGTTTACGAACGCACCGTTGATTCGGTGGTGACGCTTGATGCCGCGCCCGAGGAAGCGATGAAAACGCTGTTCACTCGGCACAATCCGCGCGGTGTCGATGACGAAATCTGGCGGCATACTTTTGGCTGCCGCGCGTGGATGGTGGTAACGCGCCACCGCGTCACTAACGAAGTTTCCGCCGTTCGCGCTGTGGGACCGGAGGCGCTTCCGTGATCAATTTCACCTTCGACGGCAAAGCCTATCAAGCACGCGAAGGCGATACACTCGCCGCTGCACTTCTTCGCAATGGCATTGGCCTTGTCGGACGCAGCTTCAAATATCACCGCCCGCGCGGGATTATGACGGCGGGCGTCGAGGAGCCGAACGCACTTGTAACTATCGGCGAAGGCGGGCGCACCGAACCCAATACCCGCGCCACCGATGTGTTTGTGTATGAAGGTCTGGTTGCCAAAAGCCAGAATCGATGGCCTTGCTTGTCATTTGATATCGGGGCGGTTTTGGGCCTCGCCGCGCCGGTGCTGTCAGCGGGATTTTACTACAAGACCTTTTTCGGCTCGGCCAAACGCTGGATTTTTTACGAACATTTCATCCGTAAGGCGGCGGGGCTTGGTGATGCGCCTACCAAGGCTGATCCTGACCGTTTCAGCCAGCGCGCAGCGTTTTGCGATGTACTGGTTGTTGGCGCTGGGCCAGCGGGGCTTGCTGCCGCACTTGAAGCAGCTGTGGCCGGCAAACGCGTTATTTTGGTCGAGCAAGATACTATCCTCGGCGCATCGCTAGTCCGCGATCCCCAAGAACTCGGCGCAGCATGGATCGATGCGACCGCTGCCCGCATTCGCGCCGCCGGTGGCCGCATTCTCACTCGGACGACGGCGTCCGGTTATTGGGAGCATGATCTGCTCACATTGACGCAGCGGATTGCCGAGCCGGGACAAGTGCCTGCGAACGGCGTCGCCCAGCGCCTCT
>JANOTI010000071.1:0-15721 GCA_031416255.1 Sphingomonadales bacterium | reverse complement strand
CGCCCCCGCGCTGCGCTCGGGCTTCGACCTGACCCAGGACGATGATCCGGTGGTCGAAATTTTGACCAGTAGCGCCGGGGCCGACGCCGCCGGCTATGCATTGGTCGCGGTCGACCAGATCGTCTCCGCCGCGCCCGAGCCACTGGCCGCGATCCAGCCCCGCGTCGCCGCCGACTGGAAGGCCGCTCAGGCGCGGGCCAAAGCGCGCGTCGTCGCCACCGCCGTCGCCGCCAAGGTCGCCAAGGGCACCGACCTCAAGGCCGCATTGGGCTCGGCCGGAATGACTCTGCCGCCGCCGCGCCGCACCGCGATCCGGCGGATGCAGCTGGCGCAGATGCAGGGCCAGATCCCGCCCGCGCTCAACATGATGTTTGCTTTGGCGCAGGGCGGCAGCCGGATGATCGCCGATCCTGAAGGGCGCGGCTTCGTGATCGTCAAACTGATCCGCATCATCCCCGGCAACGCTTTGCTCCAGCCGGCGCTAGTGGCGCAGACCCAGGGCGAGTTTCAGGAAGCGGTATCGGGCGAATATGCCGAGCAGTTCGCCCGCGCGATCGAGGTCGACCTCGGCATCAAGCGCAACGACAAGGATGGAATCGACTCTGTCCGCTTATAAATCGGCAAGCCGCAGCTGCGCCCTATTGATGCTTGATCTTGACCGTTTCAAACAGGTCAATGACTCGATGGGACACCAAGCCGGTGACCAACTGCTGAAAATGGTCGCTGACCGGATAGAGCGGGTTATCGGCGACAAGGGCGAAATCGGCCGTCTTGGCGGTGATGAATTTCAGGTCATGCTGCCTGACTATGATGATCGCGGACAATTGGGAGAGTTGGTCGATAAGCTGATCAATTTGCTATCCCAGCCCTACCCGATCGATAACAAGCGCGCGATCATTGGTGCATCGATCGGTATTGCGATTGCTCCTTATGATGGTCTTGACCGCGAGGACTTAACGCACAGTGCCGATCTCGCGCTTTATGCCGCCAAAAACGGCGGCCGTGGGCAGTTTCGGTTCTACACCGTTGATTTGAAAGACGAGGCCGAAGAGCGCAGTATCTTGATGGAGGATTTGCGCGAAGCCTTGGCCGATAATCAGCTGGAACTGCACTACCAGCCCGTAGTCCGCACTGCTGACAATATGGTCGTAGTGCTGGAAGCGCTTATGCGCTGGGAACATCCCGAAAGAGGAAATGTCAGCCCGGCTGCGTTCATTCCGATGGCTGAAGAGTCGAACCTGATCAATCAACTTGGCGAATGGGCTTTGGTGCAAGCCTGCACCGATGCGCGCGCTTGGCCAGAAACGGTTCGCGTTGCTGTCAACGTTTCGGCTTTGCAGTTTGCCAATCCTAATTTCCCTTCTGTGGTAAGCGCCGCGCTCACCGTTTCGGGGCTCAATCCCGAACGGCTTGAGCTGGAGTTGACCGAAAGCGTCTTTATGGGCGACAGCGAACAGAGCGATGCAACGTTCAAAACGCTGAAAGAGCTTGGTGTTCGTTTGGCATTGGATGATTTCGGGACTGGATATTCATCTTTAAGCTATTTGCGAACAGCACCGTTCGACAAGATCAAAGTTGACCGTAGCTTTGTCGATAGCTGCACGCAAAAAGACCAGAACAGTGCGAAAATCATCGCCGCCATTATTGGCCTATCGAATGCACTGGGCATGGAAACCACCGTTGAAGGCGTCGAAGCGTTTGACCAGCTTGAGCTGGTGAAATCCAAAGGTGCTATGTATATCCAGGGCTGGATTTATTCAAAAGCACTGCGGCAGGATGCTGTCCTCGCGCGCATCGAGAGCGGCGATTTCCGCATCGAACCCTCTGGGCCTGACAAGTTCCGTTCCGAACGCCGCAAAGTGTTCCGCCGCATCGGAGTGATCCATGACGATCATCGTTACGATGGCTTGATGCGCGACCTTTCGGTCACCGGCGCCGGAATAGAAGGACTGGTCGGTGTACCCCTGGGGACAGGATTAGTCCTTGATCTGGGCGCGGGACAGCTTGTGATCTGTACGGTCATCCGGTCAGACGATTCGATGATTGGTGTCGAATTTGAAACCTCGCTTGTCGGCGATGGCTCAGGCACTCTGTGCACCCGGCATCGTGTGTCGCCTTATGCCTTGGCCGCCGCAGGGATGCCACTTTCAGCCTTACCGCCCGGTAAATACCCGATGCTGATTAATGGTGGGGCGGAGCAACGAAAACCGCAGTTCATGCAGGTTGATATCAGTACAGCGAAATTGAAGGCGGCTTAAGGCCAGAGCTAGTCTCGCCGGTAATCCGCAATCACTTCGCCACAGGCGCGCAACTCTTCCTCATGGCCAATCTCGCGCCATGCCTCTGTTAGTGCCTCCGCTTCCCAATCCTGCATTGCCGGATGCGCGAGGATGTGATCGACCCATGCTTGGCCGGCACCGACATCCAATCCGTACGTCCGCACGCGGTATGCAACCGGCGCGAAGAAGGCGTCGACGGCGCTGAATTCGGCTCCGGCCAAAAAAGGCCCGCCAAAACGCGACAGCCCGTCCTCCCATAATTCGCGGATCCGGGCGACGTTAGCTTTCAGCGCGTCCGACATCGGTTTGGGTTTCACCCGCACCCCGACGTTCATCGTACAATCGTTGCGCAACGCAGAAAAGCCGCTGTGCATCTCGCTCGCCGCGCATTGTGCCCATGCACGGGCTTGCGCCTCTTTGGGCCAGACGCCTTCATGCCGGTCCGCCAGGTAGAGTGCGATTCCCATCGAGTCGTAGATAGTCTGCCCGTCATGCAGCAACACCGGCACTTGACCGGTCGGCGAAAAGGTACGGAATTCGTCGTAGTTTTGCGGCTTAGTGAACGGCTCCAACCGGTCATCAAACTCTAGCCCCAACCCCTTCATCAGTATCCAGGGCCGCAGGCTCCAGCTGCTGTAGTTCCTGTTCGCGGTGATCAAAGTGTAGGTCATGCGTCTTACCTTATGGCGTGTCAGTAGGTGGCAAAGGAACAGCGCTAAGCTCAAACCAGTTCGAATCGGCGCGCTTATGGTAACTATCGAGCACAGCGAACGGAATGCGAAAAGGGATGCCCCAATTGCTGTTCCACATCGCAACTACCCCGGTTTTGGTCGCGGGTTCAAAGATCATCGTCGCACGGTAGCCATCAACAGCGCCTGAATGGCCGACCAAGCGGTGCCCGGCGTACGTAAAGCTACGCCAACCAAGGCCGTATTGGGAGTCAGTGATCGCTTGGGCAAGATTACCACTGTACAGCCTGGGCGTACCAACACGCGGGGACTGCGCAAGCTGCAACACGTTGACGGACAGTATATCAGCGCGCTCACCGATCGACGCCTGCATCCAACGCGCAAAATCGACGATGTTGCTGTTCACACCGGCAGCGGCGGGAACACGCCAATAGGATTCCTTTATTGGACGGAGTTTTGCGTTCCTATGTGGCCGCGCCCAATCCTTTGCTTGCGTAAGACCCGCCATTCCATAAGTTGCACTCGCCATGCCCAGCGGCCTGAAAAAGCGTTGCCGAACCGCATCGGCAAAGGGCACCTGTCCTGCCTCGCTCAGTATCTCGCTTGCCGCATCAAACGCTATGTTTTGGTATGTGTGACAAGAACCGGGTGGGCATTGCAAAGGCGCTGCGGCCAATCCGGCGCGCAAAACATCGGGGCGCTCGCCATCCTCCAGCTTTTCGTCATAGGCGTTTTTGGTCAGACCGGTCTGGTGCGCCAGCAATTGGGCCAAGGTGATCCGCTTTTCCGCGTCGCCCGGCAAATGCAAGGATGTTTGCCAACTCGACACCGGCCGATCCAAATATAAGGCTTTGTCATTTGCCAAAGTCGCCGCCAACGTCCCTGTCACCGTTTTGGAAACCGAAGCCCAGCGAAACAAAGTATCCGGCGTGACAGGCGCAAGGGTATCTCGGTCAGCTACGCCATACGTGCGTACGAAGCGGACCTCGCCGTCCTCCACAACAGCCACCGCAAGCCCCGCCATTTCGGGCTGCAAAGACAGTTCAATTAACCGCAGGTCAAGCGCGCGATAATCGATCCGCCCACGCCATTCTTCTGGCGTGTCGGGCAAGTCGGTGGGCACATGGTCCGCGACAGGCAGCGCAACGAGAGGCGGTTTGATTGCGACAAATATCAACACACTATACCATAGGACTGGAACCATCACGGTCATCGCGATCAGTATTTTGATAATATGACGCATTTGGCTGGCTATGCCGCGATCTCAAATAGTATCCTCGGCTTGTGCGTCCATTGGCAGTGATTGCCGCTAATAAAAGACTCGATAGAAATCACAGTTTCAGTTCAGCAATTCGTTTTGACGAAACAATGGTTTCATCCATTTATCGATTTGCGACTTTAATACAGCATGCTGGATGTGTGCATAGCACACGACATCAGCGAACACACTAAGGTCGCCAGCTTCCAATTCACCGCGAATATATTCAACGTCAGCATCGGAGAGACTGCCATATACGACAAGATCAACATCCGAACCCGGTCGGGCTGAACCTTGGGCTCGCGAACCGTACACGCCAACGACCGCAATAGAATTTGCAAACGGCTGGAAAGCTGCCTTGATTGCCGCTCGTTGCATTTCTGATAGCTCAATTGCCTGCTTCACGTTCGCCCTCCAGCTTTGCTTTCAAGGCAACGAGTAAAGGCAAATATCGGTCGCGGATGTCAGCAACTGTCTTTTCGAATGCACCGCAATCATACTCATGTGCCATCACGTTGCGCGCTTTCATCGCGGCAATCCATGCATCGCCATCAGCGATTAAATTGATCTGAAAAGCGGCACGTACTACATTTATGGACGAAGGAATATCGAGTGCTGTCCCTGAGCTGATCAAATAGTCGCGCATGGATTTCCACGCCAACTCCCAGCATATTTCAAAGCGTTGGATGGTCCCTGCTTTCTCCAATTCAGAAAGACCATTTGTCGCCATTCTATCGACTGCTTCTTGCAAAAGCCTGAGTGTCGAAAGAAAGTTATCATAACGAAAGTGCCAGCGTGGAGTATCCATTTACACAACATAACCTGCCGTGGTCTTCGCCGCAACCTCCTCCAAGCTCACGCCGGGAGCCGTCTCGATCAGCTTAAACGGTGACACATGGTCGGGGCGTTGGAACACGGCAAGGTCCGTGATAATCATATCAACGACATTCTTGCCAGTCAGCGGTAGTGTGCACGCCGGAATAAATTTGGGGCTGCCGTCCTTGGCGTTATGCTCCATTACCACGATGATCTTTTTGACGCCCGCGACCAGATCCATCGCGCCGCCCATGCCTTTGATCATTTTGCCCGGGATCATCCAATTGGCGATGTCGCCATTTTCGGCGACTTCCATCGCGCCGAGAACCGTCAGGTCGATATGCCCGCCGCGGATCATGGCGAACGACGCGGCGCTGTCGAAATAGGCCGATTGCGGCAGCTCGCTGATCGTTTGCTTGCCTGCGTTGATAAGGTCGGGGTCTTCTTCCCCCGCAAATGGAAACGGCCCGATGCCCAGCATGCCATTTTCGGATTGCAACGTCACTTCGACGCCCGCCGGAATATGGTTGGCGACTAAGGTCGGGATGCCGATGCCAAGGTTCACATAATAGCCGTCGCGTAGTTCCAGTGCGGCGCGCGCAGCCATTTCGTCGCGGGTCCAGCCTTTGGTGATGGTATCGGTCATTCTAGCACCTTCGTTTCAGGAGAAATTTCAAGCCGCTCGCTATCAATCGCGGCGACGGGATGAGGGAGTTCGAACCAGCCGCGGCCGGTAAAGGCTTCCAGCCGGATGGCGTAGCTTTGGTCGCGCAGATAATCGTACAGTTCGTCAAAATCGCCTTTGCGGTCGCCCGCGATGGCAACAACGCAGTGGCTTTGCGCCAGCGCCCAGCGGCGTTCCTGTTTGCGGTAGCTGCCGGGCAGACCGACAAGCATGAGATCGGTATCGCGCAGCACCGGTGCTTCGCCTTCGCGCAACAGATCAAGGATCGGCTTTAGCTGCGTATCGTTTGTCTCGGCCAACCACGCGATGCGGATGCCCGTTTCACGCAGAGTCTCGAGCAATTCCGCAAAGCCATTCTGCCGTTCGATATCCATTTCCGCCGGTGTTCCCGGCGCGACATCCAAGTCAATCAGTACCACCATTGGCTTTGCATCGCAGCTAATCGTTTGCGGTTGCGATAGCGAAACGCGCTCAACCAACACCGCCGAACGTGCCGCCTCCCCGCGTTCGCGTTTCGCTGCCTCGCCAAGCGCGAAACGGGCAAAGGGCAGGTAAGCGTTGGAAATGTTGGACTGTGCCAGTCGGTCAAGCGCAATCATCGTGCCGGGTGTTTCGGGCTCCTCGATTGTCGGCACAGGCAGCGCCGTTGCAATTGCCTCCACTGGAGCATCCCCGACAAATACCACAGGCGGCAACGTTGGATCAAAACTCTCTTCCGCCGCCCGCGTTCTTGCTCGCGCTTTATCGACTTCCTTTTTGCCAATCACACCGACTGCCGCGATAGGCAGCAGCACCGCAACACAGCCTTGCAGTGTCAACGCAGCGCCCAGCAACAGGCCCAAGGCAGGCCAAAACCGCATTACGCCGCTTCCCGTTCCCTTACGGTGCGAAACTCGATCTTCTTGTCATAGGGCGCGCCGATAATCATGCGCTGTACATAGACGCCGGGCAGATGGATGCTGTCTGGATCGAGGCTGCCGACGGGTACGATTTCCTCCACCTCAACCACGCAGACTTTGCCGCAAGTCGCCGCAGGCTGATTAAAATTACGCGCGGTCTTGCGGAAAATCACGTTGCCGCTTTC
Source organism: Sphingomonadales bacterium (assembly GCA_031416255.1). Classification (GTDB taxonomy): domain Bacteria; phylum Pseudomonadota; class Alphaproteobacteria; order Sphingomonadales; family Sphingomonadaceae; genus Sphingorhabdus_B. The sequence goes on along the minus strand of JANOTI010000071.1, from coordinate 8,910 downwards.
ATCGGCTTTCCACGCCTTTACAATGGCAAGGTCAGCGAAAATGCCGCGTTCGAGGATGAACTCTTCGCCGCCAAAATCCTTGGTTTCCTTGCCCTCTGCCACCAATGTGCCGACGCCGGTCTTGGTGTAGAAACCGGGAATGCCAGCGCCGCCCGCGCGCATCCGTTCGGCCAAAGTCCCTTGCGGGCAAAACTCGACCTCCAACTCGCCCGACAGATATTGCCGCTCAAACTCTTTATTTTCGCCCACATAAGACGAGATCATTTTCTTCACCTGCCGCGTGCGCAACAGTTTGCCGATGCCTTCATTGTCGATGCCCGCATTGTTCGACGCAAAGGTCAGCCCGGTGACACCGCTTTCGACAATGGCGTCGAGCAGCCGGTCGGGTAGGCCGCACAAGCCAAAGCCGCCGGATGCAATCAACAGGTCGTTCTTTAACAAGCCATCAAGCGCTGACTTAGCATCGGGATAGAGTTTTTTCATGTGAGCGGCCCTTTCGGACATTGGGAGAGACAGTGTGTCGCCTAGCGGCTCTTTATGTGCGCTGCAAGATTGTGGTTATCGTAACGGCATGGGTTGGAATGGCGTTTGCGCTCCTCCCCAGAAAAGTCCGTTTGTGCTGAATAGGTGCTGAGGCCAAAGGCCGAAGTGCCGTATCGAAGTATCGAGTGCCTGAACAAACCCTTCGATACGGTACTTCGCTTCGCTCAGCACCTACTCAGGGCGAACGGTATAGGGGGAAAGCGCCGTTAGCGAAGCCCCACACCCAAAACAGTTTCCAACTCAGCCAATGCCTTTTCGCCATCGGTCACTTTAATCGCGTGCATGCCGAGGCCGGCGGCTGGCTTACAATTGATGCCCAGATCATCAAGATAGATGCACGCCGACGGTTCAACCGAAAACAGATCGCACATCATCTGATAAATCCGCGGATCGGGTTTGCGCAACGCAACTTTCGAACTTTCGATCACATGATCGAAACGGGCCATAATCGCCTCGACTTCGCGCGCCTTATCCGCATTGCGCGCCATTGCTGTGCCCAATAAACCGGACTTTGGCCCGGCTTTAACATTATTGGTGATACAACCAATTCCAAAACCCGCCGCTTTCAACCGGTCAAGCGCGGTCACCATATAAGGCCGGATATCGCCCGCGAGGCAGGCAATCACCGATGCACCATCCAAAGCATAGCCCATAGCCCTTGCCTCGTCCGCAAACGCTGCGTCAAAACCGTCCGCATCAATTTCTGCGCGTTCAAACTTTGCCCAGGCATTATCATTGGGGTTGGCCGAATTGACACGGCGGACGAAATCACGCGGCAAGCCGCGCTCTGCCTCCATCCGGTTAAACGCTTCAAACGGCGAAGAGGTTATCACTCCGCCGAAATCGAAAATCACATGGGTGAATTTCATGGGGTGATAACAATCCCGACCTTCGGATCAGCGCGGCCGTCGAGCACCTCGTGATAAGCCTCCAGCGCAGCGTCGCCGCCTGCGCGCTTGTCTATGACTGCGATCCCTGGCGCGACCTCCATAAAGCCCAGCCAAGCCGAGGCCAAACGCGTTGCCAAGCCTTTGCCGCCCCAATCGGCCAGCCGTTTCTGGCTACGACCGGGCGCGAAAAAGCCTTGGCGTTCTGGGCCAGGTAAAGCTCCCATATCAGGCGCCGAATCCCAATGCGATTTGCCGACAATCATCGAGTATTTCAGCTGCTCACCCAGATGATGGTGCACCGCGCTGGTCACAGCATTATTGCCCGCCATATCGACCAAAGCGGACGGCAAATCAGGATCAACCAGCGTCGATATATCGTCATAAGCGACAACGCAGTCATAGATGTCGAGCGCCGCCAGCGCCTCTGCATTGGCCGTACTCGTCAGTCCAATCGTCTGTGGCCCGCCTTCACGCTGTTTCATCGAATAGCCAAGTCCGATCGCGGTTTTGCTCGATGCACTGGCGATCAGTACCTGTTGCGCGCCATAGTCGCCCTCGTCTTCAAACTGGTCGGCAATCAGCCAGCCGGTGAGGAAAAGCGGACGAAATACCGGCCAGTAATCATGATGTTCTGCACGGTAATCGCCCAGCGACTCTATCCGTTGATACTGGTTGTAGATTGGCGGCAAGGTTGTGCGGCGCGGCGTAACATCGTAAAAGCCGCCGGGTGTGATGTTCCCCGGAACCAGCACCGCATGGCTTGCCATCGGATAGTATCCGTAGAAGCTGTCACCCGGTGCAACACCCTCGATATCGCTGACCAGCACTGTGGCAAAGCCCCAGACCGGCAATCGCCCCGGCTCGTTCTGTTCGCCAAAGAAATCCCAATAACCTTGATCATTTCCGAACAAGCCAGCGGGCTTGCCAAACACCGCATAGGTGACATTGTTCGCCGTCATCGCGTAGCTATCGATCTGCACCAATATCTCGCCGTGACTGACCGACATATCGGCGGTCACCATCTCGGCCTTTGTCACATCATCGCGGTCGATGTTAATCGCCCAAGCAGTCATCATCCGATCTCCTGATTATGCAGGCGCAAGCCCGGCCGGTTCCAGCGTGTCTTCACCAGCCGTCCGCTGCCCGACAGGGTCAGATACGCGTCCATCATGTCCTCGCCGCCAAAGGCAATGTTGGTGGTGAACACATCATCCGTCGCGACAAATTCGACAAGTTCGCCTTTGGGAGAAATCACACTAATCCCGCATTCGCCTATGGTCGCAACACAGATATTGCCGCTGGCCTCGATCGCCAGACTGTCAAAGAATTTATAGCCTGCGGGGCGGTACACCGGAATGCCGGGACCGCCCGGTCCTGCGGCACCATCGACTTTGCCCGGCGCGATGATGTTGAACGCGGTCAAGCGGCAGGTATAAGTTTCGGCGGCGTACAATGTCTTGCCATCGGGCGACAGGCCAACGCCATTGGGGTTGTAGCTGGGGAAGATCACTTCCTCCAAAAAGCTGCCATCGGTTTTGCCATAGAAAATGCCAACTATGTCGTGGCAGCGCGATTTGAAATCCTGCTTACCATGGTCGGTGAACCAAAATCCGCCATGTTCATCAAACACAATGTCATTCGGTCCGCGCAGAACACAGCCAAAATCGCCGGATTTATACAGCACTTCGACTGCGCCGGTTTCGATATCGATGCGTTCGATCCTACCGCCAGAATAGTCCGCTGCAATGCCATGCGGCGCGAGATAGCCACCCGCCTCGGCATATTCAAAACCGCCATTGTTGCAGCAATACAGCTTCCCGTCGGGACCGACCGCCAGACCATTTGGGCCACCACCGGTTGTTGCTATAGGGCTCTTAGAACCATCGGGCCGGACACGGGTTATTTTGCCCTGCTCAATTTCGGTCAGGATGATGCTGCCGTCGGGCATCACCACCGGCCCCTCGGGGAAGCGTAAGCCGTCCGCTATTGTCTCGAATCGTTCCATTGCTCTCTCCTTGGTTTGTGCCAAGCTGGCATTGACCAAGAGCGATGCAAAGCGCTTTTACCTATGCGGCGCGACGTAGAGCCCGATTATCAGACGTGAAGGTGCGCACAGGTGAGCGTTTCGCAGCGTAAAGCGCACGATCGGCGCTTTGCAAAAGTTTTTCCACCTGCTGGGCGTGCAACCCGTGAACCGCAAAACCAAGGCTTGCGCCAAAATTCAACCGCTGCCCTTCAATGCAGACAGGTCGGCATAACGCCGTGAGCAAAATGTTGGAGCGCGCAGAGCAGTCTGCTTCATCGGCAACATTGCGGAACAATGCGATAAATTCGTCACCGCCAAGACGCCCAACTTCGTCGCCAAGCTGTGTCGCATCATCAAGCCGTTTGGCAATTTCGCACAGCAAATCGTCGCCAATATGATGTCCCAAGGCATCATTGATGTGTTTGAACCCGTCGAGATCGATCAGCGCCACAGCAAAATTGTTGCCCATGGCAACCTCTGCATCAAGCGCTGCCATCGTCGCACGGCGGTTGGACAGGCCGGTCAGCGGATCCGTTAAGGCGAGACGCTGATTTTCCTCGGCAAGCGTCAAGCCGGTAATCAACTGGTCATATTGTTCGGCAACAAAACGTACCATCAAAATGCCCACGCTAATCATGCCTATACCCAGCATCTGGGCCTCGAACGGGCCGATCACTATCATTGCAATAGAACTGGGGAACAGGCCCATGATGGTCGTACCGATCGCTGCCGGGCGAAGTGTGTACAGACAATGCGCAATCGATGTTGTGCCAAAACCCAACGACATCGGGATCAGCAGCATCGAATGAAATGTTCCATTAACAAACGTCACCGTAGTCGCGATGCCCAGCACCGTAATCATCGTCAGCGATACCGCTAAATTCATTTTCAACAAACGGGGTAAGTCACTCTCGTTTACCGGCTTGCGCAACCGACGGACCCACACAACGATACGGATGATGCAATACGCAACAAGCCCGGACATCCAAGCATAGCTATTCAGAGGCAGTTTTTCATTGGCGCACACCGCCATGATAATCAGCGTGTTAAGCGCAGCAACGGCCAACAGCATTGGAACCTGTTTGCGGACACTATCGAACTGAGCCTGTTGCAATGCAGGTCGGATAGACTCAGGCACTGGCGGCGATAGCCAAAGTAAAAGCGGGCGGAACAACCTCCCAAAAACAGCATTTTGATCCACGGCTCGCCCCATCCGAGGAATCTTAGCTAAACGTAGTAAATGGCGCGTTAAATTCCCCGGAAAAATAAACAATGCTTGGCATCGCTGCCTTCGCCGTGCCAGTCTTGGCGGTGGAGGAATAATTTATGACGGAGGAAACCGAAAAACAGCAGCGCCCAATGGGCGTGTGGATGGCGCTGGCACTGGTCATGGGCAGCATGATCGGGTCGGGCGTATTCCTGCTCCCCGCAAGCCTTGCGCCGCTCGGCTGGAACTCGGTTTTTGGCTGGCTGATAACGGTCGCAGGTGCTTTGTGCATCGCTGCGGTTTTTGCACAATTGTCGCGCGCAGTGCCAAAAGCAGGCGGCCCCTATGCCTATACCCGCGAAGCTTTTGGTGACGGAGCGGGCTTTGCCATCGCCTGGGCCTATTGGATTTCAATGTGGGTCGGGAACGCCGCGATTGCCACCGGCGCCGTCAGCGCGCTCAGCCGAATTTTTCCAGCCGTCGGCGAAACCGGCACATCGGCCGCGATCACTGTCGCCATCGTCTGGTTTTTCACGCTCATCAACATCATGGGGACCAAGCTGGCTGGACAAGTGCAACTGGTGTGGACGATCATCAAATTATTACCCTTGGTTGCAGTCATCGGCCTTGCCGCATGGGTGCTAGCCGAGAGCGGAGCCGCAAATATCCGTCCCTTTGTGGCCAGCGAAATTAGTCTATCCGCCATTTCAACCGCCACGATTTTGACCCTATGGGCGATGCTAGGGCTTGAAACCGCAACGGTCCCGGCGGACAAAGTTACGGACCCCGAACGCACGATTGCACGGGCAACATTGCTCGGCACTGGCGGTGCGGGCTTGCTTTATATCTTTGTCTGTTCTGCGGTCGTGCTCATGCTCCCCGCCGCACTCACAGCCGCCTCACCGGCCCCCTTTGCCGACTTTGTCGAGACTTACGGTGGCAACAGCAATGCCGGTTTGGTCATTGCCGCCTTTGCCGCAATCAGCGCTCTGGGAGCGCTCAACGGCTGGGTGCTGTGTCAGGCCGAACTCCCTGCCGCGATGGCGCGGGACGGGCTTTTTCCCGCCTTTTTGGCCAAAGCCGCACCCAACGGTACACCGCGCAATGCGCATCTGTTTACAACGACGCTGCTGACCGTCGTGATCCTGATGAACAGCAGCCGGTCGATGCAATCGATGTTTGAATTCCTCATCATCCTCACCACCTCGATTGTCCTTGTGATGTATCTGGGCAGCACAGCGGCGGCGTTTCAACTGTGGCGCAAAGGCGTGCTGAAAACGAACGCTGCTTTCCCGCTGATTATGGCCCTAGCAGCCGCCTATGCCTTATGGACGATTTATGGAGCCGGATTGGAACCGCTAGCTTGGGGATTGGCGCTATTGGTCGCCGGTATTCCGATATTTGCGCTGGTGCGCCTTTCAAAGCGGCGCGCGGACGCCTAGATAGGCGATGACACTTCACACACGGAACCACCCAATGACGACGAATTATGACGCGAACCTCGCGCTTTATATCAATGGCAGCTGGCGCAGCGGCGGAGGCCGCGATGTGCATCAAGTGGTCAATCCGGCCACCGGTGCTGTTCTTGCCGAGCTGCCACTGGCGACGGCTGCTGATCTGGATGAAGCCTTGGAGGCATCAGCCAAGGGCTTTGCTATTTGGCGCGCAACCGATGTGAATGCGCGCGCTGCTGTGCTGCACAAAGCCGCAGCGTTGATCCGTGAACGCGCCGAAAGCATCGCTGCTCTACTGACACTGGAACAAGGCAAACCACTGGCCGAATCGCGGACCGAAACTCTGTCATGCGCTGGCGTTTTCGAATATTGCGCCGAAGAGGCAAAGCGCAGCTATGGCCGTGTTGCGATTCGTCCCGCCGGTCAGCGCGCCATGGTGTTGAAACAGCCCATCGGCCCGGTTGCGTCGCTAACGCCGTGGAATTTTCCTGTTTCATTGATGTCCAAAAAGGTGGCAGCCGCGCTTGCCACCGGCTGTTCGGTGATTGCAAAGCCCGCCGAGGAAACGCCAGGTTCAACCAGTGCCATCATGCGCTGTCTTGCCGATGCAGGCATCCCGGCGGGCGTTGCGCAGCTGGTGTACGGCGTCCCCGATATGGTTAGCCGCCATTTGCTCGGTTCGTCCATCATTCGCAAATTGAGCTTCACCGGCTCGATCCCCGTTGGCCGCCATCTGATGAAGCTGGCGGCGGACGGTTTAAAGCGCGTGACAATGGAGCTCGGCGGCCATGCGCCAGTGTTGATCTTTGACGACTGCAATCTGGAAAAGACGTTGGACATTGTTGTCACGCAAAAGTTCCGCAACGCTGGCCAAGTCTGCATCTCGCCCACGCGCTTTTATGTGCAGGACGGAATTTACGACCGCTTTGTTTCAGGCTTCAACGAACGCACCGCCAGAATTACCGTCGGCAACGGCATGGACGCGGCCACCATCATGGGTCCTCTTGCCAATCCGCGTCGCCCGGCTGCGATTGGCGCGTTGGTGGAGGACGCCATCGCCAAAGGCGCGCGCGTGGGTTCAGGCGGCAGTGCTGGAAACGGCGACGGCTTTTTCTATCGCCCCACTGTGCTGTCCGATGTACCGATTGAGGCTGACATCATGAACCAGGAACCCTTCGGTCCAGTCGCGCTCATCCGCCCGTTTGCTTCGTTCGACGATGCCATCGAAAACGCCAACCGCCTTCCCTTTGGCCTTGCCGCTTATGTCCACACCGAAAACGGACGGACCGCAAATATGGCAGGCGACCTGATCGAGGCCGGCATGGTCGGGATCAACACCGCCGCGATTTCCATGCCCGACATGCCCTTTGGCGGCGTCAAGGATTCAGGTTTCGGCAGCGAAGGCGGGCCCGAGGGTCTTGAAAGCTATTACGTAACCAAGGCGATCCACCAAGCGTGAAGCGTCAGCTATATTTGGCCAGCGGCGTTGCTTCGACTGCCTTGGGCGTGGTCGGAATATTCCTGCCGATCTTGCCTACAGTGCCGTTCCTGATCCTTGCTGCCTTTTGTTTCGCCCGCAGCGATCCGGCATTGGAGGCGCGTATCATGAACCATCCGGTTTACGGTCCGCCGATCCGCACATGGCGTGAAAAAGGTGCGGTCAGCAGGCGCGGCAAAATTGCAGCGACGGCTGCGTTCTCCGCCAGCGTCGTGTTCGGTGTTTTAACGCTGCCATCGCCTTGGGTGTTTTTACCACCCGCCATTGCTGTGGCTTGCCTTAGCTGGTTGTGGACGAGGCCAGAGGCTTAGGGTCAGGACCTTTTAAGGGGGATGCGGCACTTCATTATCGTTCTGCACAGGCGTAATTCTAAACTGTCCTGAAACGGGATGTAGAATTTACGCAGATAACCCAGCCAACCGCTCAGCCTGATCCTCGCTAATCAGCGCGTTGATCATTTCCGCCAGCCCAGCACCTTCCAATATCTCCGCCAGCTTATGAAGTGTCAGGTTTATCCGGTGGTCCGTCACACGGCCTTGCGGGAAGTTATAGGTGCGGATGCGTTCGCTGCGGTCGCCGCTACCCACCATCGCTTTGCGCGCTTCGGCCTCGGCGCCGTCCAGTTCGTCGCGCTGTTTTTCATAGATGCGGGCGCGCAGGACTTGCATCGCCTTTTCCTTGTTCTTGTGCTGGCTGCGGCCATCTTGGCATGTGACAACGATGCCGGTGGGTGCGTGAGTGATTCGTACCGCCGAATCGGTGGTGTTCACATGCTGCCCGCCTGCGCCCGACGCACGGTACACGTCGATTTTCAAATCGCGGTCCTCGATATGGACGTCAACTTCGGTCGGTTCGGGCAACACCGCAACGGTCGCCGCGCTGGTGTGGATGCGCCCGCCGGATTCGGTCACAGGCACACGCTGCACACGGTGGACGCCGCTTTCAAACTTCAACCGCGCAAACACACCTGCGCCGCTGACCGAAGCGACGACTTCTTTGAAACCGCCAACGTCGGACGCACTCATCGAAATCGCCTCGACTTTCCAGCCCTGCGTTGCGGCGTAGCGTTCGTACATGCGGAACAGGTCGCCTGCGAACAACGCAGCTTCGTCACCGCCGGTGCCTGCGCGGATTTCCAGCATTGCGCTGCGTTCATCGGCAACGTCTTTTGGCAGCAATAATATCGCCAGATCATGCTCGGCGAGTTGCTTGGCGTGTGATACGTCGAGCAACTCCTCGACCGCCATTTCGCGCAATTCGGCATCGGCGGACGGGTCCTTGGCCATCGCGTC
>JANOTI010000070.1:0-20958 GCA_031416255.1 Sphingomonadales bacterium | reverse complement strand
TTGCCGTCATAAGCCGCATGGAAGTTGACCTCACCACCCACTGTCGGAACGCCAACGCAATTGCCATAGCCGCCGATTCCAGCAACCACACCCTGCACCAGATGCTTCATCTTGGGATGGTCAGGCCGGCCGAAACGAAGCGCGTTGAGGTTGGCCACCGGCCGCGCGCCCATCGTAAACACATCGCGCAAGATGCCGCCAACGCCGGTCGCGGCACCCTGATACGGTTCGATGTAGCTTGGGTGGTTGTGCGATTCCATCTTGAAGATCGCCGCGAGCTTGGTGCCATTCGGGCCTTCGCCAATATCGATGACGCCTGCATTTTCGCCAGGACCGCAAATAACCCAAGGCGCCTCGGTCGGTAGCTTTTTCAAATGGATACGGCTGGATTTATACGAACAATGTTCCGACCACATTACCGAAAATATGCCGAGTTCGGTAATGTTCGGCTCACGCCCCATCGCGTCCAATACGCGCTGATATTCTTGCGGAGAAAGGCCGTGATCGGCGACGATTTGTGCGGTGATTTCAGACATGGCGTCGCCTTAGCGATGACGCCTGCTTTTTGCCAGTGGCTTTGATTTGGTTTCGTTATGCGGGCCGAGCAAGCTCAAAGCAGACGCTGTATTGGCGCACCCCCGCACGCTAGCCAGTCCGGCTAACGCGCAGAGGCACGCCCATTTGGTTTTAGTTACCCTTACAGCTCTGCGCGCCTTTGTCGGCGAGCTTCACATTGATCTGGGCACCGCTGCCGGACAGCGAGGTTTTGCCGTCTTCTGACTTCATCGGACCGGCTGGCGCTTCGGTGGCACCGGCCTCTGCTTTCGGTGCGTTTACGCGGACAGCCGTTGCGGTTTTTTCACCAACGCGAATGTCAGCCGATTCATTCTTGCCGAGATAATCGACATGCAGAATAGTGCTATCGGCGCAACGATAGGTGTTCGATGCTGTGATCGAAGGCGGCATCGGCAAAGGCTCTGCTGTGGCAGCGGCAGTCGCTGCGTCTGCTTCTGCGTCGGCAGCGGGGGTTTCGGTCTTGTTGCATGCCGCTAACGCTAGCATGGACAACGGGGCGAGGATGAGAAATGTCTTTTTCATAGAGTAACAGTAATGCCGCAGCTTTGCCTTGGAGAAAAGTAAAATTGCATCGTTCCAGCTTTCGCTTTAGCTGAAACTAAGGCCATACCATCTCAGCGGCGACAAGTTTTCCGAAACGCTTGACCCGTCCATCGTCCGGCGTCAAAGCTAGTCATTATGACAAACACGCCCCAACAGCAGCCCAGTTTCGAAGAAGCCCTAAAAGCCTTGGAACAGATTGTGCACAAATTGGAAAGCGGCGACGCTCCGCTCGACGAATCGATTGCGCTGTACGAACGCGGCCAAGAACTGCGCGCGATTTGCCAGACACGTTTGGATGCGGCGCAGGCCCGGATCGAGGCGATCATTCTTGGTCCCGATGGCTCACCGCAAGGCACGCGCCCGTTCGATGCAGAGTGATGCTTTGACCGTTGGGCAACCCGAAATGACTACGCTGGACGCTGCTATCGGGCAAGTCGCCGCCGAGATTGATGCCGAGTTTGACCGGTTGCTGCCTGTGCCCGACGACGCCCGCGCTCCGCTGTTTGAAGCGATGCGCTATGCCGCCATCGGCGGTGGCAAGCGCCTGCGTCCTTTGTTGCTGATTGCAACGGCCGGTATTTTCCATGTGGACCGGGACACGGCTATCCGCGTTGCAGCGGCGATTGAAGCAATCCATGTCTATTCCTTGGTTCATGACGATCTTCCGTGCATGGATGATGATAATGTGCGGCGCGGAAAGCCGACGACGCACAAAGCCTTTGGCGATGCCACCGCAGTGCTGGCGGGCGATTCGCTGCATGCGCTGGCGTTTGAAATTCTGGCCAGCCCGGGCACGCATGCCGACCCGTTTGTCCGCAGCGAATTGATCGCAACACTCGCGCTTGCGAGTGGCCCCGACGGCATGGCGGGCGGGCAGATGATGGATTTAGAGGCAGAAAAGACGACCTTTGATCTGCCAACAATCACCCGGTTGCAAGCCCTGAAGACCGGCGCATTGATTGCAGCCAGTGTGGAGATGGGCGCGATATTGGGGCATGTTCCGATTGAAGGCCGCACCCATTTGCGCGGCTATGCCCGTGACGTTGGCCTCGCGTTTCAGATCGTCGATGACATTATGGACGTTGAGGGCGACGAAGCGCTGGCCGGCAAAGCGCTGAACAAAGACGCGCAGGCAGGCAAAGAAACCTTTGTCTCGCTGATGGGGCTGGACCGCGCCAAACAACAAGCCGCGATGCTGGTGGACCAATCGCTGTCGCACCTTGCGGGCTATGGCACCGAAGCCGATTTGTTGCGCGCGATTGCGCGATTTGTATTAGAACGCGACCGTTAAACGGCTTCGCAATTGGGGGTAATCGCGATGAGCAAGCGTATCGGCGTCTATCCAGGGACATTTGACCCAATCACGCTCGGGCATATGGACATTATCGAACGCGGCGCGAAGCTGGTGGACGAGCTGATTATCGGCGTGACCACCAACATTGCCAAATCGCCAATGTTCAGCGACGACGAACGGATCGCAATGGTCAAACGCGAAGTTGCCGCTGTCGGCAATGCGAATATCCGCGTGGTCGGTTTCAATTCACTGTTGATGGATTTCGCCGAGGCACAGGGTGCCGCGACAGTCATTCGCGGCATTCGCGGCGTTACCGATTTCGAATATGAGTATCAGCTTACTGGCATGAACCGGCAGTTGAACGACCGGATCGAGACAGTGTTCCTGATGGCTGATGTGTCATTGCAACCGATCGCTAGTAAGCTAGTAAAAGAAATTGCGCTGTACGGAGGCGACATCCGCAAGTTTGTAACTCCTGCAGTGCGCGATGAGGTGGTGGCACGGGTCGCAAAGCTGCGAAAGACAAACAACTAAATAGTGTCTTTCACTTGCCCAGAAATTCGTCGCGGACGCGGATATTGCGGTTCGCCAAGTGAATTTCGCGCACAAAGTATAACAACGACGCCGACATCAGTAGCAATGCGACCATAAACGTTGCAACGATCGCGTCGGCAATGGCCAGACCGGCAAGGCCCATTAGAAACAGCATGCCAATGATGATGCAAACGGCAATGGTCGAAAGTACGCTAAGCAATATCGACATATTGACTGTCGCCATCCGCTTTTTAACAATGCGCAACTCGTCAATCACAAGCTCATGCACTTTGCCACTGGTTTTCGGGTGCAACGCCTGAAGCTCTCGTGAACGGTCAACGATCCGCGAGAGACGGATGACGAAGATATTCAGCAAAGTGCCAATCGCCACCAATAAGAAAGCGGGCGTCAGCGCGGTTTGTAGTATGGACGTTACCGTCGCCAGATTATCAACCTCTATGCCTGTCATGCGACGTCCTCCAAAGCAGCGGCGATATCGCGCAGCTCGGTTTTCAGCAATTTGCCGATATGACTGCGCGGCATTTCGCTGATGGCGTAAAGCGCGGACAAGCGTTGGGTTTTGCCGAGTTGTACGTTCGCGACGGTCAGCAACGCTGCGGTGTCCAGCGTCACGCCCTTGGCGCCGCTAACGAAGCCAACCGGCGTTTCGCCCCATTTGTCCGATGGCATGCCGATCACGGCGGCCTCCTCAATTCCGGCTAGGCCGAGCAATATACTTTCCAGATCAACCGGATAGATGTTGAACCCGCCAGAGATTATCATGTCTTTAGAACGCCCCAGTAGCTCGACAAAGCCATCGGCATCGACCCGGCCGATGTCGCCCATCCGTTGCCAGACGCTACCATCGCTGTCGAACCAATAGCCCTCTTGGGTCTTATCCGGCTGGTTCTGATAGCCCGACATCATCGTTGCCGACCGGCCGACCAGTTCGCCGATCTCGCCCGGCGCCAAGCGTTTACCGGCTTCATCAATGGTGAAAACTTCGCTGCCTTTCCACGGAATGCCGACAGTGTGCAGCTTGTCAGGGTGTTCATGCGCTTGGAGCAAGCAGACGACACCGCCCTCGGTCATCGAGTAGATTTCCACCAAACCGCCGGGCCAGCGTTTCAAAACATCGGCCTTTAGCGCGGGTGCAAAGGGTGCGCTGGTGCAGTATTTCAGCCAATAACTCGACAGGTCATAATCGCCAAATTTATCATATTCCATCAATCGTTTGTACTGCACCGGGACTAGCATCGTGTGCGTGATCCGGTGTTTTTGCGCGCGGTCGAGATAACCGACGACATCAAATTTCCCCATCAGATGCAATGTGCCGCCATAAGCAAGCGTCGGGATCACCAACGCCAGTGTCGTGTTTGAATACAGCGGCGTTGAGGCAAGCGACGCAGCCTGTAGTGCGCCATAGCCCGTATTCGCGCCGACGGTTGCATGCCGCCAGCGCATCTGGCGCGAATGGATGATGCCTTTGGGCGTGCCGGTCGTGCCGCTGGAATAGATGATGTTGAACGGATCATCGGGGCCGCAATTATGCGGCTTGGCGATTGCGCCTTCCTCAGCCATCCAACTGGTCATATCGGGATGATCGCCAAGCGGCGCATCGAGCATAATCGTTTTCGTTGTCGGCAAGTCGCGACCCGCAAGGTCCGCCAGCTTCGCGGCATCAATGAACAGGTGCATCGCACCTGAGTCTTGCAGCATCGCTTCCAACTGCGCAGGCGTCGCCGAAGTTGTCAGCGGCGCAGCGCAGCCGCCAGCGCGGATCGCCCCCAGATAAGCCAAAGCATAACGCGCATTGCTCGTACCCAAAATTGCAACCGCCTGCCCCTTTTTCAGGCCATCGCGCTGCAACTGTGCAGCGATACGTTCAACGAGCGCTGCAACCTCCGCCCATTTCAGGGTTTCACAGCCATCATCCAACGCCACCCGATCACCCCGCTCCCGCCCCCATGCGGCGATCAAGCCAGTGTAGTCGCCATAAGGTTGTTCGAGTTCGGTGTTTGGATTGATGGGCATTTAGTTACTCGTCGTTGCTATGATATGTATCGTCGTGCCAGATTTTTCCTCAGAAGGAAGAAAGAAATAAGGAATAAGAACGTTATGCAGTCACTTAGCGATTGTTGAAAACTCGACGAATACCTTCGCGGTCAAAGCAAACGCCTCAATTGCCTAGGCAAATATATGTGGACAACGCGGCCTAAAGCTTGGGTTTCCTGTCCTCTTCCCCTATGGTCATCGCATGAGTGAAACCCCCGAAGAGCGCACCGGCGACAGCGCCGCCAATCCCAACCAAAATGAATATGGTGCCGACAGCATCAAGGTGTTGAAAGGGCTGGATGCGGTTCGCAAACGCCCTGGCATGTATATTGGCGATACCGACGATGGTTCGGGCCTTCACCACATGGTGTTCGAAGTTTCGGACAACGCGATTGACGAGGCGCTTGCCGGTCATTGCGACCTTGTTCTGATCGAACTCAACCCCGATGGATCGGTTTCGGTCGAAGATAATGGCCGCGGTATACCCACGGGGATGCACAAGGAAGAAGGCGTTTCCGCCGCAGAGGTTATCATGACCCAGCTACACGCCGGTGGTAAGTTTGAAAACACCAGCGACGACAACGCCTATAAGGTTTCAGGCGGTCTGCACGGTGTTGGTGTGTCGGTGGTCAACGCACTGTCTGAGTTCCTCGAACTCACGATTTGGCGCGAAGGCAAAGAGCACTGGATGCGCTTTGAACATGGCGATGCAGTCGGGCCTTTGGTCGTTAAGTGCGATGCGCCGGTCGTGGATGGAAAAGCCAAAAAGGGCACACGCGTAACCTTTATGGCGTCCACCAATACGTTCAAAAACGTCCTAGAGTTTGACTTTGACAAGCTGGAGCACCGCTATCGTGAATTGGCGTTTTTGAACTCTGGTGTCCGCATTCTGCTGCGTGACAACCGGCATGCCGATATCAAGGAACATGACCTGTATTATGAAGGCGGGATCGCCGCGTTCGTCAAATATCTTGATCGCAACAAACTCGCGATTATCCCCGAGCCAATTGCGATTTCGTCCGAACGCGATGGCATAGGTATCGACGTTTCGCTTGAGTGGAATGACTCATATTACGAAAACGTGCTTTGCTTCACCAACAACATTCCGCAGCGCGATGGTGGCACGCATATGGCGGCTTTCCGCGCCGCTTTGACCCGCACGATTAACAACTATGGCGAGAAGTCGGGTATCCTGAAAAAGGACAAAATCTCGCTGACCGGCGAAGATATGCGCGAAGGGTTGACCGCGATTGTTTCGGTCAAATTGCCCGATCCCAAGTTTTCGTCGCAAACCAAGGATAAGCTGGTGTCTTCCGAAGTGCGGCAACCGCTCGAAAGCCTGATGGCGGACAAGATGGTAGAATGGTTGGAAGAAAATCCGGCGCATGCAAAAACGTTGATTCTGAAAATCATCGATGCCGCTGCAGCGCGTGAAGCCGCACGCAAAGCGCGCGAGGCATCACGCAAATCGGTGATGGGCATCGCTTCGCTTCCCGGCAAGCTCGCCGATTGCCAGGAAAAAGACCCGGCTAAATCCGAACTGTTCTTGGTCGAAGGCGACTCCGCTGGTGGCTCCGCGAAACAAGGCCGCGACCGCCATTATCAGGCGATCCTGCCGCTAAAGGGTAAAATTCTGAACGTCGAACGCGCGCGGTTTGACCGGGTAATTTCGTCCAAGGAAGTCGGCACGCTGATCCAAGCGATGGGCACCGGCATTCGTGATGATTTCAACCTAGACAAGCTGCGCTATCACAAGATTGTGATCATGACCGATGCTGATGTCGACGGGTCGCACATTCGCACCTTGCTGCTGACATTCTTTTACCGCCAAATGAAGCCAATTATCGAGGCCGGACATCTCTACATCGCGCAGCCGCCTTTGTACAAAGTGGCGAAAGGTCGCAGCGAAATCTATCTGAAGGATGATGCGGCGCTCGACAATTACCTGGTTGAAACCGGGCTTTCCGGTATGGTCCTGGAAAGCAAAACAGGGTCACTCAGTGGGGATAGCCTGACCGCATTGGTCGAACATTCGCGGCGGATGCGCAGCCTGATGGGTTATGTGCCGCGCCGGTTTGACCCAACGATTATCGAAGGTCTAGCGCTTAACGGCGCGCTTGGTCCTGATCTGGACGGAGCCGAACGCGAAGCCGCCGTGGCTAAAGCAGCCGCCTGGATGGATGGCCAAGACGTTGAAGCCAACTGGACCGGCCGTGTCGCAGAAGAAGGCGGCTATCATTTCGAACGGCGTTGGCGCGGAGTTTCTGACCACCACATTATCGAACGCAGCTTTTTAGTCAGCGCCGAGGCACGCAAGCTGCACCGGCTTGGGACTGATGAAGCGGCAAGCTATGCCGAAGTCTCGCGGCTGGTGAAAGCCAGCGGTGCTGCTGTTGAGCCTGAGCCGGAAATCGAGGGTGAGGAAGCCGAAGAGACAGCAGCTCCTACCCCGATGAAAAAGGCGGCGGCAGATAAGCCGATAACGCGTCCATCTGAATTGCTTGATGCTGTGCTTGCGGCAGGCCGCAAAGGACTGTCGATTTCGCGCTACAAAGGCTTGGGCGAAATGAACGCCGAACAGCTTTGGGAAACCACGCTGGACCCGACCGTGCGGTCGTTGCTGCAAGTCACCATCGAAGATACGTTAGAGGAAAGCGAGTTGTTCGAGAAGCTGATGGGTGATGTCGTCGAACCGCGCCGCGATTTCATTCAGGAAAATGCACTGAATGTGGCTAATTTGGACGTTTGATTTTCGACCAAAACGCTGCGCCTTATGAACCGTTTGTGCCGAGTAGCTGCTGAACATAAGTGAAGTAGCGTATCGAAGTACCCGTTGCGCAACCCAAACCCTTCGATACGGCACTTCCCCTTCGACAGGCTCAGGGTCAGCACCTACTCAGGGCAAACGGGTTTGGGGGGCTCAATCCGAAATAGAAAACCCCCTAAACCAAAGCACTCCACAGCAACCGGCATCCAACAGCCACCATCAACAGGTTGATCGCCAGCAAAAAGCGCTCGGGTGAAACGCGCCGTACCAGCCATACGCCCGCAAAAGTGCTGAGAATTGCAAGCGGCAAGAAGATCGCGGTGATTGTAGCGTTATCAGCTGTGAACTGCCCCAGCGCAAAAAACGCAGGCACTTTGAACCAGTTGATGGTGGCAAAGAACAGCGCACTGGTGCCGACAAACACATCGCGCGGCAAATTACGGCTCATCGCCCAAATCTGAAACGGTGGGCCGCCAGCAAGCGCCACTTGGCTGGTAAAACCCGACACCCCACCCCAAAACAATCCGAGTGCGTCGGGCTGTTGCCGCGATAGTTTTGCGCCCGATCCCCGTCTCGCTGCTAAACGGTTCGCGCCAAAGGCAATCGCGATTATTCCGACGGCAGCCTCCACGACCCAGACAGCGACGTTGGCGGCCATAAACCAGCCGAGGAATGTACCAAGCGCCGCCCCCGGCAAGGCCCACGCCAATATCCGCCAATCGACATTTTTGCGAAACGCCCAGACGCCGACGACGTCTTGGACAATGAACAGCGGCAAAAGAATCGCTGCGCCGCGGACCGGGTCAATCGCCAATGTCATAACGGGCATCGCGGCGGAGCCGAGCCCTGTAAAGCCGCCTTTGCCAAGACCCACCAGAATGACAGCCATGGCCGCCATCGCGTAGAAAAATACATCGGTGGGTAGGTTCAACGCCCCGCCTGCCGCTTGCGCAGCGCCAGCGCGAACATCAGCGCCGCGACAAAGGCGAAGAAGAACCACTGGATCGCATAGAGCAAATGATTGTTCGGAATGCCATCGATCGATGGCAACGCCAGTTTCTCCAACCCTACCGGCGCGTTGTCGGCAATCAAACGGATCAGCGCCTGATTGTCAGGTGCAATCACACCGGACACTTGGCCGCCACTCCATTCTGGCGTTTCAGGTCGCGCTGACCAGCCAATCGCGACTTTCGCACCTGGCCCCTCGCCCCCGCTCAACTGGCAGTGCGCAACATGAGCAAACCCAGCTTTACCATTGGCGTTTTTGCCGGACACCGATTCCCATCGCACGATTTTCAGGCACATCAACGCCGATTTCCGGAACAGCGGCAGTTCTTTAGGCAAAGGCACCGATGGCCACGCAATGGCGGGCTTATTGGCAGCTTCGGCATATTGCACCAGCAACGCCTCTTTCACCGCTTTGCGCTGCAACTGCCACACCCCTAGGGCGAACATAGTTGCAACAGCAACAGCGACAATGATCGTCGCTATTATGGGAAAGCGCTTCGTCATAGCTGTTCGTCCTTATCGGCCAATTCGCCTTCTCTGGCTTTGTTGCGGTGCTCAGCGATCAGCAACGCGCCTTTAGCCACACGCAGCGACAGCACGACTAAGATCACTGTCATCGGAACCCAGATTACGGCATGGACCCAAAATGGAGGGCGCAGAGCTATGTCCAGATTGATCGCTGCAGCAATGATCAGCGCCCCTATGAACATTGTAAGCAGCGCGGCTGGCCCATCGCCCACGTTAAAGCCGGAGTAATCCAGTCCGCATCGATCGCATTTTTTGGAAAACTGCACCGGCCCTGAAAATAAGGTTTTGGCTCCGCAATCCGGGCAAAGACCGAAAAGGGCAGCAGGAACGAGGCCCGGCTGCCCTTTTGCAAGTTTTTGTGTATCGGTCATCAGACCGAAAACCTTATCCCGATGTCCCGATCAATGGACCGGCGCACCCCAGCCGCCCCAGACATAGACAACAACAAAGAGAAACAGCCAGACGACATCGACAAAATGCCAATACCATGCTGCGGCCTCAAAACCGAAATGCTGTTGCGGGGTGAAGTGGCCTTTATAGGCGCGGCCAAGACACACAGCGAGGAAGATGGTGCCGACAATAACATGGAAGCCGTGGAAGCCTGTCGCCATGTAGAAGGCAGTGCCATAATTCAGTCCGGCAAAAGGAAACGGTGCAATGCCGTATTCATAAGCCTGAATGCAGGAGAACAATGCACCTAGAATGATTGTTACCCACAAACCGCTGATGAGGCCTTTACGGTCATTTTGCAGCAACGCATGGTGCGCCCAAGTCACCGTCGTACCGGAACACAGCAAAATGAGTGTGTTTAGGAGTGGCAATGAAAATGCGTCAAATACTTCCATACCCTTGGCTGGAAACTGAGATGCCGCAGCAGCGCCTTCTTGGCCAAACAAATTCGTTATTTCAAAAGTGTGCGCCACTTGGTCGTAAGCAACTTCCAAAGGCACCGGAAACAAGGAAAAATCGAACCACGCCCAAAACCAGCCGACGAAGAACATCACTTCGGACGCGATAAACATGATCATGCCATAGCGCAGATGCAACTGCACAACCGGCGTGTGGTCCCCCGCATGCGCTTCGTTAATAACGTCGGACCACCACGTCCAGAATGTGTAAATTACACCAATGGAACCTGCACCGAATACCAAGCTGCCATATGATCCAAAAAAGGTTGGCTGGAACATCATCACCATACCAAAAAACATGGTGAGTGCAGAAAATGAGCCAAGCAGCGGAGTGATGCTGGGAGGCAGGATATGGTATTCGTGGTTCTTGGCACCGGACATGGTCGTATTTTCCATCTCTAAATCTGGCCTGTCGCAAAAATTAGGCCGTAAATGGTTGTTGATAGCCCCTTAGCTTCCCTTTCCCTGTGGGTCCACAGGGAAGAAAGTGTAGCTGAGAGTAATTTCTTCGATATTTTTTGTTTCTGGGTCCGTCATGATTTTGGGATCAACATAATAGAGCACAGGCATACGCATTTCCTGGCCTGGTTCCAGCCGCTGCTCGGTGAAACAGAAACATTGAATCTTGTTAAAATATTTGCCGGCAAGCGCAGGGGTAACGTTAAAAGTAGCGGTGCCCACCACTGGCTGGCTCGACAGGTTTTTAGCGATAAATATCGACATATCGCGTGCACCAATTGTCACCGTATCCGTTGGCCGTTCGGGCCTGAATTCCCACGGCAAGCCGCGCTGATTTGCGTCAAAGCGAACAACAACCGTTTTGTTTACAGCTTCGACAGTCGCGGCTTGCGCTTCGCTAACGCGCATTGTCGTTCCGCCAAAACCTGTGACCTCACAAAAAATGCGATAAAGCGGCACAGCAGCAAAGCCGACGCCGACCATAGCAACAGCAATTGCCGCCGCCATGAAACCAGTCCGAGCATTTGCGCGATCTGCAGCTAATTGTGTCACTCTACACTCCGATCCGCACAAACGTGATGGCAAAGAAAAGCACGCAAAGGCCTACCAGAAATATTCCCATGACTTTTGCACGCGATTGTTGGCGGGCACGTATCAAAAGGCTTTGCTCCAGATCGAGATCACCGACTTTACGCGGCCCCCTATCGATTTGGCCATGCGTTGCTGGATCCGCCACAGGCTCTGCTCCATGTGTATTTTCGTCGATCATACTGATACAATCCGATCAAACGCCAACAGCGCAAAAAGGAGGAAAAGGTACAAAATTGAAAAGGCGAACAGGCGTTTTTCTGCCTTCATTGCCGCGGCCTCGACAGCCGGATTTCGCCACACGGCAAAGGCAAGTGCTACAAAGACCAAAGTCAGCGCAAGCACTGGATAGCCGTAAAGCACGCCCACAAGACCCAACGCCCAAGGCGCAAGAGCGGCAAGCGCCATCAGCCAGCTGTAACCGAATATCTGGTTCCGTGTTGCCTTTTGGCCCGAAACATTGGGTAGCATCGGGATGCCAGCCGCGCCGTAATCGGATTTCATAAACAAGGCGAGCGCCCAAAAATGCGGTGGCGTCCACAAAAAGATAATCGCAAACATAAGGATCGGCAGCACAGTGACATCGCTTGTAACCGCAGCCCAACCGATGACGGGCGGAAAAGCTCCGGCGGCACCGCCAATTACGATGTTTTGCGGCGTGTTGGGCTTTAGCCAAACCGTGTACACCACAGCGTAGAAAAAGATCGAGAAAGCAAGAATAGCGGCCGATAGCCAGTTGACTGCGACGCCCATTATTCCAACCGAAAATGCTGCTAATATAACGCCGAATTGCAAAGCGGCAGGACGCTCCATCCGGCCATCTGGCAGTGGCCGGCTTTGCGTCCGTTGCATTTTAGCGTCCAGATCAGCTTCGTACCATTGGTTCAGTGCGCCAGACGCTCCGGCCCCTAAAGCAATACACAAGATGGCCGTAAAGCCGATAACAGGATGGATAGGACCGGGCGCTGCCAGCAAACCGCACAAAGCTGTAAAAACGACAAGCGACATTACCCGGGGCTTTGTCAGCGCCCAGAAATCCCGCCAATCGGCAGGAACGGTGATATCCTGCGTCACGCTTGCCATTTCCATTTCAATCCATACGGACGAAAGGCCGGTCCAATAAGACCGGCCTCGTCCTATCGTGCCGGTTATTTAATGACCGGCAATGTTTCAAACTGGTGGAACGGCGGAGGGCTGGACAAAGTCCATTCCAAAGTCGTTGCACCTTCACCCCAATAATTGCCTTCGGCTTTGCGGCCAGCCAGCAAGGACCAGAATACGTTCACAAAGAATATCAGCACGCCCACGCCCATGATAGCATAGCCATAGGATGCGACTTCATTCCAATAGGCATAGGCTTCGGCATAATCGGGATAGCGACGCGGCATGCCCTGGTTACCCAAAAAGTGCATGGGGAAGAACAGTACGTTCACGCCGATGAAGAATAACCAGAAATGCAGATGGCCGAGAAACTCGCTCAAATTCCGGCCCGACATTTTGCCGAACCAATAATAGAAACCGGCAAACAGGCCAAAAACTGCACCCAGCGACAAGACATAATGGAAATGCGCAACCACATAATATGTATCATGCAAATTGTCATCAAGGCCGCCATTGGCGAGCACAACACCGGTTACGCCACCAACGGTGAACATAAAGATGAAGCCAAGTGACCAGACCATCGGCGTCTTAAAGCTGACGGAGCCGCCCCACATCGTGGCAATCCAGCTGAAAATCTTGATGCCTGTAGGGACCGCAATAACCATGGTGGCTGCGGTAAAGTACATTTTCATGTCCACACTCATACCGGACGTGAACATGTGGTGCGCCCACACCACAAAGCCAACAACACCAATTGCGACCATTGCATAGGCCATGCCGAGATAACCAAAAATCGGCTTCCGGCTAAAGGTCGAAATGATCTGGCTAACGATACCGAACGCTGGCAGAATCATAATGTAAACTTCGGGGTGACCAAAGAACCAGAACAAATGCTGGTATAAAACCGGATCGCCACCTGCAGAGGCATCAAAAAACGCACCGCCAAAATTACGATCCACCAACAGCATTGTAATCGCCGCAGCTAGCACGGGAAGAGCCAGCAAAAGCAGGAAGGCTGTGACCAGTACCGACCACACGAACAACGGCATTTTGTGCAAAGTCATGCCCGGTGCACGCATGTTGAAAATGGTCGTGATAAAATTGATTGCGCCAAGGATTGAGGCAGCACCGGCAAGGTGTAGCGAGAAAATTGCCATATCGACCGCAGGACCGACCGAACCCGAAGTGGAAAGCGGCGCATAGACTGTCCAGCCTGTGCCTGCCCCCAGACCTGTACCACCTGGCACAAAGCTGGACCCGAGCAGCATGATAAACGCAACAACAGTTAGCCAGAAGCTGATGTTGTTCATCCGCGGGAACGCCATGTCGGGCGCGCCGATCATAATTGGAACGAACCAGTTACCAAAGCCGCCAATGATTGCTGGCATAACCATGAAGAACACCATGATCAGGCCGTGCGCGGTAATCAGCACATTCCACATGTGATAGGCTTCATCCATCGAGGCTTCTTTGCCCGCCATGAACGACGCCCATGTTTGCAAATACTGAATGCCGGGATAGGCCAGTTCCAAACGCATCAATCCGGAAATACCACCGCCAATGATGCCCGCTGTAATTGCGAAAATCAGATAGAGCGTACCGATATCTTTGTGATTGGTTGACATGAACCAGCGGGCAAAGAATGCCGGCTTATGGTCCGCATCATGCGCGTGATCATGTAAATCACCAGCGGTTGCAGAGATAGTTGTCATGGCGTTTAACCCTCTTATTTCGTTGGCGCGACTGCAGCAGCAGCGGCCTTATCATTTGGTACAGGAGCAGCAGCCGCAGGGGCAACGTCAGCTCCAGGCATTTTGCCACCCTTTGCCGCGATCCAAGCCGCGAATTTTTCTGGCGGCAATGCTTCGATTGAAATCGGCATAAACCCGTGGCGTGCGCCGCACAGTTCGGAACATTGGCCGAAATAGACGCCCGGTTTGTTGATAATCAGCTGCTTTTCGTTCAACCGACCCGGGACAGCATCAAGTTTGAACCACAAAGACGGCACTGCAAACGCATGGATCACGTCCGCGGCGGTTGTTTGGATCCGGATAGGAATGCCGACAGGCACAACCATACGGTTATCGACAGCTAGCTGACCGGGACCGTCATTGTCTGTACGAAAGCGTTCACCAGCTTTCACATCTTCTTTGTCTTGCAACATGTTGGAAACAACTTCGAATCCGCCATGGTCGGGATAGGTGTAACCCCAATACCACTGGTATCCGGTCGCTTTAATCGTAACAGCCTCTTTCGGAGCAGGTTCAAACTGGCGCGCAAGAAGATCGAGCGATGGATAAGCAATTCCCAGCAAGATTAGCACAGGCACTAAAGTCCACACTATTTCGATGAACGTGTTGTGCGTGGTTTTTGACGGCACGGGATTCGCGCGGCGGTTAAACCGGGCAACAATCCAGAACAACAGCAGCAATACGAAAAGCGAGATCGCAACGATGATCGGGAGCAGGATCGCATTGTTGATCCATTTTGCGCGCACTCCAAGATCGCTGTATTGGTCTTGGAAATCCAGGCCCTTTGCAACCGGCATTCCCACGCCTTCGGTTGGCTTCATCGGGGTGTACCCCGGAAGCGATCCATCCATTGACGCTGCGGTCTTTGCAACAGCATCATCCGTTGCCGTAGCGGCAGGCTCAGCGGTCGCCACTGCCTTCTCTGCAGCTGGTGCAGCTGTCGCATCGGATATGGCCGGATTCGCGGTTTGCGCATGCGCCAAAGCAGGTAAAGCCAATAACCCAAATGCCAGAACGAAATTTTTCAAAACTTTCATTACGTTAGCCCCGTAATTTTGCTTCCACGACATCGTAATAGATGCCAAAACAAATACTGCAAATACAGCATTTCGTGCGCCTATAGGCTCGCTTGACCTAAGCCTCAAGCACCACACTACAGATTTTATGGATTTATTTGTCACCAATTTCCACCTATCTGTGTTGCAAACCATGCACCGCTAGTTGCGGACGACAACAGGACATTCCCTTTCCCATGACTGAAGATGACATTCTCGCCGAATTCCGTAACGCCAATGCTTTGCTCGAAGGGCATTTTTTGCTTTCCTCTGGACGGCATAGTGGATTTTATCTGCAATGCGCCCGTGTATTGATGAACCCCGAACGGGCCGGACGCATCGCAATGGCGATTGCGCAAAAAATCCCGCGCGAGATTAAATCACACATCGGAGCGGTCATCTCACCCGCAATGGGTGGCCTTATCATCGGGCACGAAATGGGCCGCACATTGGGCGTTGACGCGATGTTTGTCGAACGGCCCGATGGCGTGTTCGGATTGCGCCGCGGTTTTGCAATCGAGGCCGGCACGAAGATATTGCTTGTAGAGGATGTCGTCACCACCGGCCTTTCATCTCGCGAGGCTATCAAAGCGATCGCAGCCGAAGGCGGCGAAGTTATTGCCGCAGCATCGGTTGTGGACCGCTCGGGCGGCGGCGCCGATTTGGGCGTTCCGTTCTTCCCGCTGATCGAGTTGAATTTCCCGACTTATGCACCGGATGAAGTCCCGGCAGAGTTAGCCGCAACGCCTGCGACAAAACCAGGAAGTCGGAAGGTATAAGGCATGGCAAATCTTCTCAGACTCGGCGTCAACATTGACCATGTAGCCACCATCCGCAATGCACGCGGCGGTGGGCACCCCGATCCGATGCGCGCCGTTCGTGTGGTTGAGGCAGCGGGCGGTGATGGCATTACCGTGCATCTGCGTGAAGACCGTCGCCATATCCGCGACAGCGACTTGGACACGATCATGGCCGAGGCGCAATTGCCAATAAATCTGGAAATGGCAGCGACTGAAGAAATGCTCGCCATTGCGCTGCGCCACAAACCGCACGCCGCCTGCATCGTGCCCGAACGGCGCGAGGAAAGGACGACCGAGGGTGGGCTGGATGCCGCCGGACAGCATAACCATCTCGCCCCGATTATAGGCCAGCTACTTGATGCCGGTATCCGCGTCAGCCTGTTCATCGAGCCTGATGCGCGACAGATTGAAGCATCGATGCACCTGCGCGCGCCTGTGATCGAATTCCACACCGGCCGCTATGCGCATTTGTTTCAAGACGGCAACATGACCGGCGTCGAGGCCGAATTGAAACGCCTGTCCGATGCTACGGCGCTTGCGACGAAAAATGGCATCGAATCGCATGCGGGCCACGGGCTTACCTTTGAGAATGTCCAGCCGATCGCCGCGATCCCGCAAATTGCCGAGCTGAACATTGGTCACTATCTGGTCGGTGAAGCGATTTTTATCGGGCTGGAAGAAAGCGTTCGGAAAATGCGAACGTTGATGGATGCAGCGCGCCCTTCGACACGCTCAGGGTTTTCGGGATGATCGCAACTCCTTATCCCTCTCCCCTTGCGGGAGAGGCAGCGAGACTTGCCAGCTTGCTGCCTAGTCGCAGCGAGATAGGGGGTGCTACAACCCCTCTCCAAGAGTTGCTAGGCGCTGAAGCACCAACCAACTCTATCCTCTCCCGCAGGGGGAGAGGATCAAGATGATCATCGGCCTCGGTTCTGACCTGTGCAACATCGAGCGCATTCAAAACTCGCTCGACCGTTTCGGTGCGCGCTTTGAAAACCGCGTTTTCACCGAAATTGAACGCTCCAAAGCGACGCGCCGGCCGTTCACGCGCGCTGGAACCTACGCCAAACGTTTTGCCGCCAAAGAGGCGTTCAGCAAAGCTGTTGGCACTGGTTTCAAACGCGGTGTGTTTATGAAAGATATCGGCGTCGTCAATGCTCCCTCGGGCGCACCTACACTTGCCCTCACCGGCGGCGCAAAAGCACGGCTCGACGCGATGGTGCCAAATGGTTATGAGGCATACATCCACCTGACCCTGACCGACGATCACCCCTGGGCGCAGGCCTTTGTGATTATCGAAGCGTTACCCGCCCAAGAAACATAGAATTGAAAGCATGACAGTTTTGACCACCGACCCGAGCAGCGAATCCGAAACGCAAACCGCATCCGCCACCCCTATCGCTGAAAAGCGCAGCTGGGCCGAAAGCCTGTGGGCGGAGATCAAGGGGCTGTTCTGGCTGCTGCTTGCGGTGCTCGGCTTTCACAGCTTTGTTGCCAAGCCATTTTACATCCCGTCGATTTCAATGATGCCTACGTTGCTGGTCGGTGATCGGCTGTTTGTATCCAAATACGCTTATGGCTGGAGCCATGTGTCGCCAACAATCCCCAATCCCATCGCTATTTTCAAAGGACTGGTGCTTGGCGAAGAGGTGGAATCCTTCGCCTTTCTGCTTCCCGAGAGCAAAGGCCGTATTTGGGGCGAAATGCCCAAGCGCGGTGACGTTGTTATCTTGACCCCTAAAGGTAAATCGCAGGATTACATCAAGCGCGTCATCGGACTGCCTGGCGATATTTTTGAAATGCGCGATGGCGTCGTCTGGCTGAACGGCAAACCGGTGCAGCAGGAATCACAGCCTACACTCGATCTAGCAGTTGATCCGAACAATCCCTGCTCGGAAATGGATTTTCCCGGTGCGCTAGCCCCCGACCGCGATGGCAAGCTGCACTGTAATGTACAAATCGTCCGCGAAACTTTGCCCAATGGTATCAGCTATGACGTGATTGATGCACGCCGCAGCGATGTGGATAATGTTGCACCCGTGCCGATCCCTGCAGGCCATGTCTATTTGCTCGGCGACAACCGTGACAACAGTTCGGACAGCCGCGTTTCTGCTGCGGGCCAAGGCCTTGACGGGCCAGTGTCCTGGGACCGCATCGGCGGTCGTGCGGAAATCATCACCTTCTC
Source organism: Sphingomonadales bacterium (assembly GCA_031416255.1). Classification (GTDB taxonomy): domain Bacteria; phylum Pseudomonadota; class Alphaproteobacteria; order Sphingomonadales; family Sphingomonadaceae; genus Sphingorhabdus_B. The sequence continues at coordinate 2,806 of JANOTI010000070.1, read as the reverse complement.
GGTCGATGGCACCACCGGCTGGAACCCGCTGACATGGTTTAGCTCGTTGCGTGGATACCGTGCCGGAAATAGCTTGCGCCCGACGCGCATCCCCGGCCCAGCCGCTAAGCCTGCGCCCTAGGCATGTACCTGATCGCTTGCTTCTTTATGGGTATCGGCAATTTTGCCATGCACAAAGCGGTGGTTGAATCCGGTCACCCGTTTATCGAAGACGCCAAGCATTATTTTGGGCGCCATTTTGGTCGCCACGGCAGCTATTACATCGAATTCGCTTTGCTCACAGGGGCGATGCTTATGGCCTATAGCGGATCGGGCTGGTTCGCAGTCGTCTATCTTGGCTATACTTTGTGCAACGCACTATCGGCATGGTTGCTGCTGTCCGGGAAAATCTGAACGTCTGTATCGAAGTGCAGCGTCATTGATCCAACAAACACAGCCGCTTGTCGAAAGCGAATATCTTGGTGACAACTGTAGTCGTAGCGCGGCCTCCGTAAAACCGGAGGAATAGCGTGACCCAAAAGGCCATGGCAAAACATGCCAAGTATATCAGCAACACCGTCAGCTTTATGGCTTTGCTTAGCATAGCCATACCAGCCTCTGCGCAAGATATAGTCCCTGAAGCCAGTACATCAGATCTGCAGCCGCGCACTGAAAATGGCCGGCAAATTTACGAAACACCGCAGTTCGCGCGTTTCGCGCCGCAGACCGCACTCGACATGGTTCGCCAGATTCCCGGTTTTTCAATAACCGATGTCAGCGGGGACCGCGGCCTTGGCGAGGCCAGCCAAAATGTTCTGGTGAACGGACAACGCGTTACCGGAAAAAGCAACGACGCCGAAACGGCACTGTCGCGTATTCCAGCATCCTCTGTAGTCCGCCTCGAAATTGCCGATGGCGCAGCCTTTAATGTTTCGGGCATCAATGGTCAGGTACTGAACGTCGTTGCCAAGGATGGCGCACTGAGTGGTAATTTCACGTACCGTGCCGAATTGCGCGAAAGGCTGGGTCTCAATCCGCGTCAGGGTGAAATCAACCTGTCTGGCAAATTGGGCAAAGGTAATTTCACACTTGGATTTAACAATAATGGCGGCTTTCAGGGCGGCGGAGCGGGTGAAGAATTTACCCGTGATCCAACCGGAAATTTGCTCTACACGCGGTCAGGCGCGTCCCGAAATCGTGGAGACAGGCCGCGCGTCGCTGGCAGCTATGGGCTGAAAGCTGACAACGGAAATCTATTGAACGTCAACGCGGCGCTCGAATTTTTCCGGTTTCGCCGGCAAAATGATCTCAACCGTTTTGCCCCCGGCAAAGCCGATATTTCTGAACTTCAGCGCGGAAGTGAGGATGAATATAATTACGAGCTCGGTGGTGATTATGAGATCGGCCTCGGCAAAGGTCGATTGAAGCTGATCGGCTTTCACCGGTTCGAACATAGTCCGTCCAGCAGCGAGTTTCGCCGCGATTTCACCGATGGTACGCCATCAACAGGTCAGCGTTTCGACCGCGTGATCGACGAAGGCGAATCCGTGCTGCGCAGCGAATATCGATGGAAGTCCGGGAAATCCGATTGGCAGATATCAGTGGAAGGGGCCGTCAACTACCTTGATGCCAATTCCCAATTGTTCACGTTAACAGGCGGAAGCTATCAACCTGTGCCGCTTCCCGGTGGCACCGCCCGCGTTGAGGAAAAACGAGCGCAGTCGGTCCTTTCCTATGGCAGGCCCTTGTCTGACACCCTATCATTGCAGGCGATACTGGGCAGCGAGTATAGCCAGCTGGGCCAATCTGGGGCCAATTCACTGCAACGCACTTTTATCCGGCCCAAAGGTTCCTTTGCGCTGACATGGAAAGCCTCGCCAAAGCTGACGGTTTCGAGCAAATTTCAGCGCAAGGTTGGACAGTTAAGTTTCGGCGATTTCCTCGCCTCGGTTGACGTGCAAAATGGCAACAACAACGCAGGCAATGCATTGCTTGTCCCTCCGCAAAGCTGGCTTTGGGAAAATGAAGCCAATTGGGCGCTCGGCAAAGCAGGATCGATCAAGTTCAAACTGGACGGTGAACTTATCAGCGACCTTGTTGACCAAATCCCGATTAGTCCCACCGAGGAATCGGTTGGCAACCTGCCCAGTGCAAAACGGCTGCGCGGCGAAATCAGTAGTAGCTTCTTGCTCGATGTCATCGGTTTCAAAGGCGCGAAATTGGATGCAACCCTATCATTTCAGGCGGTCAGTGTTCGTGATCCGTTGCTGCTCACCAACCGGCCCATCAGCAACCGGGGACGCAGTTACTGGAACATCGATTTCCGCCATGACATACCTGGAACGCAATGGGCGTGGGGTGTGTTTGCCGAAAATAACAGCGATTATGCATTCTACCGACTTGATTATGTCGGTCGCGATTTCCGCACCGCGCCGTTCACTCTGGCCTTTATTGAACACAAGGACGTGTTTGGATTAAAAGTCCGTGCAACGATTTTGAACCCTGCCGGACAGCGCGAAGGATCAAGCGAGCTCTATTATCTCAACCGCCGCGACGGACCGCTTGATTTCAGCCGCGACGCCGAATTCAAATTTGGGACTTTCTACAGCATCAGGATTAGCGGGACGTTTTAGGGTTTATTGCCTTTGCACTGAAACGGATCGGCGCAAATTCTATTGCGCATAGTTGTTGAGTCCAACCGCGGGACGCCTATAGCGCAGCTGTGCCGCCATTAGACCAAACTCCCAACACAAAGCCCGACTTTGCCGTGATGCTTCGGTTTCTGCCGTATTTGTGGCCAAAGGATCATGTGGGACTGCGCATCCGC
>JANOTI010000069.1:0-27541 GCA_031416255.1 Sphingomonadales bacterium | reverse complement strand
CCCGACCAGTAAACCGAAAGCTCTTCACCCTCTGGCAGTTCCGCCGCCCATTCGGCCTTAAAGCTTTCGCCTGCGTCCGCCCAAGTTTTGATCAGCGTATCGCGCGCCATCACTTCGCGGCGCAGCGGCTTATCAGCGCGGATGATCGCGCGCATCGCCTCTTCAATCGCGGGCAAGTCTTCCTCGGCAAACGGCCCGCGATTGGCAGGAGCCATCACGTCATAATAAAAACCATCATCGGTCGATGGGCCAAAGGTAATTTGCGTGCCGGGAAACAGCGATTGCACTGCCTCGGCCAGCACATGGGCAAAATCATGCCGGGCCAGCTCCAACGCATCGGCTTCGTCGCGGCTGGTGACAAGCGCAAGGTGTGCGTCGCCATCAAACGGCCGCATCGCATCGCGCAACTCTGCCCCAGAGCCATGGTCAATGCGCGCGGCAATCGTGGCTTTGGCAAGGCCGGGGCCGATAGCCGCGGCAACATCGGCAGGAGTAGCGCCCGGCGCAACTTCGCGCACAGAGCCATCAGGAAGCGTGATTTTGAACATTTCAGACATGCGAATGCCTATGGCGAGGAGAGCGCGGCGCGGCAAGGGTTTGCAGCGGGGGTAGAGTCGTATGGAAAGGTCGCTTGACATTTCAACGACTCAAAAGTAAAGGTAACTTGTCTTAATAACAAGGAAGCTTGATATGCCAGATTATATGCGCCGTTATATGTTTCGGCTGAGCGGTTTTATGATCGCCTATGTTGTTATCTTGCTTACAGGGAAGATGCTTGCGAACGCCGGCCTGCCGACATGGGCGGGTATTGCTCTGGCGCTGGTTACAGCCGCGCCGATCTGTGGTGTATTCTGGACGATCTCTCGGCTGATTTCGGAATGCGATGACGAGTATCAACAAATGCTTCTGGTTCGTCAGACGTTGCTGGCAACGACATTGACGATGGTCATTGTCACTATTTGGCAATTTCTGGAAGTTTATGAGGTGATCACCGTCGGGCCGCAATGGATTGGCGCAATGTGGTTTGCAATGTGGGGCGTGGCGTCGGCCATCACACGGTTGCGCGCATGAAAAACCGGCTGAAAGTCCTGCGCGCTGAACGCGATTGGAGCCAGCAAGATTTGGCTGATGCTTTGGGTGTATCGCGGCAATCGGTGAATGCGATTGAAACGGGAAAATATGATCCCTCGTTGCCGCTGGCGTTCCGCATCGCTGATGTTTTCGACAAACGCATCGAAGAGATCTTTGTGCGCGATTGAAGCGGCTTGACCGCACGTCCCCCGCTTGTCATTTGTTGTGCCAGATTAAATCGGGGTTTTGACGGGGGAAATGCTTTGACTGATTTTGACGAAACTATTGGCAAAGCGCGACCTGTTTCTGTTTCCGCCTTCGGCTTTCATGGCAATTGGGTCAGCTTCATGAAAATCGCTGTGCCCAATTTGGTGCTGACGATTGTCACGCTTGGCATTTACCGGTTTTGGGGCACCACGCGCGAGAGGCAGTATTTGTGGAGCCAGACGCAGTTTATTGATGAAAAGCTGGAATGGACCGGCACAGGCATGGAGCTGTTTGTCGGTTTCATCATGGTGTTTTTCCTGATCGGCATCCCGTTTGCGATTATACAGCTGGTGGCGCAGGGTGCGATCTTTCAAGGGGAGCCGGTGGTTGCTGGCGTTCTGACCTTTGTGATGTTCCTGGCGTTGTTTTACCTGACGGGCGTCGCTTATTTCCGCGCGATGCGGTATCGGTTGAGCCGCACCTATTGGCGCGGTATTCGCGGCGGCACCGACGATCCGGGCTTTCATTACGGCGTTTCCTATGTGTGGAAACACACCGTCGCGGCGATCCCGCTGTTTTTGCTGTATCCTTGGGCGAGCATTTCGTTGTGGAATGAACGCTGGAACGCGATGAGCTTTGGCCCCTACCGGTTCGAAGCCAACGCGCAATGGACCAAGCTGATGAAGCGGTATTTGCTGTTTTATCTGGCGCCTTTTTTGCTTTTTCTCGCCGGGATTTATGCTGCGGTGCAGGAACAAAACGGTGGCATAGGTGCAGGCGGCGTTGCGGCGATGGGCGGTTTTGTGGTGCTAATTATTATCGCCATCTACATTGTCATGCCGTTGGCGGCGTTGCTGTATTATTCCAAATTCATGCGCGTCGGCGTTGGCGGATTGCGGATTGGTGAGCTGGAATTGGAATTCAAAGCGCGGTCGCCCGACTGGATCTTGTTTTTCCTTGCCAACTGGCTGATTTGGGGCCTCGCAGCAGGCTTAGCGTTTGTGCCGATTTCGATTGTTCTGGGCAGCGAAGGCTTCTCACCCGCAGTGTTCGGACAGAGTATGAGCGCGGCTGTTATTGGCACTTTGGCATTATCTGCGGTGATTGGCGTGATCGCGATCGGGCTGGTCAACGCACTGATCCGCTACCGCAGCTGGAAATTCTTTGTCACGCATATGGAAGCGTATGGTGAGGTCAATCTTGACCGGATGAGCCAGTCGGAAACGGTTGTCTCCGGCCATGGCGAAGGCTTGCTTGATGCCTTTGATGTCGGGGCGATATGACCCAGTTTTTCTCCGCATGGCATTTTGATGGCAAAACCGCGGTGCGCCGGGTGGTTGAGGTGCAGGCTGTCGGCGCGAACTTCTTGTTGCTGGAAACCGAAAGGCGGCACGGCCCGTTTGGCTTTGCCGCGTTGCGCTACGTTGGCGAACAAAGCGGTGCTGCGGTGTACCGGCTGGACGGCGATGATGGCTGGCGACTGGGCTTGACCGGCCCGATCCCGCCTGAGCTTGCGCTGATGCTACCCGCCAAGCGAACCTATGGCGGATTTATTGACCGTATCGGTCTTGGCCCCGCCAGCATCGCGCTGGCCCTCGCGAGCGTTGCGGCGGTTGCTGTGGTGGTGATGAGTCCGCAATGGCTTGCGCCGTTGGTGCCGGCAGGGGTTGAGAAAAAACTGGGCGATGCTTTGGTCGGTGATTTTGGTGGGCGGTTTTGCGATGCGCCCAAAGGCCGCGCCGCGCTTGCCAAGCTAACCAACTCGCTCGACCCCGATGCAGGCGAGTTGCAGGTCGAGGTTGCCAATATCGACATGCTGAATGCAGTTGCTTTGCCCGGCGGTAAAGTGGTGTTGTTTCAAGGGCTGCTCGATCAAGCCAAATCGCCCGATGAAGTCGCAGGCGTTTTGGCGCATGAAATCGGCCATGTCCGCGAACGCCATGTGATGCAGGGGATGCTGCGGCAAATGGGACTGGCGGTTGTGCTTGGCGGGTTTGACGGCAACGGCGGATCGACGCTGAACAATCTGCTGTCCACCACTTACACCCGCGAATCCGAAAAAGAGGCAGACGATCATTCGATCAAAGCGATGACAAATGCGGGGATTTCACCGCAAGGCACGTCGGAGTTTTTTGCACGGCTGGCGCAAATGGACGGCAGCGACCGCATGGACAAAAACGGCCAAGGCCGCGCGCTGGCCAATTACACCTCCAGCCACCCCTTGTCCGATGACCGCAAAAACCTGTTCCGCAAAAGCCGCGTCAAAGGCAAAGTCTATCAGCCCGCGTTAACCTATGACGAATGGATCGAGTTGAAAACCATGTGCGCCCAGGATCCTGATGTAAAATCGGGCTGGGGTTTTGACATCGGGTGACAGCACGGGCTATTGGCATCGAAATACTAATCCGTCCGGAGCCAGCCCATGTTCAAACGCCTTTTCATTGACCATCCCAAAAGCGTTGACGAAAACTATGCCGAGCATTTCGCGGTCGCCGGAAAATTTGGCGTGACGATGATCTGGGGCGGATTGTGCGCGCTGGTGCATGCGGTCGTCCCCGGCTGGTGCATTACCACCGGCAGCCGCACGATCGAACGGTTAAATGCCATTATGGTCATCCAACGCCGTGCCAAAGGGCAAGAAGTCACACAGATGCTGACTGTGGACTGGGTGATTTGAGCGGGGGTTCGGAGTTGAAACTTTGGAGAAAATTGTAAAACTCCGTTTGTGCTGAGGAGAGACTGAACGGAGTGAAGGCTCGTCTCGAAGCACGTTAGCGCAACGCCTCGGTCCTTCGAGACGCCACTTCGCTGCGCTCAGCAGCTCCTCAGCACAAACGGTGTGGGTTTAATCTGGAATAGCCAAAGATGAGCAAAGCAGAATTCTTCCAACCCGCCACTGGCCCTAAAATCGCCTATCGTCATAATAAGGGAAACGGCCCGCTGATTGTATTCCTGCCCGGCTATATGTCCGACATGGCAGGCGGCAAAGCGACGGCAGTTTTCGACTGGGCTGTTGCCAACAGCCGCAGCTGCTTGTTGCTTGATTATTCGGGCTGCGGGTTAAGCGAGGGTGATTTCAAAGACGGCACGTTAAGCCGTTGGCGCGACGATGTGCTGGGCGTGATCGGGCATGTTGGTGCGGACACCGTCGTATTGATTGGCTCGTCGATGGGCGGGTGGCTGATGCTGCTTGTCGGCTTGGCGCTCGGCGAACGGCTATCGGGGATGATCGGGATCGCGCCTGCGCCCGATTTCACCCGCTGGGGCTTCACCGATGCGCAACGCGAAACGATCCGCGCAGACGGCGTGTTGTTGCAACCCAATCCTTATGGTCCCGAAGCAACGCCGACTTGGGCAGGGCTTTATCAGGATGGCATAACGCATGAGCTGCTGGGCAGCGCGATTGCAATCCAGTGTCCGGTCAGGATACTGCAAGGCCAAGCGGACACCGATGTGCCGTGGAAAATTGCGCTGAAACTGGCCGAGGCTCTGCGGTCAAACGATGTCATAGTGACGTTGATTAAAGATGGCGATCACCGGTTGTCGAGGGATGCGGATGTAGCGATGTTAATCGCAGCGGTTGCGGAGTTGGCAGGCGGCTAGAGGTTTGCACTGTCCCTACCCCAATTCCTCAAACGGCACATCGAGCAGCGGATAATCCTGCCAGCCGGTAAAATCAAAATGCCACCATTCGTTGGACGCCCCGCGAAAGCCCGCGTCATGCATCACGCGTTCAAGCAAGCCGCGATGCTTCAACGCATCCGCCGGAGCATCCGCAAAATTGCGATGCGCGCGCAGTGTGAACTCGTCATAACCGCTGGGCATTGCAACCGCGTCCCCGTCAGCCAATCGGTGCAACGTCAAATCCACCGCACACCCCCGATTGTGCTTTGATCCGCGTTTGGGGTTGGCGACATAATTGCGTTGCGGCCCCGGCGGCGTTGCATCCCATAACTTTTTGGTCACGCGCCATGGGCGATATGCGTCATAGATGGTTAGACCAAACCCGACAGTTTGTGCGGCCTTATGAGCCTTCAGCAATGCCTGTGCAGCAGGAGGCACAAGGAACGCGCGCGGCTGGCTATAGAGTATCCACCCGGTGAAATTGTTCGTTGTCGCATAGCGGATGTCCAACCGGATTGTCGGGTCCAGATGGGTGAGCTCGATCAGGCCGGCGCGAAGGCCGGGGTCGTCTAGCTTCGGCTGGTTTTCTGCGTTAATCCGTTCAGTCCGGGCATCGCAACTGACCAGCGGCAAAGCCGCAAATCCGGCAATGACTGCGCGGCGATCAATTTCCTTAAAGGGCAATACGGCTCTCCACACAGAGCATCCTAGCCGAACGGCTGATTGATAAAAAGCGCCGATAAAATGTTGAAGCTATTTGCAGCTCGGTCTCGTATCTCGGCCAGAGGCAAATTTTGTTGGGGAACCATTTTGAAGTTATTTCTGATTTCGCTCGCTGTGATTTTCACAATGATTTTGGCGACCGGCATTGGCCTGTTCCTTTATTCACCCGCCTTGTTGGTTGATAGCATCGATCGCGTCGCTAGCCGGACCGATATGACGAAATTGGCGGATGGAATCGGCTTTGATGACAAAGGCAATCACCTTGATATCTGGTCAAGCGCAGCACCCGCCGCAAAATCGGGGCCCGCGCGCCCGGTTTTGGTTTTTTTCTATGGCGGCGGCTGGGCGAATGGCACCCGAACCGAATACAGCTATGCCGCGCGCCCGTTTGTCGAGGCGGGGTATATCGTTGTCTTGCCCGACTATCGCAAAGTCCCGCAGGTTCGCTTCCCCGGCTTTGTCGAGGACAGCGCAGCGGCGGTCAAATGGGTGCAGAAGAACATTGGCAAATATGGCGGTGACCCCAGCCGCGTCAGTGTCGCGGGCCATTCGGCCGGCGCGTATAATGCATTGATGCTTGCGCTTGATCCGCAATGGTTAGGTGGCAAGCCCGTTACCAGCGCGATTAGTCTGGCAGGGGCTGCCGATTTCTATCCCTTCACATCAAAACGCGCCATCAACGCGATGAGCGCATATGCAAAGCCTGAGGCGACGCAGCCGATCACTTTTGTGCGCGCCGACGCACCGCCGATCTTGCTGATCCATGGCACAGACGACACCGTTGTCCGCATCCGCAATGCAAACAGCCTGTATGCAAAGCAAAAAGCCGCTGGCGGCAATATCATCCTTCGCACACTGCAAGGCGCGAGCCACAATGATCTTGTGCTGGCTTTAGGGACGCTGTTTCGCGGAAGACATCCGGTGGTCGCAGACAGCGTGGCTTTTCTGAACACGGCCAATAAAAAGTCGGTGGAGTGACCGGGATTTAGCTACTTCCCATCACGCTCCAGCCACTCTTCCAGCCATTTGATGGTATAATCGCCGTTGATGACATCGGGGTCGCGCAGCAGCGCCTGATGCAGCGGGATGTTGGTGTTGATCCCGCCAATCACCATTTCTTCCAATGCACGGCGCATCCGCATCATGCAGCTTTCGCGCGTTCGGCCATAGGTAATCAGCTTTGCAACCATCGAATCATAATAGGGCGGGACACGGTAGCCGGAATAGAGCGCGCTATCGACGCGGACATGCATGCCGCCCGCCGCGTGGTAATAGGTGACTTCGCCGGGCGACGGAATAAAGGTCCGCGCATCTTCGGCATTGATCCGACATTCGATGGAGTGGCCCCGAAATTCGAGCATATCCTGTGTCACCGAAAGCTCGCGACCCTCGGCGATGCGAATCTGCTCGCGCACCAGATCAAAGCCGGTAATCATTTCGGTGACTGGATGTTCAACCTGAATACGGGTGTTCATTTCGATGAAATAGAACTCGCCATTTTCCCATAGAAATTCGATAGTGCCTGCACCGCGATAGCTCATATCGGCCATCGCTTTCGACACGATCCCCCCCATCCGGTCACGCTCTTCGGGCGAAATGATCGGCGACGGTGCTTCTTCCAAAACCTTTTGGTGGCGGCGTTGCAGTGAACAATCGCGTTCGCCCAGATGTATGGCTTTGCCCATGCCATCGCCGAAAATTTGGAACTCGATATGGCGCGGATTACCGAGATATTTTTCGATATAGACCGTTGCATCGCCGAACGCGGCTTTGGCTTCGCTGCCGGCTTGTTGCATCAAGGTTTCGAGGTCGTCGGGGCTGTTGCACACTTTCATGCCGCGCCCACCACCGCCCGATGCAGCCTTGATAATTACCGGATAGCCAACTTCGGCTGCGATCTGTTTCGCGCCTGCGACTTCCGATACCGCCCCTGCAGAACCCGGCACCAAAGGCAGGCCAAGCGCTCCCGCCGTTTTCTTTGCCATCACCTTGTCGCCCATCGTCCGGATATGTTCGGGCTTTGGACCGATAAAGGCGATGCCGTGGCTTTCGATGATTTCTGCAAACTGGGCGTTTTCAGACAAAAAACCATAGCCGGGGTGGATTGCGTCGGCATGGCTGATTTCCGCTGCCGATATAATCGCAGGGATATTCAGATAGCTGTCAGTCGCAGAGGGTGGGCCGATGCAGATCGCCTCATCCGCCAGCCGCACATGCATCGCATCGGCATCGGCGGTGGAGTGCACCGCCACGGTTTTGATACCCATTTCATGCGCCGCACGGTGGATGCGGAGCGCAATTTCGCCGCGATTGGCGATCAGGATTTTTTCGATGCCCATGCTTACTCAATAACCATCAAAGGCTGGCCAAACTCAACAGGCTGGCCGCTTTCAACGAGAACTGCTTTTACCGTGCCGCCATTCACCGCAATAATCGGGTTCATGACCTTCATCGCTTCAATAATCAACAGCGTGTCGCCTGCTGAAACCTTCGCGCCAACGCTGGCAAAGGCCGGAGCGTCGGGTTCGGGCGAAAGATAGGCTGTGCCAACCATCGGTGATTTCAACGCATTGGCGGAAACAACCGGTTCAGCGGCGGGCGCTTGCGCGGTGGGCCCAGCAGCCGCCAGCGGCGCCGGTGCGTAAACCGGAGCCGCGGCAACCGCCGTCATCGTGCGCGATACTTTGATCTTGCGCTCACCATCCTCAACCGTGATTTCGGACAAGCCGGTATCATTTAGCATTTCTGCCAGTTCGCGTACCAAATTGGTATCAACCTGCATTCCGCCCGTTTTACCGTTCATGGCTGTACTCCGTTAGAATTTATTACACGCGCTATAGTCAGAGACGCGCCGCTACGTCCAGCGCCAGTTCATAGCTTTTTGCCCCATGCCCCGCGATGCAGCTGTGCGCCGCCATTCCGACATAGCTGATATGGCGGAACTCTTCGCGTTTGTGCGGGTCGGATAAATGCACCTCGATAACCGGCACTGTGATCGATTTGATCGCATCGTGCAGCGCGATCGAGGTATGGGTGTAAGCCCCCGCGTTCAGCAGCACCGCCTGCGCACCCGCGCTATGCGCCTCGTGCAGCCAATCGACCAGATGGCCTTCATGGTTGGATTGGCGAAAATCAATGTCAAAACCCTGCGCCTGCGCCTGATCGTCCAGCCGTCCGGCAATATCATCGAGCGTGTCGGTGCCGTAAATCTCTGGCTCCCGCGTGCCGAGCAGATTGAGGTTGGGTCCGTTGAGGACGAAAATGACGGGGCGATTGGTCAAACTATTCTCGCTGTGTAACTTGCGTTGAATGCAGGAGCGACCCTATATGGGGTGCATCAAAAAGGCGAGATGAAATGACGCAGACGATCACCCTTATCGCTCTAACGCTCAACGGCGAGCCGCATCGGATTGCCGAGGGTAGCAGCGTGGTGGATCTGGTGCGCGACATCGGGCTAAACCCCAAAAAAGTGGCGGTGGAGCGGAATATGGAGATTGTGCCGCGTTCAACGCTCGCCGCGGTGATGCTTGCCGATGGTGACATTCTGGAGATTGTCCACTTTGTCGGTGGCGGCTAAGGAATCATCTATGACTACAACAGACAGCTGGACCGTCGCCGGTCGGACCTTTACTTCACGCCTGATCGTCGGGACGGGAAAGTATAAGGATTTCGAACAGAACGCCGCTGCTTTGGTCGCGTCCGGCGCAGAGATTATCACTGTCGCTGTGCGCCGCGTCAATGTGTCCGATCCCAAGGCACCGATGCTGACGGATTTCATCGACCCCAAAAAATACACCTATCTGCCCAATACCGCCGGTTGCTTCACGGCCGAAGACGCGATCCGCACGTTGCGGTTGGCGCGCGAAGCGGGGGGCTGGGATCTGGTGAAGCTGGAAGTTTTGGGCGAAGCAAAGACGCTTTATCCCGACATGCGCGAAACGCTGCGTGCCACCGAAGTGTTGGCCAAAGAAGGCTTTCTGCCGATGGTGTACTGCGTTGATGATCCGATCGCAGCGAAGCAATTGGAGGAGGCGGGCGCTGTTGCGGTTATGCCGCTTGGCGCGCCGATTGGTTCGGGGCTGGGTATCCAGAACCGCGTCACAATCCGCCTGATCGTTGAAGGGGCCAATGTGCCTGTGCTTGTTGACGCAGGCGTTGGCACCGCGTCCGATGCGGCGGTCGGCATGGAATTGGGCTGCGACGGCATCCTGATGAACACCGCGATTGCCGAAGCCAAAGACCCCATCCGCATGGCGCGCGCGATGCGGCTTGCGGTCGAAGGAGGGCGTGAAGCCTATCTCGCGGGACGCATGGGACGCCGCATGTATGCCGATCCATCAAGCCCGCTTGCCGGATTGATCTGATTCGCCGGGGCTTAAGTCGCCGTAAAATGCTCTACTGAAATGCCGTTCGTCGAAGCCGTTGTTACGCAATGCAACATTGGTCGATGCTGATTTGCGCTTGGTCGCGTCGTTCGTCGAACGGTCGAGTGTCACGTAGTTTTGTCGAAACTGTCATGCGTAGGTAATACAGCCGGGGCATAAAGCATGGGCAAGCCGGTTTTTTCGAAGGCTCCCCAGTTTTCCGTTTCCGGCTTGCACCCTCTCCCCCCAATGGACCGCCAAAACTGCGGCCATAGCAATAAGGACGTTCATCATGCTTAACAGTAAAGCTCTGATATCACTTAGTATGTGTGCGGCAACGCTGGTTTTTTCGAACCCCGTTCTGGCCCAGGAACGCACCGTAAAAGTCACTGTGCGTGACCTTGATCTTGCCAAGGCATCAGACCAGGCAGAGTTGCAGGTCCGCGTGGCTCGCGCAGTCCGCACCGTCTGCAGCAGCAATGGTACACGCGGTATTCGCGATCAGGTAGAAGCAAAAAAATGCGCGGCGCGTACACAAGCGAGCGCCGAAACGAAAGTCGCAGAGCGCATAGCGCAACAGGGTGGCACGCGCAGCGTAGCAATTCGGGCGGATCGGAATCTGGCCTCGGATTGATAGAGACACAGCCAATTCAAGCCGGGGTGGCTAAAGGAACCAAAATCCTGAAAGCCGCCCCGATGGGTTTCGTTACAGAGCGCGAGTGTCCGCACGTTTAACGCGCGCACGGCCCGGCAATGATAGCAGCCGGTATCTACCGCGCTTCCTCTGCTGCAACACCGACGCCTCTAACCAGATCATCCTTTACGGCGTACAGGCTGCGACAAGCGCTCTCCAGCGCAGTCCAATCCTCGGCTATTACCCGGACATCTTTGGTGTCGAGTTCCTCGCGGAAAACGCCCAACAGCTTTTCCAGATCGGCATTGGCGGTTTCGACTGTGCCATTAGGGGCAAAGCCGACAGCGGTCTCCGCAAAATCATAAGCGACTGCTTGCTGCGCCTCGGCGGCGCTGCCCTCGGTCCGTGTCGCTTCGATTGTATGAAAAGCAGCACAGGACAGCATCGATTCGTAATTGTCCTGACGCTCAAGGTCATCAGTGACGACGGGAGTGACCGGAGTCGTTGAAAGAGCGGCGGCGAGGATCAGGGACACAATCATGCGTCGTCCTTGCGCTCGTCAGGCTGGCTGATTGCTGAACGAAGCCAATGCGGCCACGCATCCACCGGCACATCCTCCACCCGCACCTGCACGATGGCAACGCCCAGATCGGGATAAGCCATTCGCAGCTTTTTGGGGATAGCTTGCGCAATCGGGACCACCTGTAACCGCCGGTTGACCTTTTGCCGCCAGTTCATCCGCGCGGTGTTTTCCTGGCCGACATAGCAACCCTTGGTGAACGATACGCCGTTCAGCTCCGCAGCGTTGGCCTCTAGCCATAACGTCGCGTCACTACCCAGTTCAGTGACGCCTTCGGTCACGCCCTGCGACAGACGGTGGTTGCGGTAGAACGCGCTGACATCGGCGTCATCGGAGGCGATAGGCGCAATCCAGCGAACGCCGAGAGCCGTAAGCCGTGGGTCAGGCACGCCTTGCTCAGAAGCCATACCCCAAAACACACCCAGCACCGGATCAACCGCAATCGCAATTTTGCGGCGCAACCGGTACATCGACAGCCGCCGGACCAATGCTTCGGCTTGGTCTGCCTCACAATCGATCTGCACATCAGCGCCATCTGACCATAAGAAGAAATCAAACAGCGCTTTTCCCTGCGGCGTCAACAGCCCGCCCCAAAGCGGCAACTGGGCAGCGGTGTCCTGTGTCACCAAGCCTTGCAAAAAGCCGCGCACATCCTCTCCCGATTCGGTCGGAGAAAGACGGATGACGGCACGATCGAACAAACGGGGTGAGGACATAGGTGACAGATAGGGTTGGTGATGGCTAAAGGGAAGCCATGACCGATAGTTTGACGATCCGCCGCCCCGATGACTGGCATGTTCACCTGCGCGATGGGGTGATGATGCAGAGCGTTGTCGCCTACACCGCACGGCAATTTGCGCGCGCCATTGTGATGCCGAATTTGTCGCCACCGATCACCACCGTTGATGCGGCGCGGGCGTATCGCGACCGGATTTTGGCGGCTGTGCCAGCGGGAATGGCGTTTGAACCACTGATTACGTGTTATCTGACCGATACACTCGACCCCGATGAGATCGCGCGCGGGTTTGACGAAGGCGTGTTCACCGCCGCTAAGCTTTACCCTGCGCACGCAACCACCGGCAGCGCCCATGGCGTCACCGATGTGTCACAGATCCGGGGCGTTCTGGAACAGATGCAAGCCATCGACATGCCGCTGTTAATACACGGCGAAGTCACCGACCAAGACGTCGATATTTTCGATCGCGAGCGCGTGTTTATCGAACGCACTTTGGAAGGCGTCGTCCGTGACTTTCCGAATTTGCGCATCGTTTTTGAACATATCACCACCAAAGACGCGGTGGATTTCGTCACTGCCGCTGGCCCCGACGTCGCCGCGACCATTACGCCGCAGCATCTGCATATCAACCGCAATGCGATGTTCGCAGGCGGCATCCGTCCGCATGCCTATTGCTTGCCTGTGGCTAAGCGCGAGCTGCACCGGCTGGCGCTGCGTACTGCTGCCACTTCCGGCAATCCAAAGTTTTTCCTCGGCACGGACAGCGCACCGCATGCAGTGTCTGCCAAAGAATCGGCGTGCGGTTGCGCTGGGATTTTCAACGCGCCTTTCGCACTGGAGAGCTATCTGGCGGTGTTTGAAGAGGAAAATGCGCTTGATAAGTTCGAAGGCTTCGCCTCGCTGCACGGCCCCGCATTTTACCAGCTGCCGGTGAATGAGGAAACCATCACGCTGCGCAAAGCGCCGTTCACTGTCCCCGACTCTATCGACTGTGCCGGAACGCCTGTTGTGCCGTTTCATGCAGGGGAAACGCTCGGCTGGAGCTTATCTCGCGTTTGACCGCATCCGCCGAAACGCATCGAAACTGAACAGCGCAATCGCGATCCAGATCAAGCCAAAGCAGACCAGCTTGGTCGTATCCAGCGGCTCGTTGTACACAAACACGCCTAGGATGAAGACGATGCTTGGGGCCAGATACTGCACAAAACCAATCGCGGTATAGCTCATCCGCCGCGCGGCTGTGGCAAACAGCAACAACGGTATCACCGTCACCGCGCCGCCCAGCGCAAGCAATGCCTCGGTTTCAAAATCGCGCAAACCGCCCGCTTCAAAAATGCTCCAGACGCAGATAACCAAGGCGACTGGCCCCAACAGACACATCTCCACCGCAAGGCCGGGAACCGAGCCTGTCGGCGCCATTTTGCGGACCAGTCCGTAACTGCCAAAACTGAACGCTAAGGTCAGGCTGATCCACACGGTTTCCAGCGTGCCCGACATCAAAACCGCAACCGCAAGCCCGGCAATCGCAACCGCCCATCCCTGCAATTTGGTCAACCGCTCACCCAGAAATATCCGGCCCAGCAAGACATTGACCAATGGGTTCAGATAATAGCCGATGCTGGTCGCAAGGATACGGTCGTTGGTTATGGCCCAGACATAGACCAGCCAGTTGACCGCGATCAGCACCGCCGACAGCATCATCGCGCGCCGCGCTACCGGATTGGAAATCGCGGCGACGAATTCGCCCCATTGTTTGCGGAAATAGAGGATGCCGAACACCATTGGCACCGACCAGATGATACGGAACGCCAGAATATCGAGCGCGGGAACCGACGACAGCAATTTGAAATAGACAGGCAAAAAGCCCCAAACCAGATAAGCCGAAAAGGCATAAGGCAAGCCGCTGCCTTGCGGCTGTTGTGGTTCAGCGGTGTTCATGATGGTATCTGGGACGGATCAGAAGATGCCGCCGCCCAACCACAGGCGGATGGCGCAGATAGCAATGACCACAAGACAGAAATTGCGTCCGCTGTTGCTGCTCGACGCAAAGCCGAATGCTGCACCGATCCCGGCAATCAACAGCACCGGCCAGAGCAGCAGCCCCAAAAACGGGATGAAGCCGATAAAGGCAATAACCAGAGCGATGAGTCCAAACAGGAACGCGATAATATTAGCCATAGCCAGCTTTCTGGGCGCATTTGCGTTTGGTTACAAGTGTTGCGGGAAACGCTGCCTAAATTCTTCGACGAAAGACAAGGTGTCCGATTCTCTAAACCGTTTGTGCTGAGTAGCTGCTGAACGCAGTGAAGGTGCGTATCGAAGTACCGGGTGCACCCACAGCCCTTCGATACGGCAGTTGGGCTTTGCCCGCCTTCGGCCCCGCTTCGCTTTGCACCTACTCAGGGCAAACGGAAAGAAGGGAGGCACGTCATTGCTAATTGGCCTGAAACCGCAGCGGCAAAGTCTTCAACCCGCCAACAAAAGTCGAACTCGCCCGCCTCGGCTCACCGGCCAGTTCCACCGTCTCCAACCGGTCGAGTAGTTCGTCAAACAAGACTCGCATTTCCAGCCGCGCCAGATGCAGCCCCAGGCATTGATGCGCGCCTGCGCCAAAGGCCAGATGCCGGTTATGGTCGCGGGTCGCATCAAAACGGCGCGGATTATCAAACTGCTGCGGATCGTGATTGGCCGCGACATAGTTCATCATTAACCAGTCGCCTTTAGCGATTTTCACGCCGCTTAGTTCTACATCTTCGTTAGCCATCCGCATGAAATGCTGGACAGGTGTGGTCCAACGGATCGCCTCTTCGACAATCCCGGCAACTAGGCTTCGGTCGGCCTTTAATTTGGCAAATTGTCCGGGATCACGGGCCAGTGCCAACATCGCGCCTGCGGTGCTGGCGGAGGTTGTGTCATGCCCAGCCGCTGCGATAATGATATAATAGCCTGCCAAATCGAGTGGATCGAGTGGCGCGCCGTCGATAGTGCCATTGGCCAATATCGTTGCGACATCCTCGGTCGGGGCTTCGCGCCTTTTGGCCGCCAGCGATTCGAAATAGGCCGTGAAATCTTTAACTGCGCCGAGAACAATCTCAGTAATCTGTTGCGGCGACAGGTTGGCGATGCCCGATTTATTGAGCTCCTCATCCTGCCCGCCAAACATCTGCTGCGTCAAAAACAACATACGCGGCTCGTCTTCTTCGGGAACGCCCAAAATCTGCATCACCACATGCAAAGGATAAGGCGCAGAAACCAAAGGCACAAAATCCGCCTCTGGCCCTGCAGCAACCAATTTATCGACGGTGCGCTTTGCCAGCGCGCGGATGTCGGCTTCGATTGTCCGCAGATTTTTGGGCATGAACCATTCTTGCGTCAACCGCCGCAGCTTTGGGTGTTTCGGCGCATCAAGCGATACCAACGACTGCACCAGATTGGGCGAGCCACCTGTGATGCTGCGCGCCAAGGCTTCACCCGCTTTGTTGGTGAAAACCGATGGGCGCGGGGCATTCAAAAACGTGACGTTGTCTTTGCTTATCCGCATCACATCATCGTGGCGCGTTATCAGCCAGAATGGGTCGTGATCGCCGGTCGGGCTTTCAATCCGCAGCACCGGCGTTTCCGAACGGATGCTGTCGAACAGATCAAGCAACGGGTCCCATGCCGCATAGGATTTGGGATCGATCACCGCGAGTGCGGTTTCCGCGCTGGCAACGGGTGCGTTCATACCGGATTCCTCTTAAACGATTTTGCTGTCGCGCTTCGCCCAATATTCGTCGCGCAACAGCCTTTTGTACAATTTGCCGGTGGCATGGCGGGGCAGTTCTTGCCGGAAATCGATCTGGCGCGGCATTTTGACGCCCGACAGGCTAAGGCGAAGATAGGCTTTAAGTTCCTCGGCGAGCGCCTCACCCGCGCTGCCCCAATCGAGCGGCTGCACCACAGCGACCACTTTTTCGCCCATATCCTCATCAGGCGCCCCAATGACGGCGGCGTCAGCGATCTTGGGATGCGACACGAGCAGGTTCTCGATCTCTTGCGGATAGATGTTCACCCCGCCCGAAATGATCATAAAGCTTTTGCGGTCGGTCAGGTACAAAAAGCCTTCGGCATCGACTTTGCCGACATCGCCGAGCATCGACCATGTCGGATGCTGGGGATGGCGGCTTTCGGCGGTTTTCACAGGATCGTTATGATAGCTAAACTGCGATTCGCTTTCGAAATAGACCACGCCTTCTTCGCCGACCGGGACTTCCTCGCCCTGCTCGTCGCAAATATGGATGATCGCGTTCAGCGGCCTGCCGACCGAGCCCACATGCCCCAGCCACTCTTCGCTGGAGATAAAGGTAAAGCCATTGCCTTCGGTCCCCGCATAATATTCGCGGATCACAGGGCCCCACCAATCGATCATCGCTTGCTTGATCGGCACGGGGCACGGGGCTGCGGCGTGGACGGCGCATTTCAGCGTCGCGTGGCCGTATTTGCGGCGCACATCTTCGGGCAGTTTCAGCATCCGGGCAAAATGCGTCGGCACCCATTGGCTGTCAGTGATGCCGTATTGTTCGATAGCGGCCAGCGCAGCCTCGGGATCGAATTTCTCCATGATCACCAGCGTCCCGCCCAGCCGGTGGACCGACATGCACCAGCGCAAAGGCGCGGCGTGATAGAGCGGTGCAGGCGACAGATAAATGCTGTCCGCGCTAAACGTAAACGCCCCCGCCGCGATCATCGCCAAGGGGCTGACGGCGGCAATATCGGGATCGGCTGGCAAGGGCAGGCGCACGCCTTTGGGCTGGCCGGTTGTGCCCGAACTGTACAGCATATCGGTGCCTGCGCGCTCGTCTGCCACAGGCGTAGTTGGCATAGCGGCAAGCGCGGCCTCCAGCCCTAGCCAGCCCGCTTTCTCGCCGCCGACAATGTAGCGCTTCACCGGGCTTTGCAGCTGATCGAGAGTGTCGCCGAGATAGGGCGAAGCAATCAAAACCTGCGCGCCGCTGTCACCCAGAATATAATCGATTTCAGACGCCGTCAGCCGGTTGCTGATCGCGACATAGACCAAACCACTGCGCTGCGCGCCCCAGCACAGATCGAAAAACTCCACGCGGTTTTCCATGCAGATTGCAACGGTATCGCCGTGCCTCAGCCCCAAAGAACGCAATAAATGCGCGACCTGGTTTGAATTGGCATCAAGCTGGGCAAAGCTGATCGTCTCCCCAGACCCTGCCATAATGACAGCGGCTTTATCAGGGTGCGTTACGGCGTGGATTTTAGGGTGAGTCACAGATTATCCTCTCAGCTACCGGTCCAATTGGGTTTACGCTTTTGCGCAAAGGCCGCCGCGCCTTCGCGTGCGTCGTTTGATGCCATGATACTCGCGGCAATCTCGCTTTGCTTTTGCCACATGTTTTCCGCATTCCAATCGGGCCGTTCGTCGATGATGCGTTTGGAAGCGATCAGCGCCATCGGGCCGTTCGCCGCAATTTTTCTTGCCAGCTCCAATGCGGCATCAAGCGCGGCACCGTCTGTGACACGATTGACAAAGCCAATCGCATACGCCCGCTGTGCCGTGATAAAATCACCGGTGAGTGCGAGCTCTTTGGCCATCCGCGTGCCGATCATTGATGGCAACGATAGCAAGCCCCCACCCGCCGCGACGAGCCCGCGCTTCACCTCTGGAATGCCAAATTGCGCATCCACATTCGCAACCAGCAAATCGCACGCAATGGCAATCTCCATCCCGCCCGCCAGCGCATAGCCCTCAACCGCGCCGATCAGCGGCTTGGCAGGGGGAGCCTCGACAAAACCGGCAAAGCCTTTGCCTTTCACGAGCGGCAATTCGCCGGTCAAAAAGGCTTTCAGGTCCATGCCCGAACAGAATGTCCCGCCCGCACCGGTCAGGATCGCGGCATTGATCGCACCGTCGCTATCCAACCGCTCCATCGCATCGGCAATACCCTCAGCCACCGCTCTGTTGACCGCGTTGCGCGCTTCGGGCCGGTTGATCGTGATGATCAGGACGCTGTCCTGCACTTGGGTCAATACTTCGCTCATTTGCTGGGAGCCTTTCTAGCGTGTCTTGGGAAGGCCAAGCACATGCTCGCCAATGATGTTTTTCTGGATCTCGCTGGTGCCGCCGCCGATGGTCGCGGAAAAGCTGTTGAGATAGGCGCGGTGCCAGAAACCGGCATCGATCGCTTCGTCATCGCCTGCATAATAGCCTGCGCGGGTCCCCTGAAATTGCAGCGAGAATTGCGTCAGTTCGCGGACCAATTCGGTACGCGTCAGCTTGTTCATCAATGCCAGACCCATGGGCCGGTCCTGATTGAGCGCTGGGATGTTTCGCCGCTGGCTGTTCAAGTTTACGCCCTGAATGTCGATCAGGAAATCGATCAGCCGATCACGCATCACTGGATCATCGAGCACCGGCTTTCCGCCGCGCATCGAACGCCGCGCCAAATCGACAATCGCCATCACGTCCATATCTTTGCTGAAATACCCGCCTGCCAAATTAACTTTGGTCCCGCGTTCATATTCCAGCGTCTTCATCGCCATCGACCAGCCCTGGCCTTCTTCACCCATCAAGCAATCGGCGGGGATATGCGCGCCGTCGAAGAAGCATTGGACGAAGCCATATTCGCCCGTCAGTTTTTTAATCCGGCGCGTTTCGACGCCGGCGACCTTCATCGGCGCGAGAAAAAAGCTCAACCCTGCATATTTGCTCGCCGCGTCCGAAGCCGTCCGCGCCAGCAGGATCATATGGTCCGCCCTGTCGCCCAAGGACGTCCAGATTTTGGAGCCCGTGGCCGCATAGCCGTCAGTTTCATTTTCATTTTTGGCTCGCACCGCCTTCAGCTGCGCATTGCCAAGGTCGGAGCCATTTTCGGGCTCCGAAAAACCCTGACACCAGATTTCTTCGGCGGACAGGATGGGTTTGATATAGCGGCGTCGTTGTTTTTCTGTGCCGACATCCAGGATCAATGGCCCCGCCCATCCGGTGCCAATCGCGTTGAGCATAATCGGCGCATCATATTTGCGCATAATCCGCGTTGCCGCGCGCTGGAAATCCGGATGCATCCCGCCGCCACCATAAGCCACGGGCCAACTCATCCCCAGATAGCCTGCTTCATAGACTTTGCGCTGCCAGTGCCGCAGAAAGTCAAACTGTGCGTCGGTGGAGACTTCCATAAAGGTCAAAGGCAGCATGAAGCCCGGATCAGCAACGACGTTACCGGCGAACCACGCATCGCATTGCTGTTCAAAATCGGCCAGCTCGGACTCGGCCGGTTTGCTGGGCATTGGCGCATTCATCGGCAATTTCCTCTCCGCCGGTTTAATTGCGCGATTAAATTTGTGATTGCAACAAGTCTTGCTCGCAATCCGCAAATTGGCCCGATGGCGTTTTTATCCAATCACCCGATTTCACATCAGGCTATATTTTGCGAGTAAACAGGGGGACAGGCGTTCGTCGATCACTTGCACAAGCGACCCATCTGCAATCGGCAAACGTCGGCATGGCCTGGAAGAAATTCCGGGCCGTGTCATTTTTTGGTATATTTGTGGGGCGCTACAGTCCCGGCTTTAACGCATCAATCCGCCCAGCAACCCCCGCGCAAAACGGCCTAGACCCGGAAAACCGATCGCTTTGCCAAGCTCGGTCCCCAATGCTCCAGCCACAGCACCCGCTGCACTTTTGGCGGGCGATGCGCTCGATTTTCGTCCGGTCAGCGAGCGTGCAATCATTGTCCCTGCCGATGCCGCAGCGGCGCCTGCAGCGGCTTTGCCGACTTTCCCCCAAAGCGTTTCGGACTGGCGCGGTTGCTTACGCACTTCTTCCTCGCCTTGTTCTTCAACCTGTTGCGCGACAGCGGCGGCATCGGTTGCTTTTTGCTGAAGCACTTCATAGGCCGATTCGCGGTTGACCTCGGTGTCGTACTTATCGGAAAATGGTGAAATCGACTGGATGATCGCACGTTCCTTCGCATCGAGCGGGCCAACGCGCGAACGTGGCGGCTTCACTAACGTCCGCTGGACAATCGAGGGCGAGCCATCGGCCATCAACGTCGAAACCAGCGCCTCACCGACCCTTAATTCGGTAATCGCGGTGGCAACATCCAGATCAGGATTGATGCGGAATGTCTCTGCCGCTGCTCGTATCGCTTTCTGGTCACGCGGGGTAAAAGCGCGCAACGCATGCTGCACCCGGTTGCCCAATTGGCCTGCGACTTTTTCGGGAATATCAATCGGGTTTTGCGTGATGAAATACACGCCGACGCCTTTCGACCGGATCAGGCGAACGACCTGTTCAACCTTGTCCATCAACGCATCGGGCGCTTCGTCAAACAGCAAATGCGCCTCGTCAAAAAAGAACACCAGCTTCGGCTGATCGGGATCGCCAACCTCTGGCAGAGCCTCGAACAATTCAGACAGCAACCACAACAGGAACGTTGCATACAGCTTTGGGCTGGCCATTAGCTTGTCCGCTGACAATATGTTCACATGGCCACGGCCTTTGTCGTCCACTTTCAAAAAGTCGCTGATTTCCAAAGCCGGTTCACCAAAAAAGCGCGCACCGCCCTGGCCTTCCAACGTCAGCAACTGGCGCTGAATTGATCCGACCGAGGCTTTGGTGACGTTGCCGTATTTGGTGCCGATCAGTGCCGCGTTTTCCGCGCACCAGATCAGCATCGCTTGCAAATCTTCGAGGTTCAAAAGTAACATGCCTTCATCATCGGCAATGCGAAAGGCGATGTTGAGCACACCTTCCTGCGTTTCGTTGAGGTCTAATATGCGCGACAGCAGCAAAGGCCCCATTTCCGAAACGGTGGTGCGGATCGGATGGCCCTGTTCGCCGTATAAATCCCAGAACACCACAGGGTTGTCAGCATAGCTATACCCTTCATAGCCAATTTCGGCAGCACGGGCAGTGAAGATGTCGTGCAGCTTGCCAGTGGGTGACCCAGCCATTGCCATGCCTGCCAAATCGCCCTTAACATCGGAGACAAAAACCGGAACGCCAATTTTGGAAAAGCTATCGACCAGCCCCTGTAACGTCACCGTCTTGCCGGTGCCGGTCGCGCCTGCGATAAGCCCGTGGCGATTGGCGCGTTTCAGGTTTAGATATTGCGGCTCCCCAACGCTGTCTTTTTTAACCGCTGCGCCGATGAAAATTCCGTTTTCATTTTCCATGACTTTATCCGCCCGTCTTTTGCAAAGTTCGCACAAGGGACAACTACGGCAGGCGAATAAGGTCAAGTCAAATCCTTGTTACAGGCCACTTGGCATCGCTTTACCGTGCGCAGCGAATCGTTCATCGCAAAGCTGTGCGCGGGGCATTTCTTCGTTCGGTTGTAATTCATACAGGCAAAGGCAGATGTCCATAATGCCATTCCAAACCACTCGGCCGTGCCTAGCGCTGGCTCTGATCGCATCAATGCTGCTTGCGGCTTGCTCCACAGCGCCGCCGCCGCCCGTTCAAAAACCGGTCCCGCCAGTGATTAGACCTGTTGTTGTCGCCAAACCTTCGCCTCCGCCGGTTGTTAGCCAGCCCAAAGTCGCGGCGGCCCCCGAAGCGCTGGATAATCAGATCAACGAATTGTGGCGTAGCTTTCCCGGACGGACGGGTATTGCTGTTCTGGCCATCGACGGTAATTGGTCTTTATCCCGACGCGGGGAGGAGCTGTTCCCGCAGCAAAGTGTTTCCAAATTGTGGGTGGCAATGACGGTGCTCGATCAGGTGGATCGCGGCAAATTGAAACTCGATCAGAGTATCCGCATTACCCGCGATGATTTGGCCGTGTTCCACCAGCCGATACGCGAACGCGTCATCGCCAATGGCGAAGTCCAGGAAACGGTTCTGACTTTGTTGGAACTGGCGATCACCAAAAGCGACAACACCGCCAATGACAGCCTGCTTCGTACAGCAGGAGGGCCCGATGCGGTGCGCGATTTTGTTGCGCGCAAAGGCCTTGGCAAAATCCGTTTCGGCCCCGGCGAGCGTGGCTTGCAATCGGGGATCGCAGGCATGGAGTGGCGGCAGGATTATGCCATAGGACGCAATTTTGAAACGGCGCGAGCCAGACTGAGCTACGACCAACGCAAAGCCGCGCTGGACCGCTATCTCGCCGATCCCGTCGATGGTGCAAGCCCGTTGGCAATCGTCAAAGCACTGGGCGAGCTGAGCAAAGGCAGCCTGTTGTCGTCCGCCTCAACCCGGATGTTGATGGCGATGATGGAGCGCACCAGTAGCGGACCGAATCGGTTAAAGGCCGGTGTGCCGACGGATTGGCGTTTTGGCCACAAAACCGGCACGGGCCAACAGCTTGCCAGCGTATCGACAGGCTATAACGACATCGGCATTATGACCGCGCCCGATGGAAAGCGCTATGCCGTGGCCGTGATGATTGGCGACACGACCGCCTCGATCCCAGACCGTATGGTCATGATGCAAGCTGTTGCGCGGGTTGTTGCCAACGCGCATCGCTAAGCGTTATTTTTTCCCATCCAGCGCATCGGCTTGATCGCGCTCATCCAGCTTCTTTGCCGCTGCGTCCAATGCTTTGGCGTCACCTGTGGTCACGCCCCCGGGGCCAGGATCGCTGTCGGCAGGGCTACAGGCGCTCACCAGCAACAGTACCGTCGCCGAAATCATGCAGGCGGAATTCTTCAAGGTTGTTTTGCCCGATAGCATTGCAACGCCATAGCGGCGGACCTGCGATGGGCAAAGAAAAAGGCTGCTCCGCAATGCGAAACAGCCTCTTTCAAAATCGCTTTAGAAAGCGACCAAGAATTACTTCTTGGCTTCTTCCTTCATCGCTTCGGCACCAGCCTTAACGACTTCAGTTGCTTTGTCGCCAGCGGCAGCAGCAGCATCGCCAGCGGCAGCAGCAGCTTCACCGGTCTTTGCAGCAGCATCACCAGCGGCAGCAGCGCCTTCAGCAGCAGCTTCAGCGCCTTCAACAGCAGCTTCTGCGCCTTCGGCAGCAGCTTCTGCACCAGCTTCAGCGGCTTCTGCGCCAGCTTCAGCAGCTTCGTCGGTTGCGGCGCCTGAGCAAGCAGCAAGAGCCATCGCCGAAGCGAGTACAAGAGAAACAGCAATCTTTTTCATTTGGGTAATCCCTAATCTAGTTTGTCGACAATTGTCCAAACTGCCGACGGGTGTCTGGCACAATTCGGAAGTGGTCACTTATACGCTTCCGTAAGCGAACGCAAAAGAAAAAGGCTGCCCTGCATTTGCAGGACAGCCTTCCTCAAAATCGCGTTAGAAAGCGACCAAGAATTACTTCTTGGCTTCTTCCTTCATCGCATCGGCACCAGCCTTAACGACTTCGGTTGCTTTGTCGCCAGCTTTTGCAGCAGCTTCACCGGCTGCAGCAGCAGCTTCACCGGTCTTTGCAGCAGCTTCACCAGCAGCAGCAGCACCGGCATCACCAGCGGCAGCAGCGCCTTCAACAGCAGCGTCTGCGCCTGCGGCAGCAGCATCTGCACCAGCTTCAGCGGCTTCTGCGCCAGCTTCAGCGGCTTCTTCACCAGCTTCTTGAGCGCCTGAGCATGCAGCAAGAGCCATCGCCGAAGCGAGTACAAGAGAAACAGCAATCTTCTTCATTTGGGTAACCCCCTAAAAAACTTTTAATAACCTAACAAACTTGCCAAGCAGAATACTTGTTGGGCTTGTTATGCATTTTCTACCTTTTTGGTTTTTTTATGGCAATCGGCTTTTTGCATAGGGCCATTAAGCGGTGCGGACTTGCGCGGATTATGATAAAAGCCAAACATAAAAATGTCATATTTGCGCCAATTGACATCATATAAAGATTTCTTTATATGATTTTGCAATGACCCCGTTACTCAACATAATGCGCGCACTCGCCGATCCTACACGGATGCGAATCGCGCTGCTTATCAGGCAACTCGAATTGTCCGTCAGCGAAGTTGTGCAAATACTGGGGCAAAGCCAGCCCCGCGTTTCCCGCCATATCCGCATCCTTGACGAAGCCGGAATTGCAGAACGCCGGCGCGAAGGCGCGTGGGTATTTCTTCGCCCGGGCCCGATATTGACTAACGGCACGCTGGAATCGCTCTTCGCACTGCCGGGAACCGACGATGCCAAGCCGGTGTTGCGCGATATAAAACGCCTAGACGAAGTGCGGGCAGACCGTGCGGTAATGGCCGCAGACTATTTCACCAGCCATGCTGCGGAATGGGATAGTTTGCGTTCTCTGCACATCGCCGAGGCCGAAGTAGAAGAGGCGCTGAAAACGCTGATCGCGCAGCAACCGCTCGGGCGGGTTTTGGATGTCGGTACAGGCACGGGCCGGATGATCGAGATTTTTGCGGCGCAGGCTGACAAGTTCGTTGCCGTCGATAACAGCGTCGAGATGCTACGTCTGGCACGGGCAAAGCTGGCGGGCCTGCCCAATGCGGCGGCGGTGCAGGCGCATACCGAGATTGTCCTTGGCGATTTCAATACGCTGCCGTTCGATGACGGCAGTTTCGACACGATATTATTCCACCAAGTGCTGCATTACGCCCAGACCCCCGATTATGTAATCGCCGAAGCAGCGCGTTTGCTGGCCTTTGGTGGGCGCTTGGTCGTCGTCGATTTCGCCAGCCATGACTTTGAAGAATTGCGCACCATCCACGCGCACGCCCGTCTGGGTTTTGCCGACGATATGATGAATAGAACATTTGTCGCAAATGGCCTGGCGTTATCCGGCGTTGAAACGCTGGAAGGCGGCAAGCTGGTGGTCAAAATCTGGTCTGGCACACGCCAAATGGCCTCGGGTCAAACTGCAAACACTCTCGAATCTCCCAACCTCAGGACTCCAGCATGATACTCTCCCTCGATCAAATGGCCGAATCACGCCGCGCATTGGGCGCTCCTCTGTTTGCCGGACTATCCGGCGACGCCGAGATTAGCTTTGAATTCTTCCCACCAAAAACCGAGAAGATGGAAGAGCAATTGTGGGATTCCGTAGTCACATTAGAGCCGCTCGGCCCCCGTTTCGTTTCGGTGACTTATGGTGCAGGTGGCACAACCCGCGAGCGCACGCACAATACTGTGGCGCGGATTGCCAAGGAAACCAGCATTCCGGCCGCCGCGCATCTGACTTGCGTCGATGCCAGCCGCGCCGAAATTGACGAGATTGCCGATGCCTATTGGCAAGCGGGTGTACGCCACATCGTTGCACTGCGCGGAGATCCGCCGGGGGCAGACGGAACGTTTGTTCCGCATCCGCAAGGCTATGCCAGCGCCGCTGAATTGGTCGAGGGACTGCGCAAACGCCACGCGTTTGAAATTTCGGTCAGCGCTTACCCCGAAACCCATCCGCAAGCGACAACAGCGCAATCGGACATTGATTTCCTGAAACGCAAGCTGGATGCCGGTGCAAGCCGCGCGATCACGCAGTTCTTTTTTGAACCCGAAACCTTTTTCCGCTTCCGCGATGCAGCGGCAGCGGCAGGGATTAACGCAGAGATTGTTCCCGGAATTATGCCGGTGTCAAACTTTGGCGCGATCCAACGCATGTCGGGGATGACCGGAACGGCAATCCCCGATTGGATGGCGCACACCTTCGATGGCCTCGACGATCATCCCGCTGCGCGCCAGCTGGTCGCCGCAACCATCGCTGCCGAACTGTGCCGCAGGCTTTATGCAGGCGGTGTGCGGCAGTTCCATTTCTATACCTTGAACCGAGCTGAGTTGAGCTATGCGATTTGCCATCTGCTCGGCAAACGTCCGGTGGCATCCGTGCAGGAGCAAGCGGCATGAGCGCACGTGAAGACTTCACCGCCGCTTGCCAATCACGCATCCTTGTGTTCGACGGCGGCTATGGCACCGCGATCCAGCAGCACAAATTGGGTGAGGCCGATTATCGCGGCGAGCTAGACCTCAACAAGGATCAAAAGGGCAATAACGACTTGCTCTCGATTACGCGTCCCGACATCATCGGCGGTATCCACGACGCCTATTTGGCCGCCGGTGCGGATTTGATCGAGACGAATACGTTTTCCTCCACCCGCGTGGCGATGGCCGATTATGGCTGCGAACATCTGGTACAGCGGATCAACATCGAAAGCGCATTGCTCGCGCGGGATTGTGCGAACCGGGCAGAGGCCCAGGATGGCATCCGGCGCTTCGTTGCGGGCTCGGTTGGCCCAACCAACAAAACGCTATCGCTCTCCCCCGACGTCAACGACCCCGGCTACCGCGAAGTGGATTTCGACACGTTGAAAGCCGACTATCGCGAGCAATGCGATGCGTTAATTGAGGGTGGCGTCGATTTCCTGTTGATCGAGACTATCTTTGACACGCTGAACGCCAAATGCGCAGCAATGGCAGCACAGGAAGCAGCCGTCGCCTCCGGTCGTGATGTGCCGCTGATGATTTCGATGACGATCACCGACATGTCGGGACGGAACCTGTCTGGCCATACGGTGCAGGGTTTCTGGCACAGTATCCGCCATGTAAAGCCGATGACGATTGGCCTGAACTGTTCGTTCGGCGCGGATCTGTTGCGGCCCTATCTGGCGGAGCTGGCAAAAAGTGCCGATGCACTGGTGATGGCCTATCCCAACGCCGGCCTGCCGAATGAGCTGGGCGAATATGATGAACTGCCCGACCAGACCGCAAAACTGATTGAGGAATGGCTGAACGACGGGCTGGTTAATGTCGTCGGCGGATGCTGCGGGACAACGCCTGCGCATATCGGCGCGATTGCCAAGGTTGTGGCGGATCGTGCGCCCAGAGCTGTCCCGACCGCGCCTGTCTTCACACGGCTCGCGGGGCTTGAACCGTTTAATCTCGCGGCCTGACCTTTGAATAATTGAAAAGAACAATGACAATCAACACCTCCCGTTTCGTCAACATCGGTGAACGCACCAACGTTACCGGCAGCGCCAAGTTCAAAAAGCTGATTATGGCCGGTGACTATGAAGCCGCCGTAGAGGTTGCGCGCGAGCAAGTGGAAAACGGCGCGCAGATTGTCGATGTGAACATGGACGAAGGCCTGCTCGATTCCGAGCTCGCGATGACGACGTTCCTGAAACGGATCGCTGCCGAACCCGATATCGCTCGCGTGCCGGTGATGATCGATTCGTCCAAATGGAGCATCATCGAGGCCGGGCTGAAATGTGTTTCGGGCAAGCCGATTGTAAACTCGATCTCGATGAAAGAGGGCGAAGAGGCGTTTCTGCATCACGCCCGCTTGTGCATGGCCTATGGCGCCGCAGCAGTGGTGATGGCGTTTGACGAGACCGGCCAAGCCGACACCAAAGAGCGCAAAGTCGAAATCTGCAAACGCGCTTATGATCTGCTGCTCGGCATCGGCTTTCCGCCCGAAGACATCATCTTTGATCCCAATGTGTTCGCGGTCGCGACCGGCATCGAAGAACACAATAATTACGGCGTCGATTTTATCGAGGCATTGAAAGAACTGCGCGTTCTTTGTCCGCATGCGCATTACTCAGGCGGACTATCCAACCTCAGCTTCTCGTTCCGGGGCAACGAACCCGTCCGCCGCGCAATGCACAGCGTGTTCCTGTTCCACGCGATTCCTGCTGGGCTCGACATGGCGATTGTCAACGCAGGGCAGCTGGATGTCTATGAC
>JANOTI010000068.1:0-11699 GCA_031416255.1 Sphingomonadales bacterium | reverse complement strand
GGGAATTCAGGCGTTCTTTATCCGGGGTGGGCAAAATTGGGGTCACCGCGCGTTCTTTCCCGCACACACACAGGATAGCAGCGAGGAAGAGGTGCTGACGTTGGTCCTCGCCCAGTTTTACGAGGAAGTGCCGCCTGCGCCCACGATTATGCTCGACCGCGAATTGCCGGAGGAAGCGTTGCTCGCCGAGGCGCTGAGCGCGCAAATCGGGCGTAAAGTGACAGTGACCTATCCGCAACGCGGCGACCGGGTGAAGCTGGTCGCGCAGGCCAAACGCAATGCCGAGGAAGCGATTGACCGGCGACTGGCCGAAACGACAACGCAGGGAAAGCTGCTGCGCGAAGTCGCCGAACTGTTTGAGCTTGCCGAGCCGCCACAAAGGATCGAAGTTTACGACAACAGCCATATTTCTGGCACCAACGCGCTCGGCGCAATGGTGGTCGCGGGGCCGGAAGGGTTCATCAAAAACCAATACCGCAAATTCAATATCAAACAGGCGGCTACCGACGATGATTACGCGATGATGCGCGAAGTGTTTCAGCGGCGCTTTGCGCGCGCACAAGAGGAAGACCCTGACCGCGATAAAGGCGATTGGCCCGATCTCGTCCTGATTGACGGCGGCAAAGGCCAAATGAGCACAGTCAAAGCCGCGCTGGAAGAAATCGGTGTCGAGGATGTGCCGTTGATCGCCATTGCCAAAGGGCCGCATCATGGCCGCGACGGGCGCGAAGTCTTTCACTTCCCAGATGGCCGCGAAATCATGCTACCGGTGAACGCACCGGTGCTGTTTTACCTGCAACGCCTGCGCGACGAAGTGCATCGCTATGCCATCGGCGCACACCGGACAAAGCGCGCCAAAGCGATCACCGCCAGCCCGCTGGACGATGTGCCGGGGATCGGGCCATCGCGCAAAAAAGCACTGCTACTGCATTTCGGCACAGCGCGCGCAGTGCGCTCAGCTAGCCTAGAGGATTTGCAGATGGCACCGGGTGTTTCGGCGGCTGTGGCGCAGACAGTGCACGACTTTTTCCATTCGTCGTGACGGTGCATGCTCAGTACCGAATGACCTAAAAGTCCGTATTGTTCATTATCGGCTGATGCTCAATGTGCACATGGGAAATATATCCCGGGGAGGCACAACCGATGCAAATTAAGGATAGACCAGAATTTAGCCGTAAAGGCGCTGTGATGACGTTCAGCCCAGACCAAGACGTGTTTACGGCGGTCCAAGCAATGAGCGAAAAGAACTATGGCGCAGCTGTTATCATTTCGCCTGATCGCAAACCCTTAGGCATCGTTACAGAACGTGACTTTATGCGCCGGTTGTTGAGCAACAGCCTCGACCCGAAGAAAACGCCTTTGAGCGCGATTATGACATCTGATCTCAAACTTGCGCGTGCAGACGATGATCTTCTTGACTGGCTTCGTCAGATGTCAAACGATCGGTTCCGGCATTTGCCCGTGGTCGATGATGACGGTTCGCTTATCGGTATCATGAGCCAAGGCGATTTTGTCAGCTACACATGGCCCGAATTGCTGAACCGCGTGAAAGAACAGGCCAGAGCAACCTTCGATATCAATCCGTCGATTTTCATCGGAGTTGCAGCTTTTGTTATAATTGCTTTTGCGGGAATTTTCGCACTGCTCTTGGCTCGCTAATTCGCTTGCGCTAACGTACTATGGCGTCAACACAAAGGTGCGGCGTTGAAAGCGCGTAGCAAGGGAATTCAATGCCGACCATTACCGCCAACAACATCACTCTTTACTACGAAGACAACGGCCCCGCCGACGCGCCTGTCATTCTGCTTGTCATGGGCCTTGGTGCGCAGATGATTGCTTGGCCGCACGAGATGATCCAAGCGCTTGTCGCGCGCGGTTTTCGCGTCATTCATTATGACAATCGCGACGTCGGCATGTCGCAGCGGATGGAGGGTGCGGCAGCGCCCAATCTGATCTGGACGATGCTAAAGGCGCGCTTGGGCCTGTCGCTAAATGTTCCCTATAGCCTTTCCGATATGGCTGCTGACGGCATCGGGCTACTCGATGCGCTGGGGATCGAAAAGGCGCATGTTGTCGGCGCGTCGATGGGCGGGATGATCGTACAGTTGATGGCCGCGAACTACAGGGACCGGTTGCTGAGCATGACCTCGATCATGTCATCCAGCGGCGCACCCGGATTGCCCGGTGCGCGCGCCGATATCCAACGTCGCTTCATGGTAAAACGTGCACCCGATGCCAGCCGCGATGAAGCGGTGGCCTTCGGTGCCGATTTGGTCCGCTCTTTTTCTTATCCCGATCCAGCCCGTCCGGAAAGCGCGCATGCTGAACAGGCTGCCTTGGCTTTTGATCGCGGCTATTATCCGGTGGGGAGTAGGCGGCAACTGCTCGCCATTATCGCTGATGGCAGCCGGGTTGACCGACTAAAGACGATCACTACGCGTACGCTGGTGATTCACGGCGGTGCCGATCCGTTGGTACCTAAGGACGGCAGCGAGGACATTGCGCGCCATATCCCGGGTGCGCGGTTGGAGATCATAGAGGATATGGCGCATGATCTCCCACCATCTCAGCTTGGGCGTATGGTTGGGCTGATAGCGGACCATGCACATGGCTAGCCGCTTGCGCACTGTCCTTGAATTCCACAGTTCCGTCTGATTTGCGGTGGCTAATTTACGGGTTGTTAACCATTTTTCGCCAGAAAATTCCTATAAAGTCTCGCGAAAGCGGGATCAGGGTCAAATTCGGAGCGAAGTGTGATGCAAGTTTTGCGCAAAATCGATCTGCTTTATGCAGCAGCGCTCTCCGGGGTAGCTTTTTCCACGCCTGCGTATGCGCAGACGGCTGAGGCAGCGCGTGTTGTGTTGACGAGCGATGCACTGATCGAACGCACTGAAATTGGCGCCAATGGTAAAGAGCAGTCCGTATTGAAAACGCCGAGTGAAGTTATCGTGACACCTGGTGACCGCGTTATCTTTACTCTGAAATATACAAATAAGGGTGCTTTACCCGCCACCGGTTTTCGGGCGACAAACCCAATGCCTGGACCAGTGCAATTCATTTCCGTTGTCGAAGATTGGGCGGAAGTGTCGGTTGATGGCGGAAAAAAATGGGGTAAACTTGTTGAACTTACGGTGCAGGCAAAGTCTGCTGATGGGGTTACAGATATCAGCCGGGCCGCTGCTGTCGAAGATGTCACGCATCTGCGCTGGGTGTTCCCCAATGCCATCCCTCCGGGTGGCGAAGGGACGTTATCCTATCGCGGCGTGGTGAAATAGGGCTCTTACCGCTCCACAATATCCGGCTTTGTTAATCGCTGCCGTGGGCGTGTCCCGCGCTGGTACAGCGTGGTGCGTTGCGCACCTGATCGTTAATGATTAGTGACACAGCGTTGCCTGTTAACCCTGTTTGGGGCTGGCAATGGCGTAAATATGCGCGCAGCATCGATCATCAGATACAGTTGGAGCATTTATAGTGCACAAGAACAGTCTATTTCGCCGGTCAACGGTAGCGATCGTATCAGCTTCGCTGCTGACATTAAGCCTCGTTGCATGCGGCAGCGCTGAAAATGGCGAGGACGCGGCAGCACTTGATGAAAAGCTGACGGGCAAGGGTTCGGACCCTGCGATGAATGGCGCGCTGGAGGATCGCATCCTTGTCGATCCAGCGCTTGCTGAAAGCAGCAACAGCAATATGGTGAAAGCGCCTGACCAGCCGCTCGACGGCTCGGTTCCTCCTGATAATGGCTATGAAGGCTCCACTGCCTCCGCAGAAGAGCTAGACAATACCAAATTGATGCGTGCGCCCAAACCGCGTGTCGTTGCGGCTGGCGATTGCCGCGATTGCGTTGCCAGCAACAGCAGCGGACAAACGCTGGAATCGCTGGCTGCCGAACAGGGTGTGAAGCGCGGCAAAGGCACCTGCGAAGCAAAGCTGCAATATGGCGCAGGCTGGGCCGCGCGAATGCCCATCGAATTTCCCGTTTACCCAAAAGGCCGTGTTCAGGAAGCAGCGGGCGTTGACGGCGGCATTTGCGACATCCGCGTTGTCAGCTTTTCGACCTCCGCCTCAATACAGGCTGTTGCCGATTATTATTACACCCGAGCTCGCCGCTCTGGCTTTACAGCCGACTATGAAATCCGCGAAGGCGAAAATGTGCTTGGCGGAACCCGCGACAATGATGGTGGCGCCTATGTCATTACTCTGAACGTGCTGTCGGGTGGTGGCACTTCGGTCGATATCGTGGCCAATAATGGCCGCTAAACCCAGTTTTTGAGTACCGAAACGACTAGGGCGGCAGCAATGCCGCCCTATTTTTAGCTTTCAAAGGCACCAGCCTTGGCAAGAATTCGGATCAACTTAAGCCGCAACGGGCGAAGCGCGATGATCGGTCGCAACAGTTCATCAGGGTCGCGACTATTTATCGTTTGCGCCGCAACAAATTGTTTCCAGTTTTGAGCCACCAAAACCCGATCGCCACTTGCTCCCGAAATCAGCGTTTCCGTCAGATAGTAGTTGATCCGGCTAAATTCGGATTGTGGAACATCGCTTGGCTTTATGTCGGCAAGTTTGTCTGGCCGCCCTTGTTGAAGTGCTGCAAGCGTTAGCATCAGCCTCCCTCTGGTATATCGCGCGCTTTGGGCCAGAAACGCTCGGTCAAGTATTGTCGCAGAATCAGGATAATTACAAACAGGACCTAAAGCGGCAAGATTTGCCAAAATCAACGGACTGTTCGCGTTAGCTTCGAGTGTGCGGCGTGTGTAAAATCGGGCCGAGACGCAGTCGTTTTTTAGATAAGAGAGACGCGCTAAGGCGAAATTTGCCGATGCGGCATTTGGATCTGCCGCAACCGCAGCGCGTGCCAATATAAGTGCCGAATCCGACGCTGCATCAAAGTTTTCAAAGGCTGAACTGCGTTCAATGGTGAACAGTGCGCGAGCCGCAAGCAATGTAGATCTCAGCTTTTTTTCCTGCACCGGCTTTTGCAAGCAGGCACCAATTTCGTCCTCCACTTCCGTCGAACGCGTTTCCACAAATGAGAAGTATTTCAGAAGGCAAACATAGCCAGCATCATTGCGGTCCCGGTACAGCATTGACCCATGCGATACGATGATCCCGAAAGGACCGTTGATATCTGCAGTGAGTGAGATCAGAGCATCCGATACTGATTTCGGGTCGCTGCTGAATGTCGTTTCACGTGACCATAAAGCCGTACCAGTCGCTGCGTCGTTCATGCGCAGAAATAGTCGCTGACGACCTGTACCGTCGTCTTCAATCCGGGACGAAAGCCTGTACACGATATCACTGGTATCAGATTGACGCGAAACACTATTTTCGCCAACGACCCTAATCCGTGCAATATTGAATCGTGGCAAATCGCTGGCAAAGGTGCTCGAAATGATCTGCGCGGTTTTTTCAAGCTGATCTGTATCGGCATGTTCAACGGGTAGCAGTTCAAGAACAGGGCTGATGGGTGTTTTTCTGAATTGAACAAGCTGTTGCCACCCGATCCAAGCCAACATTGCAATCGCAATGCCTGCAAGCGCACCGAAGACGCTAATAAAACTTCGCCCCATGGTTCTAGTTGATGGTGCTGGCGCTGGGATCGAAGCGAGATGAGAATATTCAGCCGTTCGGTCAACGTGCAATTCGGCATCGGCGTGCGCTGTCGGAAGGACAGAGGCGTTATCGGCATCGGAGAGCGGTCGGTATAATTGAGGATAGGCAACAGCAAGTTTGCCCAGGCGGACCTTGTAACATCCGGGCCGCAAATACAGGCACTGATCATCGATCGGACCATGCTGTGCATAATGGCTTTCAAGCGCTTTACGCAGGCGAACCATTTGCACACGCGCTGAACTATCGGATGCGGAATCGAACGTTTCCGGTCGCCCCAAGCCGTCAACAGCAACTGCGTAGGATTTTAAAGCATCGCCATTGCCTTTGACAGTCTCATTGATGAGATAGCGCAACAGTTTTGATAGCACAGGTGACCGCAGAAAGCCTGCGTTGGTGAGTATGGAATTCGCTTCGGCGCTTATCTTGGTTTCAAACCCAACACGCCGCTCATTATCATAATCGGCCATCTAA
This sequence comes from Sphingomonadales bacterium, assembly GCA_031416255.1. Classification (GTDB taxonomy): domain Bacteria; phylum Pseudomonadota; class Alphaproteobacteria; order Sphingomonadales; family Sphingomonadaceae; genus Sphingorhabdus_B. The sequence goes on along the minus strand of JANOTI010000068.1, from coordinate 5,612 downwards.
TACTCCTTTTGGCGTTAGCCCGCTACGAAGTAAATCAGTGTGACCCTGTTTTTTGTAACGTTACAACTATTGTGTAACACGTGTAAAATTTTATTTAATGACTTGCCTGAAAATTTTGACCAGACGTGAATTCCGCCCTGAATTGCGTAGGTTGTAGCGGCGATACACGTTAAAAACAGTTTCAAACTGTGTGCTTAACGTCTGGATCGTCACATTGATCCTCATGAATTGTCGCTCGATAGCTGCAGTGTTACTTTGCGTCGTTGGACTGGTCCCCATGGCGCAAGCTGCATTTGCCGCAGACACCACATCTCGGCAGGTGACAGCTACGGCGACAATTCTCCCTATTGTTACGAATGATCGTTCAAACCTTCAGTTTGAAAAAGGCGTCGAGAAATTCATCGGTATCGATGGTCGCGTCACGAAAATTCGAACTTCGCTTTCTAGGCCTATTGTTATCATTGATATGCCCTGATCTTTATTCTCTAGCCACCAAGGAAGCTCTACATGCATCAAAGCGCACTCGAAACGTATCACAATCACACGGATCATGAACGATCGACTACTGCGCTTGCATCTCTTCAAAAGGCACGCGAACATGCGTCTGGCCCAATGGTACGCTGGAGCAACCGTATGAGCCTTGCCACTATAGCCACTGCGATGAAAGTACCTGTGGTGATCGCCACATTTCGAGCCGAAAATTATGTGCAGACTGTTGCAACGCACGGACTAGACTTGATGAACAATCTGGCCCGGTTTGCTGCCATTTGCGACAGGTTGTGTAACCAGCGCGTTGTCGTCATTCCCGACACCAGAATTGATCCTGAAATGGCAAAACTTGCGCGTCATTGGCCAAACGATGACATCTGCTTTCTTGTCGGTGTGCCACTGCGTAACGGCAACGGACAGCGAACGGGCAGCCTGTGCGTCATGAATACTTCGCGTGCCGTTGCCCAAAACGGCATATCGTTCAGAACATTGTCCGAAATAGGCAAGGAGTTTACAGAAACGGGTCGCTTGCAACCTGCAACGATGGACATTTAGCGCGCGCCTTTCCTTTGCGGGCAACCCCCGCTAAGGCGCACAGCATGAAATCCTATATTATAGTTATGGCCGGTGGCGCCATCGGGGCCGTGCTGCGTTTTCAGCTTGCGCGCATGTTGCCCGCATCGGCAGGTGGCTGGCCTTGGCCTACCTTTACGGCCAATGTCATCGGCGGCTTTGCAATGGGCACACTTACCGCCTTAATATTACGCCAAGGCGCAGCAGGTGAGCCGCTTCGGCTGTTGCTAGGCGTCGGCCTGTTAGGCGGCTTTACGACATTCAGTGCATTTAGCCTGGAAATGGCGATGATGGTCGAGCGCGGACAGATTATGCTGGCGATGATTTACGCGCTTGCATCTGTAATACTGGCGCTTTTGGCGTTGTTCGCCGGACTGGCCCTTGGCCGCGGAGCTTTCGCATGAGCAAAGCTGAAACTGCCATTCGCCATTTCAAGGTGGAACCAGACGATGACGGCATCCGTCTCGACCGCTGGTTTAAGCGGCATTTACCGGATGCCAGCTTTAATCTCGTATCGCGCTGGGCCCGCACTGGTCAGTTGCGTGTGGACGGAAAGCGCGCAACCCCAGGAGATCGTTTGGTAGCAGGGCAGGAAATCCGCGTGCCGCCCGCTGATTCCGAAGCCGCTGTAACCGGAAAACCCGCACGCATACGGCGCGAACTGACCGATCAGGAGGTCGATTTCGCCAAGGATATGGTGATTCACCGCGACGACGCGGCGCTGATCCTCAACAAGCCGCCGGGGCTTGCGACGCAGGGCGGGACAAAGACCGAGGCGCATGTTGACGGCTTGCTCGATGCGCTGACATTTGGTCTGGATAACCGGCCAAAGCTGGTGCACCGGCTGGATAAGGACACGTCCGGTGTGTTGCTCGTGGCGCGGACATCGCGGTCGGCGGCGCATTTTGCCAAAGCGTTTTCGTCGCGTACTGCGCGCAAAGTCTATTGGGCACTCGTCGTCGGCGTACCGTCAATCTATGATGGCTTTATCGATCTGCCACTGGCCAAACAACCAGGCAGCGGCGGTGAGAAGATGCATGTCGATGAGAAGGAAGGCGCGTCTGCACGTACCCGCTATCGCGTTGTAGAACGTGCCGGCAATGCCTGCGCATGGGTCGAGTTGCAGCCCTATACTGGGCGCACGCACCAGTTGCGCGTGCATATGGCCGCGATTGGCCATCCGATCGTCGGCGACGGCAAATATGGCGGCAAGGATGCGTTTTTGACCGGCACGATCAGCCGCAAAATGCATCTGCACGCACGGCGGCTGCGGATCGACCATCCCAAGGGACATCAGATCGACATTACCGCTGATCTGCCGCCGCATATGGCCGAAAGTTTTGCGGACCTTGGGCTTGATATCGAACTGGGCGATGCTTTGGTGCTCGATGCGCCAAAGTTTGCCGAGACGACCGAAGGCAAAAAGCGCGTTGCCGCCAATATTGCCAAATCGGCGCGTAAAGAACGCAAAGGCGAACGGCGTTCGCGCGGGTCAGCGACCGATGGGCCAAAGGACAAAAGGCGCGCCCCTGCAAAAGCCAGCCAATTGGCCACAGGCAAAAAGATTGCGGCGAAAAAAGCTGTCATCAACAAAGCTGTCTCTAATAAAGCTGTGGCCAAAAAGCCAGCCGTCAAAAAGGCTGCTCCAAAAAGGAAACCGTAATGCATCCCGATCCGACATTCCGCGCCAAAGGCAGCGATGCTGAACAACGTGCGTTGATGGAGGCACTGGTGCAGGAAATCGGTTTTGGGCTGATCTTTGCACAGACGTCCAACGGCCCGCGTGTGGGCCAAGTTTCGCTGTATTCAACTGGCGACGGAGCTATGCAGTTCCATTTAGCGCGCGGCAATGCGCTGAGAAAATCATTGTCCGGTACCGATGCTTTGATCGTCGTGAATGGCCCGGATGCTTATGTCAGCCCCGATTGGTATGATGGCGCCGATCAGGTGCCGACATGGAACTACATCAGCATAGAGATGGAGGGACCAGTCCGGGCTATGGATAAGGAAGGCTTGATCGCACTTCTTGATGACCTTGCGGCCGTGAACGAAGCGAGGCTGGCTCCCAAGGCGCCATGGACCCGTGATAAAATGGATGACCGAAAATTCCATCAAATGCTCGGTGGGATCACCGGCTTTGAGATGGAAGTCAAAGCGTGGCGACCGACGTTAAAGCTATCGCAAAATAAGACTGAAGCCGAGCGTCTGCGTGTTGCCGATGAGCTGGAGAAACAGGGTAAAAAGGCAATAGCCCATTTCATGCGCGAATGGGTGAAATGACAAAGCGCCTGGCAATTTTCGATTGTGACGGGACGTTGGTCGATAGCCAGGCGAATATCTGCATGGCGATGGAACACGCGTTTGACGAAGCGGGCTTTGTACCGCCATCTCGTCACGCCACGCGGCGGATCGTGGGGCTAAGTTTGGTTGAGGCTATGCGCGCTTTGATGCCGGAAGCCGACGATGCACTACACCGCGACATGGCGGAGCGGTATAAAACGGCCTTTTTCACACTTCGCGGCAACGGATTGGTCAATGAACCGCTTTATGATGGCATCGCGTCCTTGCTTAGCGAACTGGACGAAAGCGGCTGGCTGCTGGGCGTCGCAACAGGGAAATCAGATCGCGGACTGGAACGGTGCCTAGACGAGCACGGGGTGAAGGGACTGTTTGTGACGCTGCAAACCGCGGACCGGCATCCTTCAAAACCACACCCGTCGATGATTTTTCAGGCATTGGCCGATAGCGGGGCTGCGGTATCCGAAGCGGTTATGATTGGCGATACCGTTTATGACATCCAAATGGGTGTGGCGGCAGGTTGCAAGACAATTGGCGTTGGCTGGGGCTATCACCCGTTGGATGAATTGCGCGAAGCCGGCGCCGATCATCTTGTCGAAACGATGGACGAATTGAAAGCGGCCTTGGAGAACGGACATGGATGATAAAGAAAAGTTGGCGCGGCAGCGGTTTAATACGCTGAATATGATACGTTTTTTTGGTGTTGCGTCGGCTTTTGTAGGTGCGGCCAATATTGGCGGCAAGCTGTTGCCGGATCTGGGGCCTTGGCTGGGCTATGTTTTGCTTATCAATGGGGTTGCCGATGTCTTTTTGTTCCCTGCGTTGCTTAAAAAAAGCTGGGCGCGAAACGGCTGAGTGATGCGGCGATTTTGGAAAACAGTATCGACACAACAAAGCGCATGGGGCTTTGGCATAATGCTCGACGAGCGTATGCTAAAAACGCCGATGCGCAACCAATTGGTGTTGCCGACCACCGCATTGGCCGATGCTGTCGTTGCTGAATGGTTGTCCGTGGCTGAGGTGATAGAACCTTTACACATGCCGATCACAGGCTTTGCCAATGCTGCTATCGATCATGTTGCCCCAGACCGGGCGGGATTTGCAGCCAAGATTGCGGCGTATGCGGAAACCGATGCCTTTTGCTACCGTGCCGATGCCGAAGATGCTTTGGCGGTACGGCAGGCGTTAGAGTGGGATCCTTGGCTGGATTGGGCACGAACGCATTACGATGTGGAGTTCACGCTCGTCGAAGGGATTATGCATCGGCCACAGCCAGAAGCGATGCTGGCCAAGCTGAGCCGTATTGTAGCAGCGCGCGGCACGTTTGAATTGGCGGCGATGGCAAAGCTCGCGCATCTGTCTGGCTCGTTGGTCGCAACGCTGGCGATAGTGGAGGGGCAGGGTGATGCGGCCACAATTTGGACAGCGTGCTGCCTTGATGAGATATGGCAGGAAGAACTATGGGGCACCGATTACTGGGCGCAAAAAAACCGCACTGACCGTGAAGCGGAGTTTACGCAAGCGGCACAGTTTTTGAAACTGTTGCGCGCTTAACCTGCAACCAGATCGCGCACAAAACCGATCAATCCTTTTTGACGGCGGCGTTTCAACCGTTCGGCGGTCAAAATCTGTCGTACCTGCGCGAAGCAGCGATCAACATCGTCGTTGATCAGGACATAGTCATAGCCGTCCCAATGGCCGATCTCAGATTTTGCGCGCGCCATGCGGTCGGAAATGACGTCTTCGCTGTCTTGCGCGCGCGTATGCAAGCGGCGTTCAAGTTCTTCAATCGACGGTGGTAATATGAAAACGCGGACGACATCGGGGCCAGCCTCTTGATATAATTGCTGCGCGCCTTGCCAATCAATGTCGAACAACACGTCGCGACCCGCTGCCAGATCAGCCCCTACAGGCGCTTTCGGCGTGCCATAACGATAGCCAAAGACATGCGCCCATTCAAGGAATTCGCCAGCCGTCGCCATTTCCTTGAACGTCGCAGTGTCGGTGAAATGATAGTCCTTGCCATCCACTTCGCCGGGGCGTGGCGGCCTTGTCGTATAGCTAACTGACAAAGCGATTTGGCCGTCGGCTTCCAACAGCATTCGCGACAATGTGGATTTACCAGCACCAGAAGGTGAGGAAAGTACGAACAACAGCCCGCGCCGTTCAAGTTTTGATGTACCAGGATTGCCGCTTTCAGCCATAGTCGCTACTGGTCGAAAGCAGGGGTAGGCGTCAAGCGTCTTTTGGGG
>JANOTI010000067.1:0-5053 GCA_031416255.1 Sphingomonadales bacterium | reverse complement strand
CTCTGCGGATTGTCGAAGAAAAAGGCCTGAAGCAAACCAGCGACACCGGCGCAATCGAAGCCGTCATTGCCGAAATCCTCGCGAACAATCCCGGTCAGTTGGAAGCCTATCGCGGCGGCAAAGAGCAGCTTTTCGGCTTCTTCGTCGGACAAACGATGAAAGCGATGCAAGGCAAAGCGAACCCCGGCGTGGTCAATGATTTGCTGAAAAAGGCACTTGGATAAACTTGGTTCGGTGGCCATCGTTGTGCACCGGACCTGCAGGATAAGTGCATGATTTTCTTGCTTGCGCAAATTCGCCATAAGAGCGAAACACGTGGTCAGACGCGGCGCTCGGTGCTGCTCGCTCGCAGGACTTCACATGGCGCGTAAGTATTTATCGACATTGGCAACTTCGGCACTGCTGATAGCGTTGGCGACGCCTTCGCCTTTGCACGCCCAATCGCGCCAATCGCTGACTAAAGACGCCTTTGCTCTCCCCGCCACAGGCCAAGTGCGTGTCGTTCTGTTTCGCCCTGATGTGTCGGTGGGCGAGCAATCAACCGGCGGCCTCGATCAACCCAATGCTGGTTGGACCGAACAGGCGCGTGAGCAGCTGACCGCAGCACTTGGCAAAGCGCAGGCGGAGCGTAATATCGAATTGAAACTCATGCCCGAGCTTGCTGGCGATGACGCCAAGCTGATGTCGGATTATCGTAAGCTTTTTAAAACAGTCGCGGACAGCGTCATTAAACACCGGCTGTTCGGGCTCGACCCGCTGCCGACCAAGGAAGAGAAATTCGACTGGACGCTGGGCGAGGGGGTTTCGCGGCTTGGCGCGCTGGGTGGCGGAGATTATGGCCTATTTTTCTACACGCTCGACAGTTACGAATCGGGCAGCCGCAAAATGGCGCGGTTGTTGGCCTATCAAATGGGGGCCGAGCAGGCCAATGAAACCAACATGGGCTATGCCGGGCTGGTTGATTTGAAAACTGGCGATCTTGTCTGGATCAACGTTGATGTAAAAATGGCGGGTGATGTGCGGACTATTGAGGGTGCATCGTTACGGATCACCGAATTGCTCGATGGTTTTCCGGTCAGGGCAGGGCTTGCGCCGGCTAAGGTGAAGAAATGAGGAAGATGCTGCGATCTTTGGCGGCAAGTGTCGCTTTGGTGGCCGGTGTTTCAGCGACCGCCAATGGTACGCACGATTATGGCCCACGCGATGAAACCGAACGCGGCCTGTGGCAACAGATGGACGAGTATGAGCGGGATCTGAAAACGTCCGAATTTCTGATGACCGACCCTGCGCTTAATACCTATGTAAAGGGTGTGCTGTGCAAAGCTGTTGGAACCGAACGCTGCGGTCCGACGCGTATCTACATCGTCCGCGCACCTCAATATAACGCGATGATGGCCCCCAATGGCATGATGATTGTGTGGAGCGGGTTGTTGCTGCGCACCCGCAACGAGGCCGAGTTGGCGACCGTCTTGGGCCATGAATTTGCGCATTTTGAAAAACGCCACTCGATTCAAATGTACAACAACGTCAAATCGAAAACCGATGCGATGACATGGATCAGCGTGCTGCCCGGCGGCTTCCTTGCGCAAATGAGCCTGATGGGGTCGGTGATGTCGTTTAACCGCGATATGGAGCGGCAAGCTGATCTCGCCGCGCTCGATGATCTGGCTCGTAACGGCTATGATCCAATTGCTGCCTCGGAAATTTGGGAGCAGTTGCGCGCTGAAATGGATTCAACTGCGACCGGTCGCAGAATGCGCAAAGCCATGGACAATGCAGGGGATTTTTTCAGTTCGCACCCGAATACAAAAGAGCGCATGGAATATCTGCGTTCGGCCGCAACAGGCAAACGGAGCAATGGCCAGACAATGGGTGTCGACAGCTACCGCCGCGCAATGGCTCCGTGGTGGCCGCAGCTGATTAACGATCAGATTAAGTTGAACCAATTTGGTGCGACCGAGTTTCTGCTTACCAGCATGGCACGGGGAAAATGGACTGCCGATTTGTTTTTCGCACGTGGAGAACTTTACCGGGCACGCGGTAAAGAGGGCGATTTCGCCAGCGCTATTGGCTATTACAAAGAGGCGATTGCGCAGGACGCAGCACTGGCGGAAAGCTATCGCGGCTTAGGCGTTTCGCTCATGCGGTCTGGCTCAAAAGACGAGGGTAAGAAGGCGTTGAAGCAATATTTGGAACGACGTCCCGATGCGGATGATCACGGCATTGTCTCTATGATGGCGATGGGATCATGAAATTTATAGCACACGCATTTTTGGCTTTGGCACTAGTTGCATCCGTGGCGACGCCGACCTTTGCCGGTTGGGTGGTTATGAAATCGGATGCCGAGGTTAAAGTCGCCAAAGGCACAATGACGGTCAGGCCGACCGCAGAATGGAACCGATCATCGCTTCGTCCCTCACGGCGCAGCGAAGCGTGGACACGCGAAGGCATCAATTTGAACGAGTTGACCTTTTTTGGCGCGATCAGCGACGGTGAATCGATCTTGCGGCAAGGCTTCACTACCACCGAAAAACTGCCGAAATTCAAATCGGATATGTTGCCAACCGACATTGCTGAAATGTTTGAAGCAACTAACCGTATGGTCCTGCAATCGCCTGTGTTCAAAATGGGTAAAGTTGAACCAGCAAAGATGGGAACGCATGACGGCGTCCGTTTCAGCTATAGCTATTCGGCGCAGGCTGAGGATGTCGAACGTCGCGGAGAGGCGGTTGCAGCTATTGTTGATGGCAGACTGTACATCGTAAACTTTGTTGCACCATCGTTGCATTATTTTGAAGCCGGCATCGGCGAAGTGCGGAAAATGGTTGAGGAGATCACGATCAACCCGGCAAAACCCAAATCTTTAACAGACGCCAGCAAGACGAAGAAAAAGCGGACAGGCGTGCCGATGATTATCTCTGTGCCAGTGGAAAAAAACTAGCCTTGGCGCAGGCAGTTTTCAAAGCGCCGCATCCACTCTTGCCCTTATGTTGCTTTGCCGTTAGAGGCTCCCGACCGCAGGGCCCGTTGGGCATGGCGGCGCGGGCGTGGCGGAATTGGTAGACGCACCAGATTTAGGTTCTGGCATCGCAAGATGTGGGGGTTCGAGTCCCTTCGCCCGCACCAATATTCGCCCGGCCCCAAGATTTTCATCTGGCTCGCCAGATCGACCGTATTTTTTGAGGAATAGAGTTCACGATTATGCAAGCGCAAGAAACCCAGAATGAAGGCCTGAAGCGGGCATATCGCCTGACTGTAACCGTTGCCGATATCGAAGCACGCATTGATGCAGAGGTTACCAAGCTAGCCCCGCAGATTAAAATGCCCGGTTTCCGCCCCGGCAAAGTGCCCGCCAATCTGGTGAAGAAAATGCATCGCGATCAGCTGATGCAAGACGCGCTGAACAGCTCGATCCAAGACGGCGTTCAAAAAACGATTACCGATAACAAGCTGCGCCCGGCGACACAGCCGCATGTGCATCTCGATCATGAATATGCGCCTGGTAAAGACGCAGTTGTCGATTTTCATTTTGAAGTTCTGCCGGTAATTCCTGCTGTTACCATCGACAATCTGAACTTGGAACGGCTTCAAGTGGAAGCTGAAGGCAGTGAAGTTGATTCGGCGCTGGAACGGTTGGCTGGTGGCCAAAAGCGTTTTGAAGCCGCCGCTAAAACCTATAAAGCCGCAACTGGCGATCAGATTGTCATCGATTTTGAAGGCAAAGTTGACGGCGTGCCGTTCGATGGTGGCAAAGGCGAAGGCATGGCAGTTGAGCTAGGCTCTGGCCAATTGATACCCGGTTTTGAAGACCAAATGGTCGGCCTGAAAGCCAATGACGCGAAACTCATCAACGTGACTTTTCCCGAAGATTATGGTTCAAAAGACCTTGCTGGTAAAGCCGCAACCTTTGACATCGTCGTTGGCGAAGTGCGCAAACCTGCGGATGCAAAGCTAGACGATGACATGGCCAAGACATTTGGTCTTGAAAGCCTCGACAAGCTGAAAGAGGTCATGAAGGTACAGGTCGAACAAGAACTGAACGGCTTGACCCGCACCTATATGAAGCGTCAGCTGCTTGACCAATTGGCCGCAGCGCATGATTTTGAAGTGCCGCCTGCAATGGTTGATGCTGAGTTCGAACAGATATGGGCGCAGCTTGAACAAGAAGTAGAGCGCGAGGAAGATCCGGTAGCCGCACGCAAGGAAATGGAAGACGAGCGCGACGATTACCGCGACATCGCCGTTCGCCGCGTGCGACTGGGGCTGTTGCTCTCCGAAATCGGCCAATCCAATGGTGTGGAGGTTTCCGGTCAGGAAATGAACATGTTGGTGCAGCAAGCCGCGCAGCAATACCGCCCCGAAGATCGTCAGCGTTTTGTGCAATATCTGCAGGAAAACCCAATGGCAGCCGCACAATTGCGCGCTCCAATGTTCGAAGACAAAGTTGTCGATTTCCTTTTTGATAAGGCAAAAGTTTCGGACAAAACCGTAACACGTGCTGTGCTTGAAGCCGCAATTGAAGCGGAACCAGACGCAAAGCCTGCAACTAAGGCTCCGGCCAAAAAAGCGTCTGCGAAGAAGGATGACGCAGCAGGCGAAAAGCCAGCTAAAAAGGCCGCCCCTAAAAAGGAAGCTGCCGAAACCGAGGTGAAGCCAGCCGCGAAAAAAGCAGCTCCAAAGAAAAAATAAAGCAATTGGTGTAAATTTGCGGCTTGAGGGGCTCCTTTTTTAACCGTTTGCCCTGAGTAGCTGCTGAGCGGAGCGAAGTGCCGTATCGAAGGGCTTGGAGTATGCAACGGGTACTTCGATACGCTACTTCGGACTACGTCCTCTGCAGCTACTCAGCACAAATGGATTTTTGAGTTTCTCTCATAAAAGGTAAAATCCAAAGGGGCTCCGGTGAAAATCGGAGCCTTTTTTGCTTTAAGGCGCATGATACTCACCGGACTTTAACCCTTTTGCGCTTGAAACTTGGCACCGGCACGCCGATGTATAACAACGAACCAATTCACATGATCCAGAGGTCTTTAATGCACAATCCGCTCTCAATTCC
>JANOTI010000066.1:0-5287 GCA_031416255.1 Sphingomonadales bacterium | reverse complement strand
GACGGCGGCAAAGGGGAGCGCGTGCATCTGGTCTGCGGTTCGCCAGAGGCTGCTGCGGTGGCACGCGATTTGGCCGAGCCAGGTGTGCTGGTGGAAGAACGCCATATCGGCGACGTATGGCTCCGCGACACCGGCTGCATTATTGTTAAGGACGGCAGCCAGCGTGTTGCCCGCAATTTTGGTTTTAACGGCTGGGGGCGGCGGTTTAACTTTGATGGTGACCAGACGATAGGCCGGACTTTAGCCGAGGCATCGGGCCTATCCGTCACCGATTGCGACTGGGTTCTCGAAGGCGGCTCTATCGATGTGGACGGCGAAGGCTTGGCAGTGACCACCACCGATTGCTTGTTGAACCACAACCGTAACGCTACGCTTGGTAAGGCGCAGATTGAGGCGCGGTTGCTGCGTGATCTGAGTATCACGCGCACATTATGGCTCGGCGACGGCCTCGCCAACGATCACACCGACGGACATGTCGATAATCTGGCGCGCTTTGTTGAGCCAAACCATTTGGTTATTCCAGAGGCGCGTGATGCAGACGATCCCAATGCCGCTGTCTATGCCGACGCCCGCGTACACGCCGAGGCCTTTGGCTGCAACGTCACGCCCCTGCCCTCGGTCGGGCGCTTTGAACAAGGCGGCGAAGCGGTCCCCGCCAGCTATATGAACTTTTATATTGGCAACAGTGTTGTTGTGACGCCCATCTATGGCAGCCGTCATGATGACGCCGCGCTGGCCGCGCTCAGCGAAGTATTCCCCGACCGAAAGATTATCGGCCTACCTGCCGATGGCGTGCTAACCGGCGGTGGCAGCTTTCATTGTTCCAGCCAGCAAGTACCCATTTGACGGTATTGGATTTTACACAAACGGCGCGCATAAAGCGCCAATCGCATAGAGAAGAGGAGCTCCCCAATGAAAAAATGTCTGATACTGGCGCTTGCCGCTACAGTTCTGTCCACTGGCGCGATTGCGCACAATCACAAAATGGGCAAACCAGCCACCAGCGACATGCATGGTCACAAACATGATGCAAGCCACGATGCGATGCACAAAGCGCATACAGAGAAAATGGCGAAGATCCTCGCCGATCCCAGCCGCGCCGAAGACAGCAAGCGTGACCAATACCGTCACCCCGCTGAAACGTTCGAATTTTTCCGCATCCATCCCGACCATGTCGTTGGCGAATACGCCCCCGGTGGCGAATGGATTTCGCGCATATTGGGGCGCTATATGGACGCAGGGAAATTCAATGGCCTGTATTTCAGCAGCGCTGTTTTCCCCGACGAAGCAACGCGTGAGCGTGTGAAAGCGGGCACTGCGAAATTCCCCGATGATGTGGCTAAAGTCACGGGTCGCCCCGCCACCGATTATGCCGCGTTTCAGCTTGATGCCATTCCCGAAGGCGCAAAAGGCACATTCGACCGCATCATACTGATGCGCATGATGCACAACCTGACCCGCTGGAACATGGTCGATCACGAGATTAAAGCGATGCGTGATCTGTTAAAGGATGACGGCCTGCTCGGCATCGAACAGCACCGCGCCAAAGCCGACGCTCCTTACAGCTATGCCGACGGCGAAAAGGGTTATATGCGCGAAGCCGACATCATCAAAATGATGGAAGTGAACGGCTTTGAACTGGTCGCCTCAAGCGAGATCAACGCCAATGCAAAGGACACAGCGGACTATGCCGATGGCGTATGGACTTTGCCGCCTGCCCTTCGCTTAAAAGACGTCGATAAGGCGAAGTACCAAGCGATTGGCGAATCGGACCGGATGACATTGCTGTTCAAGAAACGTCCTTGAACGCTGAGTTCATAATCCGCGCCCTGTTATCAGGGCTGATTATAGCGACCATCGCTGTCATCGGCAGGAAAGCCCCTGCGGTGGCGGCGTTGGTTGCGTCGCTGCCACTGATTTCGATCTTGGCGATGATCTGGCTGTGGCGCGATACTGGCAATCCCCGCTTGCTCGCCGACCATGCAGAGGCGACGTTCTGGTACGTGCTGCCTAGCCTGCCGATGTTTTTGCTTATCCCTTTTATGCTGCGTTCCGGCCTGAATTTTTGGGTCGCGTTAGCGGCGGGGATGGGGATGACGGTCATCCTCTATGTCGTCACAATCGGTATTGCGGCGCGTTTCGGCGTGCGGCTATAGGAACGGTATGACACGAACAATCACCGTTGCTGCACTTCAACTTCCCCTTTCGGATAGCGAGGTCGAGAATATCGACGCTGTGTCCGATCTGGTCTCGCGGGCGGCCAGCGATGGTGCGCAAATCATATTGCCGCCCGAATTGTTTTCTGGCCCCTATTTCTGCAAAACGCAGGAAGAGGCGCACTTTGCATTGGCACGTCCTACGCTGGAGCATCCTTCGGTCAAAGCCATGGCAAAGCTTGCCAAGCAATTGGGCGTTGCCATTCCCACCAGCTTTTTTGAACGCGATGGGTCGCATTTCTACAACACGCTAGCGATGATCGATGCAAATGGCGATATTCTTGGCACCTACCGCAAAAGCCATATCCCCGATGGCCCCGGCTATCAGGAGAAATACTATTTCCGCCCCGGCAACACCGGTTTCAAAGTCTGGGACGTATTTGGCACACGCATCGGTATCGGAATTTGCTGGGACCAATGGTATCCCGAATGCGCGCGCGCGATGGCGTTGATGGGGGCAGAATTGCTGTTCTATCCGACCGCCATTGGCGCAGAGCCGCAGGACGATACGCTCGACACGCGGCATATGTGGCGGCGTGCGATGGTCGGTCATGCGGTGTCCAACTGTATGCCGGTGATCGCCGCTAACCGCGTCGGTGCAGAAAGCGACCACGGAGGCGTACCTCAAAAGTTTTACGGCACCAGCTTCATCGCTAATGAATGGGGTGATCTCGTGTGCGATCTGGACGACAGCGAATGCGGGCTGATGGTCGCCAGCTTTGATCTGGATGCCGCCCGCGCCCACCGTGCATCAATGGGTTTCTTTCGCGACCGTAGGCCGCAGCTGTACGGCCGGTTGGTAGAGGATATTTGAACGATCATCTCTATCTGATCGCGCTTGGTTCCAACCAACGGCACCCTTTTTTTGGTGCGCCGGAACGCGTTTTGGAACAGGCTGTTGCTGCTCTTGAAACAGCAGACGTCGATGTCTTTGCGGCATCACCCATGATCCGCAGCGCCGCCATTGGCCCTTCGCGCCGTTGTTATGCCAATGCCGCTGCAATCCTTTCGACGGACCTAGCCCCACCTGAACTGCTGGCGATGCTGCAATCGGTAGAGGCGCATTTTGGGCGCGTCCGGCGCGGTCAACGCTGGCAGGCCCGTACGCTTGATCTGGACATCCTTTTATGGTCCGGCGGCATCTGGACCTCCCGCGATCCAGCGCTCGCCATTCCCCATTATGCGATGCGCGAACGCCACTTTGTACTGGGCCCTGCCTGCAATATTGCACCCGATTGGTACGATCCATTAAGCAATCTGAGCCTCAAGCAAATTTTTCACCGTCTAAAGCGGACTAATCCACTTTAACCCGCTTGACCGCTGCGAAAACCGCATCTAAGGCGGCGCTCTCGAAGAGTGCTAGACCTAGTCAGCACCGGTCGGGCCCTTAGCTCAGTTGGTAGAGCAACTGACTTTTAATCAGTAGGTCGCTGGTTCGAATCCAGCAGGGCTCACCACTATTTCAATATCTTAGCTGCATCACTTGCTTAGAAAAAAATGTGGCGAGCAACTGTGTCCGCCAGATTTTGGAAGAAGCAACTAAGCTCTGGCGGCCAAGCCGCGACAATCGACTAAAGCGTCAAAACTATTTTGCCGACGTGGCGCTTCGTCAGGAACGCTTCCTGTGCCGCGACGATTTCTGCCAGCGGGTAAGTCGCCGCTATCAGAGGTTTGATTTCTCCACGCTCGATATAGCCGATGAGATTGGAAAACACCTCTGGATCCAGCACAGTGCATCCGATCAAGCGCAAATCTTTTAGATAGAGCGTCCGCAGATCGAGATCGACAACTGGTCCAGAAATCGCCCCCGACACTCCATAACGCCCACCGCGTTTGAGCGTGTTGAGAATTGCCCCGAACTGTCCGCCTCCGACAACATCGACCGCAGCATCGAAATATTCGGAACCGAACACCATTTCCAGATCCGCGGCGCGCGGAATAACGCTACGTGCACCCAATGAACGAACAGCCTCGGCCTTTTCGTCGCTTGCCATGGCGACGACATCGGCACCGCGTCGCTTGGCAAGCTGCACAGCGGCGGAGCCTACGCCGCCCGAGGCTCCTGTAATGAGAACGCGCTCACCGGCTGCCAATCCGATCCGCGTTAAGATGTTTTCGGCGGTCGCGTAAGCACAGGGAAAGCTGGCCAACTCAGCATCGGAAAACGAAGATTCTACGCGAAACGCGTTGATGGAGGGTACACAGGCATAGTCTGCAAAGCCGCCATCGGCTTCTGAACCGAAATAGCGAATGTCGTAGCGACTGCTTCCCCGCAAGTTTGGCATGACTAAAACCCGCTCACCAATCCGTGCTGAGTCAACATTCTGACCTACTGCAACAATCCGCCCGCAAGCATCCGCTCCTTGGATGCGCGGGAACTGGAAAGCAGCGCCGGACCAACCGTCATCTTCGGCGCCGTCTATGCCTGTAGCCGCGCTTGTATCGGTAGCCTCGGCCATAGCCTTTGAATACCAACCAATTCTCGTGTTAATATCGGTATTGTTGAGGCCTGCCGCGCCAACGCGGATCAGGACATCGCTTGCCCCCGGCTTTGGCACCGGCACATCATCGCGCAGTTCAAGCCTTTCATAGCCACCATGGCCGGTCAGCAAAACCGCGCGCATTGTGGCCGGTATGCTCACTCGGCGCGTTCCAGCCCAAACTGGTTCAGATACCATTTTTGGAAATTGATGACGCTGCCTTCCTGGTCCGAATAGCGACCCGGACGATAGCGGCTGGACATGATTCCGGCTTGGTTGTTCTCGGTAATCACTTTGTCCTGCGTGGTTGTGGCGTGATAGCCCCAGATCATTTTGTCGATGTCCACCTGATCCTCGCTCGCGCGTCCATCGACCAGCCAGATCATCTCAACATCGGTTGCCAGCGCGCCGCGCGGGGTGAACTGGAACAGGATGACGAAATGATCATCAGCGACAATCTGGCTGAACGGGCTAAAGCTCAAATGCATCCGCCCACCATCGGCTTTGGTACGCTTGCCCATCAACGGCGCAGGCGCGGTGCCGTCTTGCGTTTCCGCGGCCCAGCCGTCCTTGTTCATCCGCTGCATCAAC
>JANOTI010000065.1:0-14463 GCA_031416255.1 Sphingomonadales bacterium | reverse complement strand
CGCCTAGCAGCGTGGGTTTATGGCTTCAAGCGGGGATGCACGGAAAGTGACGCTATTTTGCGAAGACTTCGCCGACGGGTTTGCCATCGACGAATACCTGCTGCATTTCAACTTTGCGGATCTCGACTTTGGTTTCGGGCGCAATCGCCTTCACATCGTCGCCGCTGTTGATTGGCGGCCCCATATATTGGTTCGTCCAGACCATAGCTTCTGGTTTATCCGAATAGCGATTTCCGTTCGCTTTGTTGCTGGCATCAAGTGCATCCGCTTCTGCTTGCGTCAGGCGCTTATATATGGACGAACTAACACTATCGTCTTTATATTTCGGGCCCACAACAATGATCCGATTATCGTTTAGCCAGATGATTCGACAAGGCAGACGGCACGCGCCTTCGCGAACCAATTCTTGCCGAGATTTCTTATCCAAAATTCTTTCTGCGGGAACATAGGAGAAGTTCTGGCTCCATTCGCCGCTCTGTTCAATTTTAACGTCGTTTTCGACGTCCCACCGGTCGTCAGACGTCAGAGCCGCCTTCGCCGATTGCTTTTGGAAATCCGAACCAGCTTTGGACAATGTCGTCAGCGCAGCCCTCCCCTTTGGCCCGAAATCAAACGCCATCGCTTTCCAGTCAAATTCATCCTCTTTGGTCTTGCCCGATTTCAACCGCGCCACCTGATCCCGCGCTGACATCGCGCCGAAATCGAGGATTGGCATCGCAAGGAACAGCGCTAGTCCGCAAATGCCCAAAGCGATCTTCACATTGGCGGGACGCAGATGATCGTCCCAATCGAGCGGGGTTTTCGCGCGCAACGCTTTTGCCACCGCGACCAGATACGCTACGCCATAAACACAGGCGACGATCACCGCGAGCAGTCCCCAGATACGGTCGGGCGTCCAGCCATATTGGCCAATCCGCGCACCCATCGACAGCGCCGAGATCACCGCCAACGGCAATATCGACAGCGACAGCAGCAAAGCGGACCAGCGCAATACGCGGTTGCTGCTACCGTCCGCTTTGCCATCGCCGACCACCGCGTTAATCAGGCCAACGGCACCCGCTGCGGCAAACAACAGCACCGGCGTTGTCGGCACGCCCGAATCCCACAAAGGTTCTAGGCCGGTGAACGGCAGCGAAACCAGGAAGCCGACCAAGGCAAAGGCCAAGACCGGTGCCAATACCGAGAACACCACCAACACCAGTTTCTGCAACGTCGCCACCAAAGCATCACGTTCGCGCAGCAAGCCAAGCGCCGCACCAAAAGCAAAGCCAGCGAGAATCGCGCCAAACCAGTCTTCGCGCAACAGGTCGGTAAACAGCTTTATCCCGATCAGGTCGAACAGTTGCGCGATCAAATACGCCAGCAAAAATGACACGCCAGTAAAGGCCAACGACGCCGCACCTATTACCGCATCGGTCCAGACATGGCCGTGCAACCGCGCATAAGGGAAGCGCCAACTACCCTCGTCACGCACCGTTTGAAACAAGGGTGCGGCAATCAACAGCGCGAATAATCCCGCCAAAAACGGATATTCGGCGATCTCTCCGCCCTTGTTATACGATGCGGTGAACCAGCCGACGAACGCCAAGATTGCAGCGCTTCCCAAGGCAAAAGCCACCGCCCACAGCAATCGGCGCAACTCCGCTGTCAGCACAAATGCCAAAGTCGCGATGATGATAAACGTCGCCGCAACCTGCCGCCAAATGGCGGGATCGCCTGAATTATCGACCAGCCGGTTGACCGCAAAAGCCCCCGCCGCACAGACCAAAGCCCATATCCACGGGCGCAAGTTCCAGCTTTCATCCTCGGCAGAGCGGCGAATCGATTCCATGTAGTGCATCCCCTGTTCGATCAACGCGCACACACTGCCATTGCGCCCACCTGCAGTGCAAGGCTATTAGCGCCTGATTATGGTAATGAAATTTCTCTACTTCATAGTGGGCATCATCGCTTTGGTACTTATCGGTGCCTTTGTAGTTCGCGTGTACGAAACAGAACTGACCGAATATGCTTTAGTGCCCGACACCAAGTTTGAAAAACAGGAAAAGCTGGCAGCCAGCATTTATGACGACCCAAAAATGTGGTTTGCCATGGGTCGGGGTGTCGGCCCCGAAAACCCTGTGCGGTTCGAACCCCAAGGCGCGCCAAAGATTAAAGCCCCCGGCCAAGCTGCGATTTTCTTTATTCATCCCACCAGCTATATGGAAAAAACCAGCTGGAACGCGCCGCTTGATGACCAACTGTCGCAAGACCGCGCCAAGCTGTTCCTGCGCGGCATGGCCAGCGCCTTTGCGCCATCGGGCGAAATCTGGGCTCCGCGTTACCGCCAAGCTGCCATCGGCGCGTTCTTGACGACGAAGCCAGAGGGTCAACAAGCGCTTAATGCGGCCTATCAGGATGTGATACAGGCGTTCGATGCTTTCGTTGCAAAGGTGCAGAAAGACCGTCCAATCATTCTTGCCGGCCACAGCCAAGGCGCGCTGCACCTGACGCATTTGTTGAAAGACCGGATCGCGGGCAAAGCCATCGCAAAGCGGATTGTCGCGGCCTATGTTGTTGGCTGGCCGGTGTCGGCGATCACCGATGTTGGGCCGATGGGTTTGCTGCCCTGCGCTTCACCCGATCAGACCGGCTGCATGATGAGCTGGCAAAGTTTTGCCGAGCCAGCGGACTATGCAAGCATTACCAAACTGTATGACAGCACAACCGGTTTTGACGGCAAGCCGCGGTTGGGTACGCCATTGGTTTGCACCAATCCGCTGAACGGCGGTTCTGCGCCCGACGCACCGATTGAGGCCAATCTGGGGACGTTAAAGCCATCGTCTGATCTGCAAACCGGCGAACTGGTTGCAGCGGCAGTAGGTGCGCGCTGTGACGAGCGCGGTTTTCTGTTGATTGGCGATCCGCCCAAGATGGGACCTTACGTCCTGCCCGGTAACAATTTCCACGTCTATGATTATCCGCTGTTTTGGACAAATGTCCGCGCCGATGCGCTGTTGCGGGTGCAACAATTCCTGTCCGGTAAACGGCGGTGATTTGCACGACTGTTGCCGAATACCGCGAGGCGCTTCCTGACGGAGGCGTTTTACTTGCTCTTGATCTGGGATCTAACACAATCGGAACAGCATTTTGCGACGCAGGATGGAGCTTTGCCTCCCCTGCCGGTTTGATCCGCCGGACGAAATTCACCAAGGACAAATCGTTGCTGGTTCAAACCATCGCCACGCGCGCAACCAAAGGCATCGTTCTTGGCCTGCCATTGAACATGGACGGCAGCGAATCGCCGCGCAGCCAATCCAGCCGGTCGTTTGCCCGCAACATTATGGATCTTGGCTTTCCCATCCTGTTATGGGATGAACGCTGGTCCACTGTGGCCGCCGAACGCTTTATGATCGAAGCGGACATGAGCCGCGCCAAACGCGCCGAACGCATCGACAGCGCAGCGGCCGCGCACATATTGCAAGGCGCGATTGATGCGTTGGTAGTTTGAAAACTGACGGCTTGATCGATGGCAGCAACCCGCTTATTGAACTGCCTTTAATGACATCGCTACAAACCGCTTCATCGGACCGCTTTCCAGCCGGGTCCGCCGCTTTTCCGCATAAGCATCTTTTGGGCATCGCAGGGATGCAGCCTTGGGAGATTGCTTTCGTCCTAGAAGAAGCCGAGCAATGGGTAATGCTAAACCGGTCTGGCGCGGCTAAACGCGATGACCGGCTGCGCGGTTTGACCATCATCAACGCCTTTTTTGAAAACAGCACGCGGACTTTGCTGTCGTTCGAGATTGCCGGGAAGCGGCTGGGCGGCGACGTCGTCAATATGCATGCAGCGCAATCGAGCACCAAAAAAGGTGAGACGCTGATCGATACAGCGATGACACTGAACGCGATGCGCGCCGATGCTATTGTTATCCGTCATGGCAGCTCTGGCGCGGTGAATTTGATTTCGGAAAAAGTGGATTGTCCTGTTCTGAACGCTGGTGACGGAACGCACGAGCACCCGACACAAGCACTGCTCGATGCATTGACGATCAAACGACGCAAGGGGCGTGTTGACGGTTTGGTCGTCACGATCTGCGGTGACATACTCCACAGCCGCGTGGCGCGGTCGAACATGATGTGCTTGACGGCATTGGGCGCGCAAGTGCGTGTTGTTGCGCCCCCTGCCCTGATGCCAGCCGAAATCGGCTTGTTCGGCGTGCAGGCCTTTCACCATTTTGACGAGGCATTGGGTGGCAGCGATGTGGTGATGATGTTGCGGCTGCAGAATGAACGGATGCAGGGTGATTTCATCCCGTCACCGCGCGAGTTTTTCCACCTATACGGGCTTGACGCGCGGCGTCTGGCTTTAGCCAAGCCCGATGCGCTGGTGATGCACCCCGGCCCGATGAACCGCGGCGTGGAGATCGCCAGTCATATCGCCGACGATCTTGAACGATCCGCGATAACCGAACAGGTCGAGATGGGGGTCGCTGTGCGCATGGCTTGCCTCGACATCCTCACGCGCCGAGCGCGCGGTGTGGAGGGCTGGTCATGACCGGAACCAATATCCTGAACGGCGCGCTTATTCTGCCGGGTAAAGCAGAACCTGAGCTTGGCCATGTATTTGTCAGCGAAGAGCGTATCGAAACTGTCGGCAAAGCCGACCCACACGGCGAAACGCTCGATGCAACTGGCTTAATCGTCGCTCCCGGCATTATTGATCTTGGCGTATTTGCGACTGACAAACCTGCATTCCGCTTTGGCGGCATTACCCGTGCAGCCTTAATGCCTGACCAGTCGCCCGCGCATGACGATCCGGCAACAATCCGCTTCGCTGGACGCAAGGGAAAACCCGAATTCTGGGTACATCCACTGGCCGCTGCTACCAAAGGGCTGGACGGTCAGCATATGGCCGAGATTGCATTGATGAAGGACGCGGGCGCGCGCGGCGTGGCAACCGGTCGGCGTTGGATCGCTGACTCAGGGATAATGCTGCGGCTGATGCGGTATTGCGCGATGCTGGATCTGCCGCTGTTTGTGCACAGCGAGGATGCTGGGTTGACGGGGAATGCGGTGGCGACCACCGGTGCAAATTCTACATTGCTGGGTCTAGCCAGCGCCTCTCCTGCGGCAGAAATGCTTTCGATCCAGCGCGATCTGGTGCTGGCACAAGAAAGCGGCGCGCATATCCATTTCCGCCAAGTCACAACGGCACGCGGACTGGACCTGATCCGGGCAGCAAAAGCCATGGGTACACGCGTAACGTGCGGCATTACCCCTGCCCATCTGTTCTTATCCGACACCGCATTGACAGGATTCCGAACTTTTGCGCGGTTGTCGCCGCCATTGCGGAGTGAGTACGACCGCCTTGCTTGCATCGCTGCCATTGCTGATGGAACCATTGACGTTCTGTCATCTGGCCATGACCCGCGCGGACCAGAGGATAAGCGGCTACCCTTTGCCGATGCCGCACCCGGAATGGCAGGAGCGGAAACATTGCTTGCACTGTCGCTTAACCTGGTTCGCGATGGTCATATCTCGATGGGCCGGTTGTTTGAATTGCTGGCGACGACGCCGGGACGTATATTGGGCGTTAAAGCGGGCGAAATCGCCGAAGGCATGGAGGCGGACTTGATCTTTATCGACTCCGAAACGCCTTGGCAGGTTGATAGCGACAAAATGGCGGCGATGGCTGGCAATACGCCATTTGATAAACTGCCCGTTCAAGGCCGTGTCCGCAAAATGATGAAGGGCGGCAGGATTCTCTAATCCCACCGCCCATCAAATTGCTTCTGTAATTAAGGATGTTTAGCGAGAGGCCAACTTACGTGGCTTGGCCTGCGCCATTTGTACAGGGGAACTCTCACCACTTGTCGAACGAACGATGCAATCGCCGCCCTTGGCTTTAATCGCACGGCATGCTGCGTCAGCGGAAGCTTTGTTGCCAAAGCCCGTCGCCGCCAAGCGCGTCAGTTTTTTGCCGTTGACTGTAACCGACGAGCTCGCCGAGTCGAAACCCTGCAACACGCCGTATTTCGATTGAAGCTTGCCCCAAGCATTTTTGGCGTTTCCGGGTGACGAATAGGCACCAAGTTGCACCAGATGTGTGCCAGCGAGAGGCTTGGCGGTATTGACTGGACGCGTATCCGCCAGCGCCAGCTTAACCGGTGCCTTAGCAGCGGTCTCTACAGCCTTTGACGGACCTTCGGGCGCTTTGATCAGCGGCGCTTCAAACGCAGGGGCCGGTACAGCCAATGCGACCTTAACGTCCTCTTCTGCGCTGTAACCAAAATCAACTGGAGCCGCACCAATCGCTGCCAGTTCGCCGACGGGACCAGCCATAGCAATAGCAGGTGTTTCAGGTGCTGCAACGGACGCCATCTGAACGTCAGTCGGTGCAGCATTCAGTGCCAAACGAACTGGCTGACCGGTGTCGGCCTGCGCTTTCACGCCAAGCAAACCGGCAACCCGGACTTCGTAAGCACCAGGACGCGCAAATTGCGCCCATTGTACAATGCGCTGATCGACCACCGTCTGCGGCATATCTTGTGACGCCATAACCTGTGCCTCGCGCCAGCGGTTGTCGAGCGCATAGGCCAAAGCCAAATTCTGGCGCGTGCGAGCCGTCTCGTTGTTTGAACGAATAGCATCGACCAGCACATCAACAGCGCGCTTGTTGTCACCCGCCAAAGCGAGCGCAAGGCCGTAATCGCTTGCTGGCAGTATAGCACGGTGTGCGTCCACCAAAGAGATTGCCGATTCCACTTTGCCCTGTGCCGTTTTTGCTAGCGCAAGACTGACAATCGTACGCGGATCGACTTGTCCCAGTTCAACGACATCCATCAATGTGCGCTCGGCGGCGACAAAGCGACCTTGCTGCATATAGATGCGGGCGAGCAACGCGCGATATTCAACATTGCGCAAATCGCCTTCGACCGCTGCCTCGGCATAGGTAAGAGCTTTATCAATCTGCCCTTTAACAAGCAGCTTCTCTGATTTTTGGGCCCAGCCAAGTGCCTTTTTCGCCTGTGCTTCGGCAGAAATATTGGCAGACGCGCTCGACACACCCATTTGCGTGCAACCGACACTTGGTACCGCAATGAACGCGGTCGTAACCGCAAGTTTAAAGAAAAGCGTCTTGTTCATGACATTACCTCAGTTTCGGTGACTAGTCTGGGACTTATGAGCCGGCAATTGAGCTGCAAGTGCTCCGATTTCCGGCATAGATTCGATGAATGCGTCCAGTGCAGCCGTAACCAGCTGTTGTGCGGAACGGTTGCTGACGGCGCAAGCAAGCCGCAAGCGCAGATGGCGGTCGCCATCAAGGCGCAGCGTAAACGCCGATTTGGCTTTCATTCCGGGTTCTGCACGCGGAGTTTTGGCCTTGGGCGCAACCACAGCAACTGCAACCGGAGCGACAACAACTGGCTTTGCTGTTACGATCGACACAACCGGCGCTGAAGGCGTGTCATAATGCAGCGCTTCTGTTTGCTCAGCCTGCACATGCAGTTGCTCAGCAATGCGTTCCTGCTGCGCCTTAACCTCGGGTTTCACCTCGGGGACGGCTGCGGCAAGCGGATTGTGACCCATGTCATGGTCGTGATCCATCGGCACATTGTGATCCGGATCGACATCATAGCCCATGTCGTTCCAGCCAAGATCGTCATGCGCAACTGCGCTGGTTTCAACCATGCCGTTGTTCATTTGGCGCCGCATCGCTGGACGCGCGTCTCCTTTGCGGGCCAAAAGGCCCGATGACAAGGATGCGAAAGGTTTGGCTTCTGCCATGTTCATGCCCCCTTTGCTTTAGCCAATGACCCGGCGGCCAAAACCACCCATCGGACGTGCTTGGGGAAGCTGCGCACTTGTGGTCGCAGCAGGGGCACTAAACACTGTACGACGGAAATTCTTTTCCAGACGGTCAGAGATATAGGTCCACAAAGTACGGATTTCGTTTGCGGATCGACCGTTGGGATCGACCTCCATGACTGTGCGGCCATCGATCATCGATGCAGCAAAGTCGGTGCGGTGATGCAAAGTAATCGGCGCAACTGTGCCGTGCTGTGATAAGGCAACGGCAGCTTCAGACGTAATCTTCGCTTTTGGCGTCGCCCCGTTGACTACGAACAGCAACGGCTTTCCAGCGCGTTCGCACAAATCGACGGTCGCCCCTACGGCGCGCAAATCATGCGGGCTTGGACGGGTAGGCACGACGATCAGCTCGGCGACCGAAATCACACTCTGGATCGCCATGGTAATAGCAGGAGGCGTATCGATGACGGCCAGTTTGAAGCCCTGTTGGCGCAGAACCGCAAGGTCCGATGCCAGCCGGGCTACCGTGGTCTGTGCAAAAGCCGGAAGATCGGCGTCGCGTTCGTTCCACCAATCGGCAAGCGACCCTTGCGGATCAATGTCGATCAATACGACTGGGCCTGCCCCGGCAAGTTGCGCCTGGACTGCCAAATGGCCGGACAAAGTTGTTTTGCCCGATCCGCCTTTTTGTGATGCTAATGCGAGAACCCTCACACCAATCCCCTTTTGGTAAGCTGTTTGAAAAGGGATATGACGGAACAGGGCTAATAATCGGTTAACGCCGTTCGCGGTTTCTGTTCACGTCTGGTCGGTCAAAGCGCAGCAGGGCTTAACCTTTGGTCCTTGCAAATCGTAGCGTATTTGCTGTGCAAGATAGTTAAGCTGTTCATGACATCTGTTTACCAAATTGCAGCAACTCTATGATATGCGTTGCACAAAGACTGTGTATGGAGTTTGGTCTATGAAGAAGTTGGGTCTCGCCACAAAAACCGTGATTGCGGTTTTGTCACTATCAATGGTGCCACAGCCTGTGCTCGCTGACGTCAAAGCAGGCGTCGATGCCTGGACTCGCGGTGAATATGACAAAGCCGTCAAGGAATGGCGTGATCCAGCGTTAAAAGGCGATGCCGATGCACAGTTCAATATGGGCCAAGCCTATAAGCTGGGGCGCGGCGTAAAAGCCGACCTAGACGTTTCCGCCGACTGGTATTTGCGCGCTGCACGTCAAGGCCACATACAGGCGTCGGACTCATACGGACATCTGCTCCATTATCGTGGTAAGGTGACAGAGGCTATGCCGTATCTTCAGGCCTCCTCTGATCGCGGTGAGCCTCGCTCGCAATATTTGCTCGGAACGGAATTGTTCAACGGCAACATTATCGCCAAAGATTGGGTCAAGGCATACGCCTATATGACCCGCGCATCGTCATCAGGACTTGCTCCTGCGTCGCGCAGTCTTTCGCAAATGGACCAATACATTCCGCTCGATCAGCGCCAACAAGGTGTAGCGCTTGCAGGGGATTTAGAGCGGCGTGCGGGCAAGACCCGCAACGATCAACTGGCCGGATTTGACATCAACACCAAACCGCCAGCGCCAATTGCCAAACCGGTTGCTTTACCACCGTCAAAGCCAGCACAAGATGCAAGCCAACCCGGCTTCCCCGGTGCTATTCCGCCGATGCCGGGGGAAAAACCTTACCAGCCGCCTTATCAAAAGCCGGTGACCAAACCTGCGCCTGTGAGCGTCGCGGCTAGCGGCAATTGGCGTATCCAACTCGGCGCGTTCAACAATGAAAACAACGCAAAAAGCCTATGGACTTCGCTTGAGAGCAAAATCAGCGATCTCGCCGGGCTAACGCCTTATTTGAAAGCTGCTGGATCAGTAACGCGCTTACAAGCTGGTCCTTTTAGTACACGCAGCTCGGCGGAGGCCATGTGCGGCAAAGTCAAAGCAACCGGCCAAGCCTGCTTGGTAGCCAGCAACTAGGCTTTACCAACTTACGCAGACACACCAAATCCGTTTGTGCTGAGTGGCTGCTGAACGCAGTGAAGTGGCGTATTGAAGTACCGAGTGCGCCAATTACCCTTCGATGCAGCACTTCGCCTTCGGCTCTGCACCTACTCAGGGCAAACGGGATTTGGCGGCTCATTCCAAAGCAGAGCTACGCTAAGGGCAAAGCTGCTCTATGTCTCTGCCCAGAGTCCGGCGAGCGCTGGCGTTGCCCGGGTCAGTGAAATAATAGGCAGTGCCGCTTAAGCTAGCACGCGGCGAGCAATAGCTGGCACAGCCATCGGGAACTGATCCCGGAAAACGCAATTGCACACCGTCAAATTCAGCATCGAAACTACAGCTTTCTTTGCCGCGCAACGTTATGCGCACTTTTTCGTTTGAGAACGCAGCATCGCCTTGCGCTTCGCATTTGCTGTCGGGGCCGAACACAGCCAACATGCCGATGGCAAAGCGGCCATCGTCCCCCACGGCGCAAAATTTATCCACGCCAAGATCGCTGCGGGTTTCAAAGCGTCCGGCGAGTGCGCGGCCTTCAGGGTCAGGAAGCAATCCTTTAGCGATAGCTTGGTCATCCAAGGCACGGCTAGCATCCGTTGCAGAGACCTTTTTGGGACTGCTATCCTGACAGGCCAACAGCGGTAGTATTAGCAACAATAACCACAGATTACGCATCACAACCGCTCTAGCCCATCATCGCCAATGCGCCGGTAAAAACAGCTGCGCACACCGGTATGACAGGTTGGCCCATCGGGCTTTGCCATGATCCAGATAGCATCCTGATCGCAATCGATCCTAATCTCGACAACATGCAAGAAATGACCGCTGCTTTCGCCTTTTTGCCAGAGCTTGCCTCTGCTGCGCGAATGAAAATGGACGGTACCGGTGTTGCGGGTAGCGGCCAACGCCTCGGCATCCATAAATCCAACCATCAAAACGACGCCATCGGCAACATCTGTAATAACGGCGCAAATCAATCCGTTGGCGTCAAATTTCGGGTTAAGTTCCAGTCCGGCTTCGCGTATTTTGTCCATATATTACTGCTAGCCGACAGACCGTTGCGAGGCAATGGATGCGTTTTTGTGACGAAACGATAACAAGGGGCAGACAAAGTGCGCCCCCTCGCTTATAGGCGCAGGCAACAATCGCGAGCGGATTCGGGACATGACGGCAATGCTGACAACACACCCTTTTGATGACGATAAGCTCCGCGAAGAATGCGGCATCTTTGGCGTCTATGATACAGATGGCGCTGCGGCGATGGTAGCGTTGGGCCTCCACGCATTGCAGCATCGCGGGCAAGAAGCCGCTGGCATTACAAGCTATGACGGCACCGAATTCCACACTCACCGCGCTATGGGCCATGTCGCCGGAAACTTTGACCGAGAAGAAGTGATCGGCGGATTGCGCGGCCGGATGGCGGCTGGGCATGTGCGGTATTCGACCACTGGCGAAACCTCTTTGCGCAACGTGCAGCCTCTTTATGCAGACCTTTCGACTGGCGGTTTTGCCGTTGCACACAACGGCAATATATCCAACGCCAGCTATTTGCGGCGAGGGCTGGTTGGTCGCGGATCGATATTCCAGTCCACATCTGACACCGAAGTTATCATCCATTTGGTCGCAACATCGGGCCAGAGGGCTCTGCTCGACCGGCTAATCGATGCTCTGCGCCAAGTTGAGGGCGCTTATTCGCTCATATGCGTGACATCCGAGGGATTGATCGCTTGCCGCGATCCTCTTGGCATTCGTCCTTTGGTGATGGGTAAACTTGGCGACTCGACCATTTTTGCATCGGAAACAGTGGCTCTGGACATTGTCGGCGCTGAATTTGTTCGCTCGGTTGAGCCTGGCGAGATCATTATCGTTAGCGACAATGGCATCAGTTCGCATAAGCCGTTTATGCGCGGTCAGGCACGGCCCTGCATTTTTGAACATGTCTATTTTTCGCGCCCCGATTCTATCGTTGACGGCAACAGCGTATATTCCGTGCGCAAATCGATTGGCGCAGAGCTTGCCCGCGAGAACGGCGTCGATGTCGATTACGTCATCCCCGTCCCCGACAGCGGCACGCCGGCTGCGCTTGGCTATGCCGAAGCATCGGGCATCCCGTTTGAACTCGGCATCATCCGGTCGCATTATGTAGGGCGCACCTTCATCCAACCAGGAGACGGTGTCCGCCATCTGGGTGTGAAGCTGAAACACAACGCCAACCGCAATTTGGTAGCAGGCAAAAAGATCGTATTGATCGACGATTCGATTGTTCGCGGCACCACATCGCTGAAAATCGTTCAGATGATGCGCGAGGCAGGTGCAACCGAGGTTCATATGCGGATCGCCAGTCCGCCAACAATGAACAGCTGCTATTACGGCGTCGATACGCCGGAGCGGGATAAGCTGCTCGCAAGTAATATGAGCGTTGAGGAAATGCGCGCATTCATTGGTGCCGATAGCCTTGCGTTTCTTACCATCGACGGGCTGTACCGCGCGCTGGGCGAAACCGGCCGTGACCCGGAACGGCCATCGCACTGCGATGCGTGCTTCACCGGCGACTATCCCACCAGCCTAACCGATCAGGACGAAGTCATGTCCGCTGGGCAATTGAAACTGCATGCGGTCGGCTAGGCGATGAGTGTATTTGCTGAACGTGTCGCACTGGTCACCGGTGCAAGCCGAGGCATTGGCGCGGCTGTTGCCGAGAAATTGGCTGCCGAAGGCGCGCATGTCATTTTGACAGCGCGAACCGCAAAAGACTTGGAAGCTGTTGAACAGCGCATTTTTGATTCAGGTGGAAGCGCGACTATCGCACCGCTTGACCTAACCGAAACAGGCAGTATCGACCGCTTGGCCGCTGCGCTGCGTGAACGCTGGGGCAAAGTTGATTTCATCGTACTAAACGCTGCGATGCTCGGCACATTGTCGCCGGTACCGGTGATTGACGCGGCCGAATTCAACCGCGTTCTGACGCTGAACTTGTTGGCGCAACAGGCGATGATTGCATCCTTCGACGATCTGCTCCGTGCCAGCGACGCAGGACGGCTGGTGGTTATGACCAGCAGCGTCGGTTCCAAACCGCGTGCCTATTGGGGCGCCTATGGCGCATCGAAAGCGGCGCTGGAAAATCTGGCTTTAAGTTACGCCGAAGAAGTGCAAAACCTGTCTCGCGTCAAAGTAGCGATCGTCGATCCCGGTAAGACCCGCACCAAAATGCGGGCGCTTGCCTATCCCGGCGAAGATCCAGCGACGTTGAAGGAACCTGCCGTTGTTGGTGAGGCAATTGTTGCGTTACTGGCTTCTGATTTCAGCACAGGTCACAGGCTAAACATCGGTTAATCGCCGCATTCGTAACACTCCGTCATCAAGGCAATTGTCGCAGCGCCGACTAGCAGCACCATGACACCCCCGGCAACAGCAGCAACCCAGGCGACTTTATCACCGGTGCCTTGTCTGTCATCGTCTTCATCCTTTTCTGCAGCCCCCAGCAAAGTGTAGCGTGTCATAAGCGGCTGACCGGCCAGATTTATGGATGACGCGTAACCCGGTCTTATTTCCAACCCGACAAGTGAAGGGTTACCCCTCACTACACCGTTTCTGGCAGTGGCAGATCGCAGTGTGAATACCGGCCCTGCGGCGATGCCAAGCTTCACACGTTCGCTGTCTTTAACGATCCGGTCAGGCCCCAGCTTGATTGTGACACCGGTCGATACACCTATTCCGGTTCCGCGTTGGCCAATGCCGGTGTCATGCAAAATCAGGCCGGTATCGGGCGCAGCGGATAATGGCATAGAGCTCGCTAATGCGATGAAAGCGAGTAAATGTCCGACAGTTCGCATGTTGTGCCCCCTTATTGATGTAATACAGGTATCACATCCGATTGTGGCATCATTCGGGCAGTTTCATTCTGGCATAAGCCGCCAAAGCCCGCTCGCGCGCTTCGCGGTGGCCGATGATTTTGGCCGGGTAATTCTTTGGCTTTCGTCCAAATTCCTCGGGGTCGTGAATATACGGCGCATCCACACCGGCCAGTTCAGGCACCCATTTGCGAATATAGGCGGTCGCGTCAAATTTCTCAGACTGCGATAACGGCGCCATGATGCGGACGAACATGTTGCTGTCGACGCCCGTCCCCGCCGTCCACTGCCAATTGGTTGCGTTGCTGCCATAATCGGCATCGACCAACGTGTCCCAGAACCATTGCTCGCCCACGCGCCAGTCGATCAGCAAATGTTTGATCAGAAACGACGCGGCGATCATCCGCACACGATTGTGCATCCAGCCCGTTGCCCATAATTCGCGCATTCCGGCATCGACGATGGGATAGCCAGTGCAGCCTTGTTGCCATGCCTTCAATTCAGCGGCGACCTCGGGGTCGTTCACATCGCGCCACAAAAACGCATCAAATGCGTCACGCGCGTTTTTAACGCCATAATCGGGAAACTGGGTAATAACATTCTGGCTGTATTCGCGCCAGACAAGCTCTTTCAAAAAGACCTCAACCGATCCGCCTGCACGCATCGCGGCGTACCAGCATTGGCTGGGTGTAATCTCGCCAAAATGGAGGTGCGGGGAGAGGAAGCTGGTTCCCTCAAT
The DNA here is from genome assembly GCA_031416255.1 of Sphingomonadales bacterium. GTDB lineage: Bacteria > Pseudomonadota > Alphaproteobacteria > Sphingomonadales > Sphingomonadaceae > Sphingorhabdus_B. Next base: position 72 of record JANOTI010000065.1, on the reverse strand, counting down.
AGACGGAAAATTTCGGTCTTCGTCGTAGCGGTTGGCGCGGGGTACGAAGTCTTCAAGCCGATCCTGCGCCGC
>JANOTI010000064.1:0-4020 GCA_031416255.1 Sphingomonadales bacterium | reverse complement strand
GCGGTTGATGAGCCAGTCGTTCCCGCCGGGAAGGACTTCACCGTTCAGCCGCTCGCCTATAAAGCTGCCTCCGGTCACAGGCGCAATGCGGCGCAGGCCTGCAGGGGTTTGGCCGATATGCACCATCCCGGCAAAATCGACCGTCAAAGTCATTGTGATGAGGTGGCGGTGTAACAACAGTGTCATTGCGCTACCGCTATCATGGCGGTGCGCAGGTTCAAAGCCCAATCCCTTTTCGCTAATAGTGTGTCACAGATGCGCACATTCCCACTGTCGCCGTATCATTGTCCCTTGACGCGCCCAAGACTGAATTGCTAATGAGAATCGTTCTTATTAGCAAATGGGGGATTTATCTTGTCGTCATCCGTAATCAGCTATCGCCAGAGTCGCGCAAAGCGCCACGCACTTGCGATGCCCCGGCCAATCATCCTGTCATTGGCCATCGCCTGCAGCATCGCGACCTTTCCCACGTCGGCGCAGGACAATGACGGTGAGTATTGGGTGGAGCGCAAAAATCGTATCGTCGTTACGGCCACGCGCACACCCATTGCGTTGGAAGAAGCCCCCGCAACCATAACGGTCAAAACCGACGAAGATATCGCCGATGAGCTTGCAACTGATATTAAAGACTTGGTCCGCTTTGAACCTGGCGTATCGGTCGCACGTGCGCCTGCACGCTTTGGCGCGGCTCTCGCCTCAACAGGTAGGGGTGGTAATGAAAGCTTCAACATCCGCGGCATCGGCGGCAATCGCGTATTGATACAAGTCGATGGCGTTCGCGTTCCCGATGGATTTTCGTTCGGAGCGCAATCTGCAGGACGCGGCGACTATGTCGATATCGGGCTGGTCAAATCGGTTGAAATCCTTCGCGGTCCAGCCTCGGCATTATATGGCAGCGACGGACTTGCAGGCGCAGTCAGCTTTGTCACAAGTGACCCGTCAGATATCATCGGAAGCGGAAAGTATTTTGGTGGGTTGTTGCGCGCCGGATACAGTTCGGATGACAATGAATTTGCCGAAACCGCAATTGTCGCTGCTCGCAGCGGATCCGTATCCGGCATGGTCGCTTTTACGCGTCGCGACTTTAACGAACTGGCAAATCAGGGCAGCCTTGACACCAACGGAGGCATTGGTGCAACGCGCACACTATCCAATCCGCAGGACGGTAGGTCGAATGCTGCGCTGGGCAGATTGGTTTTCGAACCCGCTGGCGGTCACACGTTGCGGCTCACAGGGGAATATGTCGATACCCGGCTCAACGCTGTAATCTTGTCAGGTCAGGGCAGTAACGGTTTTGGCAGTATTATAGACAGCCTAACAGCCCGCGACACCGGAGAACGCAAGCGGATCACCGGCGACTGGAGCTGGACCGGTGACGGCACGTTACAAAGTATACGCGCCGCTGTTTATTGGCAGGACGCTTTTGATAGCCAGTTTACCGACGAAATGCGCACGCCAACCGCTGATCGCACCCGCCTGAATATTTTTGCAAACCGCGTCGTCGGCGCTTCAGCCGATCTCCGCGCTCGGTTTGATACAGGCGCTATCAAACACAATATCGTTTTTGGCGGTGATTATAGCTCTACGCGTCAGCGCGGGCTACGCAGCGGAACTGTACCGACAGCGCCGGATGTTTTCCCAACGCGGCCGTTTCCAGAAACTGACTATATGTTGGGCGGCATTTTTATCGGTGACGAGATCAGCATCGGCGATGGAAGGCTGACACTGTATCCTGCCCTCCGCTGGGACCGCTATTCGCTCGATCCGAAAAATGATCCGCTTTTGCCGGCAACGTTCGTCGGCTCCTCGCAAGCCGGGTCAAAACTATCCCCAAAACTCGGCGTGATAGCAAAACTATCAGAAACAATCCGCCTGTTCGGCAATTATGCGCGCGGGTTTAAGGCGCCATCGCCATCACAAGTGAACCAGTTTTTTGAAAACCCGACATCGCCATTTGCAGCTTATCGGACATTGCCCAATCCCGGCTTGCGCCCGGAAACAAGCGAATCCTTCGAAGGCGGCATCCGTGTGGTCTCTGATAATGTCAGCGGCAGCTTGACCGCGTTTAAAGCCGAATATGACAATTTCATAAGTCAAGAACTGGTCGGAGGTACAGGCACAATCGCCAATCCGATCCTGTTTCAATATATCAATATTGGGCAGGTTACGGTGGACGGCATAGAGGCAAAGATCGACCTTAATTTGCCATCAGGTTTTAACGCACGACTGGCAGCGGCCTATGCGCGGGGCAAAACCAGCCGGACCGGCGGCGTCGATGGACGGCTGGCCAGTATTGACCCGCTGACCGCTGTTTTTGCAGCAGGATACCGTGAGCCTATAAACAACCGGTACGGTGGGCAGTTTGCGCTGACGCATCATAGTCAAAAAGGCCAGACAGAATCGGCGGGTGTTTGCACGACAGCTTGCTATCGCCCCGATGCGGTATTCCTGCTCGATTTCACCGCGCATCTTCGCATCGGCGAAATGATTACAGTACGCGGAGGCGTCTTCAACATCTTCGACAGCAAATATACTTTGTGGTCTGATGTGCGCGGGCTGGTCGCAACCTCCATCGTAAAAGACGCATATACCCGCCCTGGTCGCAACGCCAGCACCTCAATTAGCTTTCGTTTTTAGGCCATCCCAAAGGACTTACTCATGGAAATTCGTACATCCTATCTTTACGCAGGGCTACTCACGCTCGCTTTCGCAACCAGTCCTGCTTTGGCTCATCCGCCAATCGCCGAGCGCCCAGTCACAGATGAAGCCGCTATCTTTGCCGCCGACCGTGCCGACATTTTAGCGATGGCTGGTAATTTCAAAGTCCGCTTCGACATGCAGGAATCCACCCGTTGGGACCCTGACTATACTCCGCTCGACAAGAAAACATCTGGTGGCAACGAAGTCGTCCGCGTGATTGAGGATACGGGCCGAAAGATTGTGCTGCAGCATATGCTTGTCATCAACAACGAAGGTACAGATATGATAATCAAGCATTGGCGGCAGGATTGGGAATATGAACCCGTACGTGTTTTGACCTATGCGGACCGTAATGTCTGGAAATGGGAAAATGTCCCAGAAAAAATGCGCCGTGGCCGCTGGTCGCAAACCGTATGGCAAGTGGACGACAGCCCACGTTACGGCGGCTGGGGCCAGTTTGAAGAACAGTCGGGTGTCCGCCGTTGGCGATCCAACTGGACATGGCGCCCTCTTGCGCGCCGCGATGCTGTGCGTAGTCCAGTCTATGACCGCTATCATTCGATAAACCGGCACCAATTATCACCCGACGGATGGGTGCATTGGCAAGATAATACCAAAATGGCGACCAAAGATGAAACGCTAAAGCCGATAGTACAGGAATATGTCCTGAACACGTACACCAAGTTTGACGATTACAATACACAGGCTGCCGATGATTATTGGGCCGCGACGCAAGGCTATTGGACAGCTGTGCGCGCCGAATGGGACAAAGTTGCAAACAACAAGGGTGGGATAGCAATTCAGGAAGAAGCCCAAACCGGAACAATTATCAGTGGTCAGCTATTGGAAATTGCCGATGAGCTACAAGCTGGCGCCATCAAGCAGGATAAAGCCATTAGCAATGCGATCAGGCTGATTGAGACAAATACCAAAGCAATTGTGAGTGAATAGCGGCGCCGTTTAACCGGCCACTGACAAAATCCCCGCGGTAACAGGGCATGTCGGCGGGGGCTTGGCCAATACGTACCATGTCGGCAAAATCGACGGTAAAGTAACTGTGACGAGGTGCCGGTGCGGTAATATTGTCATTGCACCGCCGCTATCATAGCTGCACATGCATAGCCAAGCTCAGGTACCGAAAGCCATTTTTCATGCCGCAAACAAACACTCTTCCCCGCCTGCACATGCTCCTCGCTTTGGCTGTTATGGCTGTTTGGGGAAGTAACTTTGTTGTGATCAAATTGGCCTTGGAGCATTTACCGCCATTGTTGCTCGCTACGCTGCGCTTTGCCTGTGCGTTTTTGCCAGCCGCGTTTTTTC
>JANOTI010000063.1:0-2969 GCA_031416255.1 Sphingomonadales bacterium | reverse complement strand
AAACGTTACCGACCGCGACAATTTCAGCCGCCAATTGCTGTTCCGTTTAGCCGCGATTATAAATACAGGGGCAAGCAGAGCCATTCCCGGGCCACGCATAGCGATCAATTCCAGTGCGCGGGTCTCACTGAGATACGCAATGGTGTAAAGGTTCAAATCGTACATCCACATCGCCGCCAACGCTGCCATCGGTAGGCTAACGCCCCAGCGGGCATCGGGTGCCGAACCGGTGTAAAGATTGTGAACAAGAACAACCGCACCGATGGCAAAAATCATCCGCAACAATTGCGCTGATTGTTCAACTGCAACGGCACTTGCGGAATACTCGGTGTGAATAGTGGCATATTGAACGGCAAAATCGAGAACCGGTTGCAGCAGCAGCACCAACCATAATGCCCCATAAGTCATGTTTGTCGTGCGCGGCTGCTCGCTTGTCTCAACGCTGCGTTGCAAAGCGAACAAAAATCCGAGCCAAACAAAATTTCGGGCAGTTTCAGCAAGCATCGTGGGCAGCCCCACAGGGCCGAACATAAAGATCGTCATGCCCCACAGCGCAGTTGTCGCCAACGCAACGATCAGCCATGTGCGTTGGCGATTGCCTAAGCCGTAATGCTGGAACAGCCAGATCGCGAGCACCGCGTATAGAAAGCCGACGGCCCCGTGCCCCCAAAATCCTATATCGGCAAAAAAGCTAGCCATCTCAGCGGGCTCCGTCGGGCCACAGGACGACGCGCAACGTTTGCAGCAGGATCAATATATCCAGAAACGGCGTGTAGTTTTTGGCATAATACAGATCATATTCCAGCTTGTGCCGGGCATCGTCGATTGATGCACCATAAGGATAGTTGATCTGCGCCCAGCCCGTAATGCCCGGTTTGACCATGTGGCGTTCTGCATAATAAGGCATTTGCTGTTCAAGATCGGCAACAAATTCGGGGCGTTCCGGGCGGGGGCCGACAAAGCTCATCTGCCCCTTTAGCACGCACCATGTTTGCGGCAGTTCATCGATACGAACAAGACGGATAAACTTTCCAACGCGGGTGATGCGCGGGTCATCTTTCGAAGCCCAGACCGCTTTGCCTTCAACCTCTGCATCGGAGCGCATTGAGCGCAGTTTGAACACATCAAACGGTTGGCCATAAAGCCCGACACGCTGTTGCCGATAAAATGCCGGACCTTTGCTTTCCAATTTCACGATGATCGCAAACACAACGATCAGCGGCGCCGTTAGCCCCAGCAAAACTAGGCTGGCGATGATATCGAACACCCGCTTGGCGATACCCGAAAGCCTGCGGCCCGAAGAAAACCCGTCGGAGAAAATCAGCCAGCTGGGGTTGACGCTGTCCAGATCTACGCGGCCGGTTTCGCGTTCCAAAAAGCTGGATATTTCGTTGACATGGACACCGGTGGTTTTGATCCGCAGCAAATCTTTCAACGGCAAAGCGTTGCGCCGTTCTTCTAACGCCAGCACCACTTCGCTGGTCGCCAGTTTTTCGACATAATCGGCAAGGTTATAGATCGCGTCGCGGTCAATTGCTTCTGGGATCACGCGTTTGGATTGATCGAGCGAGATATAGCCGACAACGACGAAACCCGATCCCGGCTTTGCCTCCAGATCCTTAATCCGCTGCGCGCGCTTTCCGGCGCCCAATACCATCAACCGCCGCTTAAACGCTGTACCGCCGACAAGACTGCCAAGCAATGCCCGCGCCATCGCCAGATACACAAAGGCTAGCCCCATGGCGTAAAGCGAGTTCGACCGCCACAGCGTCATGCCGGGTAAAGCAAACGCCATAATCGCCATAAAGATAACGCCCAGCGATATCGCCACCAACAACCGCGCAATCGCAAAACGCAGCGATTGCAGCGAATCCTGACTGTACACCCCAACAGCCATCGCAGCCAGTTGCACCGCCGAGGCAAAGGTAACCAACGGCCACACACGGTTGCCGATATAATCTATGCCCATACCGATTTGGTTGGCACGAATAACCCAAGCCGTTTCCGCCGCGGCAAGCAGCAGACAGAAATCGACCAGTGCCAGGAACAAAACCGCATAGGGCACGTAATGCTTGAAAAGCCGGATCATGCCATTGTTCTACCCGCCAAAGGTAAAGTGTCGATTAATTTTACAGTTGCACATCAGATGCCTGAATTTTTGGGAAGAATTGCGGCAGGCAGAGTGTCGGAAACGGCGACTTCGCCTTGCCGCCTTATGGTCTATGCAATATGCCTGCCTGCTTAAGGAGTTTTGTACATGGTAGTCATTCCGGTGATATTGTCTGGCGGCGGCGGCACACGTTTGTGGCCATTATCTACTCCACAGCGGCCCAAGCAATTCCTGCCACTGACCGCAGAGCTCACGATGTTCCAACTGACGCTCGACCGCGTGAGCGACGCGCAAAATTTTGCCGCACCCATTATCGTCGCCAACGCTGCGCATGCCGATTTGGTCGAAGAACAGTGCGCCGATACGAACGCCGTCATCCTGCTGGAGCCCTGCGCACGCAACACCGCCCCCGCCATCGCGCTGGCCGCGCTCGCCGCAAGCGACCCCAAAGCCGTTTTGCTGGTGATGCCCAGCGACCATGCCATCACCGACGTTGCCGCATTCCACGCCGCAACGCACGCCGCGCTCCCGCTGGTCGAGGCAGGCTGGATGGTCACCTACGGCATCGCGCCAACCGGCCCCGAAACTGGCTATGGCTATATCCAGATGGGCGACGCGCTTTCGGGTGGCCTCCAATCCGTGGCCCGCTTTGTCGAAAAACCCGATGCCGCCAGCGCAGAGGCGATGTTGGCCGAGGGCAATCACAGCTGGAACGGCGGCATATTCCTGTTCCGCGCCGACATCTATCTGGGAGCCCTCGCCGTCCACGCCCCTGATATGCTCGCTGCCGTGCAGGCCGCAATGGCAGCGGCAAATCGCAACGGCAACCGCATCACCCCCGACGAAGTAGCCTTCGCCG
>JANOTI010000062.1:0-2253 GCA_031416255.1 Sphingomonadales bacterium | reverse complement strand
CGCCTTGATTCCCAACCGGGCAATCACCGGGCGCTGGTTGGGGGCGAGGCTGCCGGTCACCGCCATCTGGATCGCAATCGAGCTGAAATTGGCAAAGCCGCACAGCGCAAAAGTGACGATCGCCACGGTCCGTTCCGAGAGTCCCCCTGCGCCAGTGGATAGCTGCCCCAGATCGATGAAGGCGACGAATTCGTTCAGAACCACTTTGGTGCCGAAAAAGCCCCCGGCCCGCAATGCTTCGGCCCAATCGGGAGCGCCGAGCAGATAGAAGATTGGCGCGACGAGATAGCCGATCAACATCTGGAACGACCATTCAGGATGGCCAACCCAGCCTCCTGCCGTGCTGACGAGGCCATTGGCCAGCGCCACCAGTGCCACAAAGGCCAGCACCATAGCTCCGACCGCGACCGCCAGCTTAACCCCGGTTTGCGCGCCTTGTGCTGCGGCCATGATGATGTTGGCGGGCTTTTCTTCGCCGTCATCATGCACCATCTCCGGCTCATCGTTCACGCTCAGCGGCGCAAGATGCGGATTAGGCAGCCTCGGGTCGCTTTCGGTCAGCGGCGTCGGTGGCACATCGGGCATCATCAGCTTTGCCATCAATATTCCGCCGGGTGCCGACATGAAGGCAGCGGCGAGCAGATAGTCGATTCGAATGCCCATCGAGGCATAAGCGGCCAAAATAGTGCCTGCGACACCGGCCATACCGACGGTCATAACGCAGAACAGCTGCGAGGGATTGAGCGTCGCCAGATAGGGCCGGATCACCAGTGGCGATTCCGACTGGCCAACGAAGATGTTCGATGCGGCACACAGGCTTTCGACCTTGGAAATGCCGGTGATTTTCTGAAGGCCCCCGCCGATCCAGCGGATCACGTATTGCATGATGCCCAGATAATAGAGGATCGAAATGAACGCGGCGAAGAAGATGATAACCGGCAATGCCTGGATCGCAAAATTCTGTCCCAAGGGATCGCTCGCCAGCGCGCCGAAGAGGAATTTCGTGCCTTCATTAGCGTAACCCAAAAGGTTCGAGACGCCGAATGAAGCGTTTTGCAGTATGACTTTACCAATCGGCACATACAGCACCAATGCGGCCAGCCCGGCCTGCAACGCAAAAGCAGAGAGCACGACACGCGGGCGAATTGCTTTGCGGTTAGACGAAAGAATAAACGCGATCAGGAGGATCAACGTCATACCCGCCAGGCTCATTAGGATTTGCATAAACTTCCCCCTCAACTCCAAACGCCGTCATACTGAACTTGTTTCAGCATCCATCGCGCCACTCATACCAAAGCTTATGCGGAGAAATGACCCCTGAAACAAGTTCAGGGTGACGAATTGTTGTGAATTGATGGGCGGGCCTTGCATCAGCCGTTTTTCGCGTTACCCATAAGGATTAGCAAGGGGAACAAAGCCATGACCAGCAACCAACAACCGGGGCCATCAATCCCCCAATCGCTTTTCCTGTTTGCGATATTTTACGGCGGCATGGTGACCATCGCGGGCGTGTTGGGCGCAAAGCAGGTTGCGCTTGGCCCCTTAGCGGTTGAGGCTGGAATTTTCCCGTTTCTGTTGCTTGTTGGCATATCCAGCGGGATTGCCGAACTGCATGGCACAGAGACGGCGAATCGACTGGTGCGTCTGGGTTTCCTACCTTTGATCGGTGCGATTTTGCTATCGCTGATCGTCATCCAAATGCCGCATGACAAAGACATGTATCCACCAGCGATTGAGGCATTCCCTGTCATTCTGGGTCAAAGCTGGCGGATGATGCTCGCGGGGATTATCGCTTATGGCACATCGCAAACACTGAACGTCTGGTTGTTTGACAAGCTGCGCTCTGCGACCGGCAGCTATGCTGCGGTACGCGGTATTATCGCGGCGGCTTTGTCGCAGATTATCGACACTTTGCTGTTCATCTCGATCTCATTCTACGGCGTCCGCCCGATTGGCGAATTGATGGCCGGACAGATGCTGACTAAAGTGGTTTTGTCCTTTGTGCTGATCCCGGTGGTGATTGCGATTGTCGTCAATCTGGGCCGTAAACTTGACGGGAAAGCAGCGAACGCATAACCCGCGCCGCATCATGACCACGTCAAGCCCCCACACTGCCCAGATGCAGGAACTGCTCGCTAAAGCCGAAACGCTGACCGAGGCGCTGCCGTATATGCAGCGTTACGCGGGCAAAACCTTTGTCATCAAATATGGCGGCCACGCGATGGGCGATCCAGAGGCGGCACGTAATTTTGC
>JANOTI010000061.1:0-4668 GCA_031416255.1 Sphingomonadales bacterium | reverse complement strand
AACCACAGCGCGACGCACTTGCTGCATGCCGCTCTCCGCAACCATCTTGGAGGCCATGTGACGCAAAAGGGTAGCATGGTTGCACCAGACCGTCTGCGTTTCGATTTCTCGCACAACCAAGCGGTGACAGCGGACGAAATCGCTGCGGTCGAGGCAGAGGTCAACGCGCAGATCAGAGGCAATCGCGCAGTGACCACGCGGTTGATGACGCCCGACGACGCCGTCGCCGCAGGGGCGCTTGCGTTGTTCGGCGAAAAATACGGCGACGAAGTCCGCGTGCTCAGCATGGGCGATACTTCGGGTAGCAATTACTCTGTCGAACTGTGCGGCGGAACGCACGTCAATGCTTTGGGCGACATTGCCCTTGTCACTATCGTTTCCGAAGGTGCGGTCGCCAGCGGCATTCGCCGGATCGAAGCGCTGACCGGCGAAGCGGCCCGCCAGCATTTGGCCCGCCGCGAAAGCCAGTTGAAAGACATCGCGTCAATGTTGAAAACCGCGCCCGACGAAGTTGCGGCGCGTGTCGAGACATTGCTTGCAGAACGTCGCTTGATGGAAAAAGAACTGTCCGATACCAAAACCAAGCTAGCACTTTCGGGCGGCGGCGGGACAAAAGTCGAAGCCGAAAAAATCGGCAGCATCAACTTCATGGGCCAGGTTATTCCCGGCATCGAGCCAAAGGCTTTGCGCGGGCTAGCGGATGATCAAATGAAAGCGCTTGGCGGCGGAATCGTGGTGATTGTTGCGGCGAATGAAGGTGCCAACACTGTTGTCGTCGCTGTCTCGCCAGAACTGACCACGCACTATGCAGCACCGGATCTCGTCCGCGCTGCGACCACCGCTATGGGTGGGCAAGGCGGCGGCGGACGTCCAGAAATGGCGCAAGGCGGCGGACCGGCTGGCAATGATGAGGCACAGGCTGCACTAAAGGCAATCCGGCAGCTACTGGCTTAAGTCGTTATCGACTTCAGCCTAGGCTCAACGTCCATTTCTCCGGCCTGCATAATCGCACGGCGGTATTCGTCGCGCTTTTCGTGGATCGACGCAATTACCGGTCCCATCGGGACACCCAGGTCAACAAGCATCGCTTCGGACAATTGCAGCGAGCTTTCCAGCGTTTCGGGCACAGCATCGGTTGCGCCAGCCTTATACAGCCGCGCCGCATGTTCAGGATCGCGAGCCCGCGCCACGATGGTCAAATCGGGTATCCACGCGCGCACACGTTTGACGATATGTTCAGCAAGCACCGGCTGATCCATCGTCAGGATTAACGCACGGGCGTGACCAAGACTAAGTTTATCCAATGTATCGGGGCGCAACACATCACCAAAGATAACTATGTAACCCTCGCGCCGCGCCTCTGCAATTGCATCCACGTTGGTATCCACCGCGATATAGGGCTGGTTATGAATACGCAGCATATCGGCGACCAAACGTCCAACGCGCCCAAAGCCAAGGATAACAGTGCGCGGCTCCATACTTTCGTCAAGTTCATGCGCCTCGTCATCACTTTCGCGCAATTCAATACGCCGCGACATATCCCGACCAATCCGGGCCAAAATGGGCGTGATGGTTAAGCCGATAGCCGTCGCCACTTGCCAGAAATTGATGGTATCTGCGCTAATGATTTGTGCCGCGCCTGCTGCCCCCAGCACAATGAGTGTAGTCTCCGACGGACTGGCCATCAAAACACCCGTTTCGGTTGCCGTACCTGTGCGTGCGCCGTTTAGTTTGAGCAAAGCTGCGGTCACAGCGGCCTTTACAATCCCAACTGCCGCGACGGCTCCAACCAGTGTCGTCCAATTGGACGCAACAAAGCGCAAGTCGATTTGCATCCCGATGGAAATCAGAAACACACCAAGCGCCAAGCCTTTGAACGGCGCCGTCATCACTTCGACTTCAGTGTGGTAATCGGTTTCGGCAATCAGTATCCCCGCAATGATTGCGCCGACAATGGGCGATAGCCCAACGGCGCTGGTCGCAAGACTGCAAACGATCACCACCAACAGGCTGACAGAGACAAACAGTTCCGGGCTTTTCGTGCGCGCCGCTTGACCGAACAGACGGGGGAGCATGAACCGCCCTAGGATCAGCATCGCAACGATTACCAGACCGCCTTGCCAAAGCGCACCCACGATATCGTCCCAGACAGCGTCCCCACCCACCTGCGGCGCAAGTGCGGCTAAAACGAATATGATCGGGACAATCGCCAGATCTTCAAACAACAGCATCGCCAAAGCCGATTGACCAACCGCGGATTTGGTTCCTGAAATCGGCAGAACGAGCGCGGTTGAGGATAGTGCAAGCGCAATTCCTATTCCCGCCGCCGCTGTGATGCCATAGCCTGCGACATATAGACCGGTCGCAATGAGAACGCCGGCACCCAGCAATTGCGCCGCGCCAACGCCGAACACCAGTCGTCGCATTTTCCACAACCGTTTAAACGACAGTTCCAGACCAATGGAAAACAGCAACAGGATGATCCCATATTCACCAATGGATTTGAAATCATCCTGATCGGAGATGGTGAACCATTCAAGTACTGGATAGCGGAAGACCAGCGCACCGAGACCAAAAGGTCCGACCAATATGCCGACCAAAATAAACCCTATGATTGGCGTAATCCGGAACCGGGCAAATGCGGGAATGACAATCCCTGCTGCACCAAGGATGACGACAATGTCGCTGATGGTCTCGCCAGTATGCATTTCGCCTGCCATGCAGTCTTTTACGCACATGCAACATAAGAAGGGAAGCGGTGCGCAATAAAAAAGGCGCGAAGATTTCTCCCCGCGTCTTTCAAATTAGGTTTGAGCCAGACTTACTGCCAGCTGCCCATCTTAACTTCTAGGTTCGAGCGGACCTGTTCAAAGAACTGCTCAGTCGTCATCCACGCCTGATCGGGGCCAATCAGGATTGCCAAGTCCTTTGTCATATGGCCGTCTTCAACAGTCTGGATACAGACTTCTTCTAGCGTCTCGGCAAAACGGGTAACATCCGGCGTTTCGTCAAACTTGCCGCGGAATTTAAGGCCACCGGTCCAAGCGAAGATCGACGCAATCGGGTTGGTCGATGTCGCCTTGCCTGCCTGATGCTGACGAAAATGGCGGGTGACGGTGCCGTGTGCTGCCTCTGCCTCAACGGTCTTACCATCGGGCGTCATCAAAATCGACGTCATAAGGCCTAGCGAACCAAAGCCTTGCGCGACCTGATCCGACTGCACATCACCGTCGTAATTCTTGCACGCCCAGATGAATTTGCCCGACCACTTCAGTGCGGATGCGACCATATCGTCGATCAAACGATGTTCATAGACTATACCAATTTCTTTGAACTTGGCGGCAAATTCAGTTTCAAATATTTCCTGAAACAGGTCCTTAAAACGGCCATCATAATATTTGAGGATGGTGTTCTTGGTCGACAGATACACCGGCCATTCGCGGGTTACACCGTAATTGAGTGATGCACGGGCAAAATCACGGATGGAGTCATCCAGATTGTACATTGCCATCGCAACGCCGGGTGACGGAAACTGGAATACTTCCTCATCAATTTTCTGGCCATCATCGCCATCCCAAACCAGGCGCAGCTTACCTGGGCCAGGGACAAGAAAGTCGGTAGCGCGGTATTGATCACCAAAGGCATGCCGACCAATGACGATAGGATCGGTCCAGCCCGGAATCAAGCGCGGGACATTTTGGATCACGATCGGCTCGCGGAAAACCACGCCGCCAAGAATATTGCGGATGGTGCCGTTTGGCGATTTCCACATTTTCTTCAGGTCAAATTCTTCAACGCGCGCTTCATCAGGGGTAATCGTTGCGCATTTGACGCCAACACCAAATTCACGAATTGCATTGGCGGAATCGACGGTAACTTTGTCATCGGTTTTATCCCGATATTCCATGCCCAGATCATAATATTTCAGGTCAATGTCGAGATAGGGCAAAATCAGGCGTTCGCGAATCCATTCCCAGATAATCCGGGTCATTTCGTCGCCATCCAATTCAACGACGGGGTTTTTCACCTTAATTTTTGCCATAAGAATGCAGCTTTCCTGAGGATGTTTTTGCCTGATGTTCGGAGCGCCATAGCAAGATTTTGCCGATGAGCAAGTTTATGTGGCGGCACGGTTTAACCAGCATCCGGCGACAGATTTATGCTGTCTTCCGCACGCCACGACCATCGGTGATGCAAGCTAAAGGTTGTAACATCGGCCAACCGAGCTTAATGAGCGACACTATGAATAAGAAAGAAATGACTAACCGGGGAGCCGGGGTCGCAAAATGGGCGTTTCCGCCTGTCCATCCCGAGGGTCGCAAATTCGGGCTAATCGCTGGCGCTGTCTGCGTTTTCTTTGCTGTGATGGCGTGGGAGACTTTAGCGTGGCCAATGGCTGTCGTCACGGCTTGGACACTGGCGTTCTTCCGCGATCCTGCCCGTACCACACCGCAAGATGACCGATTTATCGTCGCGCCTGCCGATGGCCTTGTCACTTTGATCGAGATTGTCCCGCCGCCGCCGGAATTATCCGGCCCTGCTGGACTAGGCGATCAGCCGATGACCCGCGTGTCGATTTTCATGAGCGTGTTTGATGTCCACATCAATCGTACACCCATACGGGGCACGATCACCCGCATCGCTTATATTGCAGGCAAATTCCTCAAC
>JANOTI010000060.1:0-8130 GCA_031416255.1 Sphingomonadales bacterium | reverse complement strand
TTTGGCCTGTTGTGCGTCGCGGGCATTTTCAACGCGATGGACCGGCCGGTTATCGCGATATTAAAGCCCTATATGTCCGCTGACTTCGGGTGGACCGATGATGATTATGGCGATCTCGCGTTTTTGACGCAAATGGTGGCGGCTTTTTCCTTTCTGGTCACAGGCTGGCTGGTTGACCGGCTGGGCGTATGGCGTTCGATGGTGTTGGGGGTCTCCACTTGGAGCGTCGCTGCTTTGGCGCATGGTTGGGCCTTGGCTGCGTGGCAGGTAATCGGCGCGCGCATTGGTCTGGGCGCGACAGAGGCGGTTCAGACGCCGCTGACGATCAAGACCGTTGCTACCCTATTCGAGCCTGACAAACGCAGCTTTGCTTTTGGCGTAGGCACAGCGATTGCGGGCGTGGGCACCATCGGCACCTTTTTCCTGATACCCCTATTGCTCGATGCAGCGGGCTGGCGTGGGGCGTTGATTTTTGCCGGCGCAAGCGGCTTTATCGCGCTAGCTTTGTGGCTGTGGTTTGCGCGCGGGGTGAAATTCGACGACGCTGCGATCGATCCCAGCGAGGATGGCGGCGACGATGACGGCGCGTCTTATGGCCCCATCCTGACCAACATCCAGACATGGGCCATCGTAGTCGCCAAAGCGTTGTCGGATGCGACGTGGTGGCTGATGGGTTTTTGGTTGCCCGACTTTTATCGCAAAACGTACCAGCTGACGACCGAGGAGCTCGCTGTTCCGCTGTCGATAGCCTTTATCGGTTCAGGCGGTGGCGCGTTTCTTTTTGGCTGGATTTCAACACGGTTGCTGGAAAAGGGCTGGAGCGTCAATCGTGTGCGCAAGACCATCATGCTGGTCTCTGCACTGATCGTGCTCCCTTTGCCGCTGGTGCTTAATCTCAACGCCTTTTGGCCCGTGGCGATCATGATGGGTGTGGTGATGGCCGGGCATCAGGGCTTTTCGCTATCAATCTTCTCGACGATTACCGATGTCGTACCGCGCGCCAAGGTGGGCCGGGTGACTGCGTTCGGAGCCTTTATGGGCAACATGGCGGGTGCTGCGATTTCAAAGATTACCGGGCTGGTGCTGGTTGCAGGGCTTGGCTTTACGCCGTTGTTCCTGTTTGCTTCGGTATCTTACCTGTTGGCGCTGGCTTGGTTGCACCTGTTGATGCCGACGATCCGACGGGTGGAGTGATTATGGCCCCAGTCCGGTTTGTGCTGAGTAGGTGCTGAGGCCCGGAGCGCAGCGAAAGGGCGAAGCGCCGTATCGAAGCGCCTGCCTTAAATGAAAAGGATGGCCCTTCGATACGCACTTCAGCCATTCGGCTTCAGCACTACTCAGGGCAAACGTAGAAGTTGGGCGAAATAGGCTTACTCAGCCTTAGCCAGCCCGTGCTGCGCAACCAGATCGTGCAACTCGCCCGCTTCGTACATTTCCATCATGATGTCGCTGCCGCCAAGGAATTCGCCTTTGACGTACAGCTGCGGGATGGTGGGCCAGTCGGAATATTCTTTGATGCCTTGGCGGATTTCCATGTCTTGCAACACATCAACGCTGGCATATTCGACGTTGAGATGATCGAGGATAGCAATCGCTTTGCTGGAAAATCCGCACTGCGGGAACAACGGCGAACCCTTCATAAACAGGACGACATTGTTGGCCTTGACCAGTTCATCGATACGTTCGTTTGCTGACATAATCATTTCCTCAACTTTAACCGTTAGCCCTGAGCCTGTCGAAGGGCGCTTTGCGGTAGGACGTACTTCGACAGGCTCAGCACTAACGGTACAAAAACGATACTCTATGGCGTCGCAGTGGTCAGTTGCAGCGCGTGGAGCACGCCGCCCATTTTGCCACCCAATGCGTTATACACGGTTTGATGTTGTTTGACGCGGGGCATGCCGCGGAAAATTTCGCTAATGACATGCGCGGCATAATGGTCGCCATCGCCGCGAAGGTCGGTGATTGTGACCATAGCGCCCGGCAAAGCTGCCAATATCATGCCTTCAATCTCGTCCGCTGCCATCGCCATTTTACGGACCCTTATGCCTGTTCGATAAACTGGCGGCGCGCCTCGACCATTTTGGTATCGAGCATCGCGCGAATGGCAACATCGTCGGTTTCAACGCCAGCCGAGGTCAGATCGCCCAGCAATTTGCGAACAACGTCTTCGTCACCCGCTTCTTCAAAATCGGCCTGCACCACCGATTTGGCATAGCTATCTGATTCTTCGGGGGTCAGCTTCATTTGTTCGGCGGCCCATAAACCGACCAGCTTGTTCCGGCGCGCAGTAACGCGAAACTCGATGTCCGCATCATGGGCAAATTTGTTTTCAAAGGCGTTTTCGCGATTGTCGAATGTGGTCATGGTCAAATCCTCTGCCGCTAAGCTCATAAAATAGTCACGCGGCCCCTGCCAAACAAGGGCCACGCCTGCAAGGCTTACATCGTCACAACCAGCTTGCCGACCGCTTCCCGGTTGCCCAACTTGGCAATTGCGTCGCCGCCGCGTTCCAGCGGGAATGTCTCTGACACCAAAGGTTTGATCTTGCCTGCGCTATAAAGATCAAACAATTCCGCGATATTCGCACGGTTCTTCACAGGCTCGCGCGCAGCATAAGCGCCCCAGAACACGCCGCAGACATCACAGCTTTTCAGTAGGGTCAGGTTCAGCGGCAATTTGGCGATGCCAGCCGGAAAGCCGACAACCAAAAAGCGCCCTTCCCATGCGATAGAACGCACCGCCGGTTCGGAATAATCACCGCCCACAGTGTCATAAATGATGTTGTATCCGTTCGGGCCAGCGGCGGCCTTAAACATTTCCGCGACCGCTTTGGATTGGTCTTTATCGAACGGCTGATAGGGATAGACGACGACTTCGTCTGCGCCTGCTTGCCGCGCAACCTCGGCTTTGGCTTCGCTCGACACGCCAGCGACCACGCGGCCACCGTACGCTTTGGCCAGCTCAATCGCCGAAATCCCGATGCCGCCTGCACCGCCAAGCACAAGGACGTTGTCACCGGCCTGCATCCGCCCGCGATCTTTAAGCGCATGGATGCTGGTGCCGTACGTCATCAGCAACGATGCGCCTTCCTCAAAGGACATGCTGTCGGGCATTTTATACAGGTTGTGCGTCGAGAGCGCGATCCGTTCAACCAAGCCGCCACTGCCGCAACCGGCAAGTACGCGGTCGCCAACGGCAAAGTCGGTGACGCCATCGCCCACCGATTCGATAACCCCCGCAATCTCGCCACCCGGCGCAAACGGACGGGGCGGTCTGACCTGATAGCGGTCCTCGATAATCAACGTATCGGGAAAGTTGATCGCACATGCCTTTACGGCAACCACCACTTGCCCTGCGCCAGCGACAGGCTCGGGCAGATCGCCCAACACCAGAGTTTCGGGGCCGCCAGTGGTGGTGGATAACAGGGCTTTCATGGGACATTCCTCTCGTTCAAATCCTATCCGCGCAGCGGACTCTTGGCTGCTGCATAGCGGTTTCATCTGTTGTTGCAATTGGCTGAATTAGGCGCGTGTAGGATGTAAAGAAGGCGGGAAGGAAAGAAGTCGGTAAGAAGGTGCGTAACACCCTCCCTACTTTTTTCCTTCCCGCCTTCTTTACATAAATTGGCGCAAGCGCCGGATTATGCAACCGATGGAGCGAGCCAAGGCTTCTCTGTCGCCAGCCTGTTTTCATACACCGAGATGGCGTCCGCACTCGCCAGCGTCAGCCCGATTTCATCAAGCCCTTGCAGCAAGCAATGTTTACGGAACGGGTCGATTTCAAACACAAAACGATCCTGAAACGGCGTAGTGACTGTTTGATGTTCGAGGTCAATATGGATCGGATCGCTTTTGGCGACCTCCATCAGCCGGTCAATCGCCTCTTGCGGCAACACCACCGTCAACAACCCGTTCTTAAACGCATTGCCCGAAAATATGTCAGAAAATGACGGCGCAATCACCGCTTTGATCCCCATATCATCCAGCGCCCATGCCGCATGTTCCCGGGAAGACCCGCAGCCAAAATTATCCCCCGCGATCAGGATCGGCGACCCCGCATATTCGGCTGAGTCGAACAGATTGTCGGGATCGGTACGAATAGTCTCAAACGCACCCTTGCCAAGGCCAGAGCGGCTGATGGTTTTCAGCCAAGCGGCGGGGATGATAACATCGGTATCGACATTTTTCAGGCCAAACGGATAGGCTTTGCCGGAGATATTGGAGACAGGGTTCATGGTGCATCCTTGGTTTCAGCAAGCCAATCCTCGCAGCGCAGGCCATCAACTCGCTTAAAGTCTGACAGATCATTTGTAACCAACATCAAACCGAGGCTGCGGGCATGACCAGCTATGAGCATATCGTTGCTGCCGATCAACTGGCCTTTGCGCGAAAGGTTTGCACGAATGTCTGCCGCATGGCGTGCGGCGTTGTCGTCAAAGTCGAGCACGGTCAAGCGGCTGGCGAGCTCTGTAACCAATAGCATATGATGGTCTGGCCGTGCCGAAAGCTCTGCACCAACGTAAAGCTCATTCAAAATGATGGTTGAGAGACACAGCTGCTCTGGGTCGGATTTCAGCCGTTCCAGGATGTATTCTCCGCCCCGCCGCATCGCCCGGATGCAGACATTGGTGTCAAGCATGGAGCCGAACATCAATCGAAGCCAAATTCACGTTCTTGCGGAGGCAGATCGTCAGGCGCGACAAAATCGTCATCGATGGGAAGCATCGCAAAAAACTCGTCCCAAAGCGCGTCTTTGGGGGTCAGGGTAATTGTCTTCCCAACCTTTCGCACTACGACTTTTTTTAGATCGTCGGGGAATTCCAAATCTTTGGGAATCCGGACCGCCTGACTGCGGTTTGACCGGAATAGTGCGGATTCGCGTGAGAATTTTGATGGGGCGTTCATGAGAGGATCGTGGCAGACAGGTTGGGATATGTCAAGGGGATATGCATAGATGTACTTTTGCAGAATTAGTGTTATAATGATGATAGTTAGAAACGATCAGTTGGAAATGGTTTAAGGTCTTGATGTTTCGTCTGTAGTAAAACAGTTCTTTCGAAGGCGGTCGACGTCTATCTGAGTATTCCAATAAGTTGGACGAAGCACTCTGATCACCCCCCACCGGCCCTTTTGGGTTTGCATAACAATGCAGTCCTTCTTCAACGTGCTTACATGCCAATATTGTTGATGAAGTTGGTCAGTGACCCGGACGCGAGGATCTCTGCCAGTTGCATCTGGAAATTGCACATTGAGCCAAGTTCCCCAAGTCTTCCCTCCACTCGCGCGTACGATCAACAGTTCTTGACTAGATGTAGCTGCAGGAAAAAACGAAAAACTAGCAATTTCGATACCAAGGCGCAGGGCATAAGGCATGAGCAAAGCCGGAAAAAATACAACCAAGGAAAACCTTCCCCAAAGCGAAGCATTCCAAACCTCGTTTCTTTGTCGGTGAATCTCATCAATCGTCTTTGTCCAACAAAAAAAGTAACCAACGCCGACTAAAATGACGCTACAGTTAACCCAGATTGGCGGCGCGGTTAGAAGTGCTGAACTGCCCCAAATCGTCTAACCCGCAATTAGGATTAGAAATGGCATTGCGATCCACCACAGCGCTTTTGTTTTCGATGGAAGCACCGCACTATCGGATACCGAAGCCTGTTCGCATAAAGGCTGGCGCATCTACACAACCAACTCCCGCACATCGCACAACCGACCCGTCACTGCCGCCGCTGCCGCCATCGCGGGGCTTACCAAATGCGTCCTCGCCCCCGGCCCCTGCCTCCCCACAAAATTGCGGTTCGATGTTGACGCACAGCGCTCCCCCGCTGGCACTTTATCGGGGTTCATGCCGAGGCACGCCGAGCAACCCGGTTCGCGCCATTCCAGGCCTGCGTCGATAAACACTTTGTCCAGCCCTTCGGCTTCGGCTTGCGCTTTGACCAATCCGCTGCCGGGGACGACGATGGCCCATTTGACGCTGGCGGCTTTGTGGCGGCCTTTCAAAACGGCGGCAGCGGCGCGGAGGTCTTCGATGCGGCTGTTGGTGCAGCTGCCGATGAAGATGTTCTGCACCTCAACTTCGCACATCGGCGTGCCGGGGGTCAGGCCCATATAGGCGAGCGATTTCGCCGCTGCTTCTTGCTTGGATGGATCGGCAAAGCTGGCAGGATCCGGCACAACGCCAGTGATCGGCAGCACGTCCTCTGGGCTGGTTCCCCAAGTGACGGTCGGGGCGATGTCGGCTGCATCGATGACCACGACCTTGTCATAGGCTGCGCCTGCATCGGTCGCCAGCGTGCGCCAATAGGCAATGGCTGCGTCCCAATCTGCGCCCTTTGGAGCCATCGGGCGGTCCTTCAGATACGCGAACGTCTTTTCATCGGGTGCGCACAATCCAGCGCGCGCGCCGTGCTCAATCGCCATGTTGCTGACCGTCAAGCGGCCCTCGACGGACAAGGCGCGGATCGCGCTGCCGGTGTATTCAATAACATAGCCGGTCCCACCCGCCGCGCCCAACACGCCGGTGATGTGCAGCACAATGTCTTTGGCGGTAACACCCGGGCCGATCTCGCCGTCCACGCGGACCTCCATCGATTTCGATCGGCTGAGTTGCAACGTTTGCGTGGCCAGCACATGCTCCACCTCGCTGGTGCCGATGCCGAATGCCAGCGCACCAAGCCCGCCATGGCAGGCCGTATGGCTGTCGCCGCAAACGATGGTTGTCCCGGGCAACGAAAAGCCCTGTTCCGGCCCGACAACATGGACAATGCCCTGTTCGCGGTCCGTCGCGCCGATATAGCGGATACCGAATGCGGGGGCGTTGGCCTCTAATGCCGCCAATTGCGTAGCGCTTTCGGGGTCGGCGATGGGGATGCGGTTACCGGCAACATCCAGCCGTGCGGTGGTTGGCAGGTTATGGTCAGGAACCGCGAGTGTCAGGTCGGGGCGACGCACCGTCCGCCCCGCATTCCGCAGGCCTTCAAACGCTTGCGGGCTGGTCACTTCATGAACCAGATGCCGGTCGATAAAGATCAGGCACGTGCCATCTGGCCGGGCCGAGACGACATGCGCGTCCCAGATTTTTTGGTAGAGTGTAAGGGGCTGAGTCATGGAATTTCTAAAGCCACAGGCCGCCAGAATTGGCAAGAAAGGATATTTTGCCACCGTTGTGGATTTTGTAACATTCGATCCCTATATACATTAAATCATGACAACACTTTCCCACCTGTTCCCGATCAAAATCCTGCCCGAAGACATCGACTTTATGGGGCATGTGAACAATTCGCGTTACCTGAACTGGGTGCAAGAAGCGGTGCTGGAACATTGGCGCAATCTCGCCCCGCCAGACGCCGTTGCCGCACGCGCATGGGTCGCGTTAAAACACGAAATTACCTACCGCAAACCAGCCTTTCTTGAGGATGACGTCGTTGCCAATGTGGTGCTGGAAAAAATTCACGGCGCACGGGCATTTTACGACACGGTCATCAAACGCGGTGAGGAAGTGCTCGCCGAAGTCAAATCCAGCTGGTGCTGCATAGACGCCGAAACACTGCGCCCCGCACGGATCAGTGCAGATGTTTCAGCGTATTTCTTTCCGAAAGCGGATTGAGTAGCTATATTAGCCTAATGTCGTTGCTTGCAGTAATCCTGATTGTCCTCACCACCTTCATCGCGATGGAGTTTGTCGCGTGGGGCAGCCATAAATACATCATGCACGGCTGGGGATGGGGATGGCACCGCGACCATCATGAGCCGCATGATAAAGCATTGGAAAGAAATGATCTTTATGGCATCGTCGGCGCTGTGATGAGCATTTCGATGTTTGCCGTCGGCAGTCAATTGGTGCTGGGCACAAATGCGTGGGAGCCGGGGACTTGGGTCGGGCTTGGCATACTGTTCTACGGCATCGTCTATACGCTGATCCATGATGGCCTCGTTCACCAACGCTTTTTCCGCTGGGTGCCGAAAAAAGGCTACGCCAAAAGGCTGGTGCAAGCGCATAAGCTGCACCATGCGACCATTGGCAAAGAGGGCGGCGTTAGTTTTGGCTTTGTCTTTGCGCGCGATCCGGCAACTTTGAAGCAAGAGTTGAAGGTGCAACGCGAAGCCGGGTTTGCTGTGGTGCGCG
>JANOTI010000059.1:0-2974 GCA_031416255.1 Sphingomonadales bacterium | reverse complement strand
ATTGGCCATTGCGGATCAGCAAGTTCAGCGCGGTGATTGCGTTCATCCTGTTCTTGATCATCGGCGCGATCCTGTGGAGCATGGGCCGTCCACCGATTTGCGCATGCGGTGAGGTGAAGCTGATCCATCTGGTCGTGCAATCGAGCGAGAACAGCCAGCATCTGTCCGATTGGTACACGCCCAGCCATATTATCCACGGATTTTTGTTTTTCGGCGCGGGGCATTTGCTGCGCAAAAAATGGCCAACTTTATTTCCGCTGGGCGTGGCAGTGTCGCTGGCGATCATAGCCGAGGGCGCGTGGGAGATATTGGAAAACTCACCCATCATCATCGACCGTTACCGCGAAGTGACGATCAGCTGGGGCTATGCTGGCGACAGCATCGTCAATTCGCTAGCGGATATAGTCTGGATGATCGTCGGTTTCTTCATCGCATCGCGATTGCCGTGGAAGGCGACTGTAGTGATCGCTTTGATCTTCGAAGTTTTCGTCGGCTGGATGATCCGCGACAACCTCGCGCTCAACGTGCTGATGCTCACCGCTCCGCTGGAAAGCGTGAAGGAATGGCAGGCAGGAGCGACGGGATATTGGCTGACGGGGAAGGGCTGACGTAAAATGGACAATGAAATTAGCGCGCTTGCTGATGGCGATCATTGCATTGTGGTTGCCGGTCGGCACAAGGGAAAAACTGGCATTGTCCGCGACGTAAACCTTAGCAAAGCGGGACATGTTACGATCACAGTGGAGCAGGGCAGTGGCGTCAAATTTAAGACTCTGGCACGTAGCGCCGCTCACAAACCCTAGGAGCGCTTTTCTTTCCGCCGGTCGTAAACTGCCTTTGCCACTAACGCACCGCCAACAAGCAACGCGCCGGGCAGCGAACGTGTCGCAATACGCGTGGCGATGATGCCGAGGCCTGCGCCAAGCAATCCGTGGCCGCGTTTTTGGCCGATGACTTCGCCGACAACGGCTCCTGCAAGTGACTTCAACATATTTTGGATCCTAAACCATGTCTTCCGGTCTGACGTGGGTATCAAAGGTGTCCGCGTCAACCAGCCCCGATGCTAACGCGGCATCACGCAAAGTTGTTCCTTGCTCATGCGCGGTTTTTGCTATTTTTGCGGCATTGTCATAGCCGATGACCGGCGTCAGCGCGGTGACGAGCATCAGCGACCGGTCCACCAGCTCGGCGATGCGCTCGCGGTTCGGCTCAATCCCCTCAACGCAGTTTTCGGCAAAGCTTTCCATGCCGATGCTGAGCAGCTCGATAGAACGCAGCACATTGGCCCCGATCAGCGGCTTGAACACATTCAGTTCCAGATGCCCCTGCATGCCGCCCACGGTCACTGCTGTGTGATTGCCGATGACTTGTGCGGCGACCATCGTCAGCATTTCGCACTGGGTGGGATTGACCTTACCGGGCATGATTGAGCTGCCGGGTTCATTTTCCGGCAGCGATAATTCGCCGAGGCCAGAGCGCGGGCCAGAACCAAGTAAGCGGATGTCGTTAGCGATTTTGGTCAGCGCGACAGCGAGGGTGTTAAGGCTTCCGGACATTTCGACAAGGGCGTCATTTGATCCGAGTGCCTCGAACGCATTCTTGGCTGGTTCAAAATCGCTGTCGTTGCCAACGATATCGTTCAAGGCCTTGACAAACCCGACTGCAAAATTGGGAGGAGCGTTAAGTCCTGTGCCGACCGCGGTTCCGCCCTGCGCTAACCGCTGGATGTCCCAAGTGCTGTGCAAAATACGGCTCATCGCATTAGTGAGTTGTTGTGCGTAACCGGAAAATTCTTGTCCTAAAGTTATTGGAGTGGCGTCCTGAAGGTGGGTTCGCCCGATTTTGATCACATCCGTCCATTGTTGCGATTTTGATTTCAGCGCACTGAGTAGCCGTTCGAGTGACGACGACATTGGGCCTATCGCCAAACTAACGGCAACGTGCATCGCCGTAGGAAAGCTGTCGTTTGAAGACTGGCTCATATTCACATGATCGTTGGGATGCACCGGCGTCTTGCCACCGCGCTGGCCGGTCAGAATCTCGTTGGCCCGCCCCGCAATCACTTCGTTGACGTTCATGTTCGACTGCGTGCCGCTGCCGGTTTGCCAAATCGTTAGCGGGAACTGGTCGTCATGCTTGCCAGCAACGACTTCCGCCGCCGCCGCTTCGATCGCATCAGCAAGTTTCGTATCAAGACCATGCTTGCGGTTCACCCGCGATGCGGCTTGCTTCACCAACGCAAGCGCATGAATAATTCCCAACGGCATCCGCTCATGCGGCGGGAAGGGAAAGTTTGCGATACTCCGCTGCGTCTGCGCACCCCAATAGGCGTCCGCCGGGACTTCTATTGGCCCAAAACTGTCGGTTTCGGTTCGGGTTGCCCCGCTCACTTCTTCCGCCCGAAATCCACCGTTACGACGTTGGAGCCGTCTTCTGTCTCGAAAATGGCTTCGTCATTGCCCGCTTCGTCATGCGGTTCGGGGCCAGATTCGGCCTCGACATGGAATTGCAGCGCGAAATCGACCGCTGGATCGACAAAGGCGGTGATTGCGGAGAACGGGATATAAAGATGCGCGGGGACTTGGCTGAACGAAAGTCCGATTTCGAAATGTTCAGCCTCAACCTTCAAATCCCAGTATTTGTGCTGCATCACGATGGTCATTTCATCGGGGAAACGCTCCATCAAATGCACTGGGATATTCACACCGGGCGCGCGGGTTTTGAACGTGATGTAGAAATGATGGTCGCCGGGCAGGCCATTGAGGCACACATCGCCGAGCACGCGGCTGACCACCGCACGCAACGCCTCTTGCACTACATCATCATAGGGAATCAGGCTGTCAGGGTTGTCTTCGCTCATGTGCGACTGATTGGACTGTGAAACGGCGCAAATCAAGATGCTTGTTGCGCTTGTTAGTTGCCGCACCGGCCCGCTCCCCCACCCGACCTCCCAAACAGTTTATCTTATGGGGGG
>JANOTI010000058.1:0-7344 GCA_031416255.1 Sphingomonadales bacterium | reverse complement strand
ACGATCAGCACCAAGGCTTGGCAAAATGTCGCGGATCAGGCCTGCGACCCAGCGCGAAATCACAAAGCCAAGGCCTAGCAACAGGCACGAACCGATGATCAGCGGAATGGCCTTAAACACCATATTCAACAGGTTCATTGCCGGTTCGGTAATCGCGGATATTTCCAGCATCTGAAGCGCAGCGATAGCGACCGGAATAATCACCAGCACATAAACGATTGTGCCGATGGTTTTGCTGATCGCGCTGTTGCCAGTCATCGCCTCAACACCGCCATGATTTGCCCATTTGTCGAAATTGACTGTGCTAAGCGCGGTTTCAACAAGGTCGCGAACAATGCGTGCGATCATTGATCCGATGAAGAAAATCGCCCCTGCAAAAACAATATTATCAACATAGCCAATAAAGTTGCCGAGCAAGCTTTGTACCGGCGTAATCACACTGTCGAAACCCAGCTGCTGCAACACCGCAAGCAGGCCGAACAGCCACACAAGCAGCGAAACGATCCGCCCCAACGCCATGCCAACGCTTTCGCCACTGGATGTGTCCCGTTGCAAAAACGATATCTGGTCCACCATTTTGGCAAATGCCCATTTTGCAGCCTTTGCCAAGGCCCAAGTGACAACGACAATCGCGACGGCAAAAAAGATTTTTTCGGCCCATTCCATGAATAGGCTCTGGTCAAATTGATAACCGGCTATTTGTATTGTACCCATGATGCTCCCCCCGTTTTTACGACCCTGATGGCCCAATGAAGCGTATGGAAACTAACATGGAATCAACGTGTGAGCAAATTTTGCTTCACATAATGCGGGAAAGTAAAATTATGATTCAATATGAGTCACTTGGCGCGGCAGTTGGTTAATTCCGTTCCGCTCGCAGCCGGTTCCAATGCGCCATGCGCTCGCGGATTTTTGCTTCAAACCCCCGTTCAGCAGGTGCGTAAAGTTCAGTTGGCGTTATGCCGTCGGGCCAATAATTGGCCCCTGAAAACCCGTCCTTCACATCATGGTCATAGGCGTAATCTTTGCCATAGCCGATGTCCTTCATGAGCTTGGTTGGTGCGTTGAGGATGTTTGCAGGCGGCATCAGCGACCCCGTATCCCCCGCTAGCTTCCAAGCCGCTTTTTGCGCTTTGTACGCGGCGTTCGATTTGGGTGCGGTCGCGCAATAGAGGCAGGCTTGCACAATCGCTAACTCACCTTCGGGAGAACCCAGAAATTCGAAGGCATCCTTTGCGGCCAGACATTGCACCAACGCTTGCGGGTCAGCCAGGCCGATATCTTCGCTGGCAAAGCGGACAAGGCGGCGCAGGATAAACAGCGGTTGCTCCCCAGCTACCAGCATCCGCGCCATCCAGTACAAAGCCGCCTGTGGGTCTGATCCGCGCAAGGATTTGTGAAGCGCAGAGATAAGGTTGTAATGGCCCTCACGGTCCTTGTCGTACACCGGCATCCTGCGGTGGAGTAAAGCCGCCATCGCGGCGGGATCAAGCGGGTTTTCGAGCGTTATCGAAAATAAGGTCTCGGCCTGATTAAGCAGGAATCGCCCGTCGCCATCGGCACTGGCGACCAAGGCCGAGCGTGCGTCCGATGTTACCGGCAGCGCACGCCCTTCCAGGGCCTCAGCGCGACTGAGCAACTGATCCAGCGCTGCGTCATCAAGCCGTTTCAAGACCATGACTTGTGCCCGCGAGAGCAAAGCCGCGTTTAGCTCAAACGATGGATTCTCTGTAGTAGCACCGACTAAAGTCACCAGCCCTTTTTCAACAAAGGGCAAAAAGCCATCCTGTTGTGCACGGTTGAACCGGTGGATTTCGTCCACGAACAAAAGTGTCGCTTTGCCCATGCGCTGAACCTGCTCAGCCTCGGCAAAGGCTTTTTTCAGATCCGCAACGCCCGAAAACACCGCTGACACTGATAGAAAGTGCATCCCCACAGCATCGGCCAACAACCGCGCAATGCTGGTCTTGCCCGTCCCCGGCGGCCCCCATAATATCATCGACGACATCCGCCCCGATGCGACCATCCGCCCGATGGCACCTTCCGGCCCAGTCAGATGTTCTTGCCCGATAATATCGGCGAGCACCGTGGGACGAAGTCTATCGGCAAGCGGCGCATGGGCCGAAAGTTGAGCGCTGACTTGCGCGGGATCGGGACCAAAAAGGTCGCTCATGCAGCTATCCCGCGCCCATCTTCCTTACCGCGCGTTGGCGGATTAGGCGGAGATAGGTGTCGGCGACGGTCTGGTTGATCGCGTCCCAGCTATAGTCATGGCTGCGGTGCTCGCCTGCTTTGCCGTGTTGCGCTCGCAAACCGGAGTCTTCGCAATACAGGCGCAATGCTTCGGCGAATTGGGCGATGGCTCCGGGCGCAATCAACCGGCCAGAAATATTGTCCACGACCAAACTTTGGCTGCCTGTAGCTTTTGCCGCCACGACAGGAAGGCCGCAGGCCATTGCCTCCAACGTCACATTGCCGAATGTTTCGGTGACGCTGGGATTAAACAGCATGTCCATGCTGGCAACTGCACGCGCGAGATCAGCGCCGCCTTGAAAGCCGACAAATTTTGCATTGGGCAATCGGCTTTCGAACCAACATCGCGCCGGCCCTTCGCCAACAACAACCACAGCATGCTCCACATTGCGGCGGTTCAACTGGTCGATAGTGTCGGAAAAAACATCAAGGCCTTTTTCCATCACCAGCCGCCCGAGGAAGCCGATTACCGGCGTAGCATCGGCGATGCCGAGTGCCTGCCGCCAAGCCAGATCGCGGCGCGCGGGGTAAAAAATGTCGCGATCCACACCGCGTGACCAGATGTCGATGTCATAGTTCATCCGCTGTTCGCGCAGCACCTGCGCCATGGATTCGGAGGGTGCGACCAAAGCGTCGCATTTGCGGTACAGCTTTCGCAGCCATGCGACGGCCAGCGGCTCGGCAAACGACATGTTGTAATATCGGAAATACGTTTCAAAACGTGTGTGCACCGACGCCAGCACAGGCAGATCACGGTCGCGCGCCCATTTGGCCATCAATCGGCCAACGCGGTCTGGTGCGGAAATATGCATGATATTGGGCGCAAATGCTTCCATATCGCGCTTCATCTCGCGTGATATGCGCAAAGGTAGCCGGTATTCGGGGCGACCCGGTATGGCAATCGAAGGCACGCTGACCAGATCACCGGTCGCTTCAAACGCCGGGTTTTCGACCGTCGGCGAATAGACCCGTACCTGCGCGCCTTGGCGCAGCAAATAGCCGACCAAGCGGTTCAGCGCCTGGTTCGCACCATCGCGGACATAGTTATAATTGCCGCTGAAAAGCGCAATGCGAAGGTCGCTTGTCTCCATCTGCAGCCTAATACCGATGCCAGCCGCGATTGCCAATGGCGAAGCGTGACTTTAGGAATGACGCCATGATACAAACCAAGATTGACGCTCTGCATGTCGGCACACCGGTACATTTTCGCGCTGATGGTGCGACGAGTAGTATCGGCTCGCGGGTTCTGGTGGAGCGCCCGATAATGCTGACGGCATTGGGTTTTGTGGGCGACAAAGTTGGCGACCCTGCGGTGCATGGTGGGCTGGATAAAGCAGTGCATTTTTATCCGGTCGAGCATTACGCCGCATGGGCGGACGATTTCCGCATGGCCCACGCAGAGCTGCATCCGTTGTTGCAAAGGCTGGGCGGGTTTGGCGAAAACGTTGCGGCGTCTAGAATGACCGAAGAGCTTGTGTGCATCGGTGACAGGTTTCGCATTGGCAGTGCCTTATTGGAGATTAGCCAAGGGCGGCAGCCGTGCTGGAAGATTGACTATCATTTCGGTGTGAAGGGGATGACGGCGGGGGTGATCCGGACTGGGCGGAGTGGCTATTATTTCCGAGTGATTGAGGAGGGACAGGTTGGTCCAAACGATAGCATCGTTCAGGTTGAGCGCGCGCAGCATGGCTGGACTGTGGAGCGGGCGTTTCAGATGTTGATTGGCGGATTACACAAAGTCGGTGGTGCGGATATGGCGTTGCAGGAATTGGCTGGGATGGAGACGTTGGCCGCAAACTGGCGGGCTAGGGCGGCGCAGTTGTTACAACAACCCCGTTTGTCCTGAGTAGCTGCTGAACGCAAGTGAAGTAGCGTATCGAAGGATAGCTTACACGCGCAAAGCCCTTCGATACAGCACCTCGCTTCGCTCGGCACTTACTCAGGGCGAACGGATAGAAAGGGTTGGAAGTTTATTGTGATTGTGGCGTAACTAACCCGCTGCCTCGCCCACCACCGCCGGCATATACAGCCGCACTCGCGTGACGCGACGTTCGTCGCCGTCCAGCACTTCAATCTTCCAGCCGCTTTCGATATGCAGCAACGTCTCCCCTGCTTGCGGGACCTGACCTGCGATCACAAAGGCAAGACCGCCCAAAGTATCAACGTCGCTGTCAACCACAGCCAGCTTCGGGTCCAGCGCTTCGGCGACATCGTCCAGCTCGGTGCGCGCGTCGGCATCCCAAATACCAGGCGCTATCTCGCTGAACAAAGCTTCGGGCTCGTCGTCATGCTCGTCTTCGATTTCGCCGACGATTTCTTCTACCAGATCCTCGATGGTGACCAAGCCTTCGGTCCCCGAATACTCATCAATCACAATCGCCAGATGCGTCCGCGTGCGGCGCATTTCTTCTAACAGTTCCAGCACGCCCATGCTTTGCGGAACAAAGCGGGGTTGGCGAATAAAGGCTTCCAGCGTGTCTGGCCGTTCGGTCCCCTCGGCCAGCACAGCAAACAGATCCTTAATGTGGATCATGCCGGTTATGTTATCGAGCGTCTCTTGATACACAGGCATCCGGCTATGGCCGTGTTCGACAAAGGCGGCGACAGCTTCGTCAAAGCTCGCATCGTCCGAAATGCCAAGGATGTCGCTGCGTGGAACCATCACATCATCGACGCGGTGTTCCGAAAAATGGAGCAGGTTGCGCAGCATAACGCGCTCGCTGGCAGACAAGTCGCCGTCGTCTTCGTCGTCGCCCCCATCTTCGGCGGCTTCTTCTTCATGCTCTATGATTTTTTCTTCCAGCTGCTCGCGCAGCGTGGGTTCATGGTCCCGTCCAAATACCAAAGCGCGCAAGCGCTGCCATATTCGTCCGTCTCCGTTGTCGTCGGATCGTGATTTCGATCCGTTACTACTGTCGCTTTCCGACATTATGTTGGCTTTGCTGCCTCCGTATGGGTTGTAATGTCGCTATATGGATTGGCTAGGCCCAGCGATGCAAGGGCTTTTACCTCCAACGCCTCCATATGCTCGGCTTGTGTGTCATCGATATGATCGTAGCTGAGCAGATGCAGCGTGCCGTGGACGATGAGATGCGTAACATGGTCGGCAAGGGAAATAGC
Organism: Sphingomonadales bacterium; assembly: GCA_031416255.1. Taxonomy (GTDB): domain Bacteria; phylum Pseudomonadota; class Alphaproteobacteria; order Sphingomonadales; family Sphingomonadaceae; genus Sphingorhabdus_B. The sequence continues at coordinate 1,971 of JANOTI010000058.1, read as the reverse complement.
TTTTTCCAGTGCCTCGGTTTCGCATGTTTCAAAGGCCAAAATCATATCACCAAGCAGAACTTCTCCATCGTCGGTGTTGGCCAATGCGCTGAGCTCCGACGCCTCCAGCATCGGAAAGCTAAGGACATTGGTTGGCGTATCTTTGCCGCGCCACTGCGCGTTGAGCGTTTGCACTTCGGCGTTGGTGGACAGGCTGATGCTTAGCGATAAAGTGAAGTCCGCGTTCGCAAGATCACCATGCGATGATACATCAAACGCAGCCTTAACCGCCGCATCGGCCAACGCCTGCCAATCCTGATTCCCGTTCCATTCGTCGGACAGGTCGATCTCTACCTCAAGCATTCGGCCCCTCATAAGCGTCAACAATTTTGCCGACCAATGGATGGCGCACGACATCGCTGGAGTTGAAACGGATGGTGGTAATCCCGTCCACGCCTTGCAGCCGCCCTACAGCATCGTTGAGGCCGGAATAGCTGGCGCCACCGGGGATATCGACCTGATTGGGATCGCCGCAGATCACCATCCGGCTGTTCATGCCAAACCGCGTCAGGAACATTTTCATCTGCGCCACGGTGGTGTTTTGCGCTTCATCAAGGATGATAAACGCGTCGGCCAAAGTGCGTCCGCGCATGAAAGCTAAAGGCGCAATCTCAATTTCCCCGCTGGCAATCCGCCGTTCCACCTGCTCGACGGGCAATGTGTCGTGCAATGCATCGTAGATTGGGCGCAGGTACGGATCGACCTTTTCCTTTAGGTCACCCGGAAGGAACCCCAGCCGTTCGCCAGCCTCAACCGCAGGGCGCGACAGGATCAGCCGGTCAACAGCGCCGGTAATCAGCATAGCAACAGCCTGTGCGACTGCCAGATAGGTTTTTCCTGTGCCTGCAGGGCCAAGGGCAAAGATAATCTCGTCGCGCGCCAGCGCCTCCATATAGGGGATTTGCGTGGCCGAACGCGGCACCAAAGTTTTCTTGCGCGTGCGGATCATGATCGTCGGTGCATCGCCGCTGTCTTTGCGAACGATACCGTCCAGCGTGGGTTCCGCACTCATCGAGATAATCGCCTGTACAGCCTCTGGCTCAATCAGTTCGTTGCGCTGAACGCGGGAATAAATATCCATCAGGACATCGCGTGCGCGGGCGGTGGCTCCCGCCTCGCCTTCGATCTGCACCCGATTGCCTCGGGCGGAGATGTACACGCCCAGCCGGTTTTCGATGGTGACCAAATTGCGGTCAAATTCGCCAAAAACGGTGTTGATAAGGTGCGGCTTGTCGAATTGCATTTCGAGCCGCGACATGTCGCCTGCTTGCGCTTGCGCTTTTTTGGACATTCAGGCGGCAACCTTCATCAGCATTTCTCCTTTGAGACTCATCGGACCGGATTCGGTAATATCGACAGTTATAATATCGCCGATGTTGAGGCCGGGCGCAACTACATGAACCGATTGTAGCCATGGTGATTTACCGATAAGCTGCCCCGGCAATTTCCCTTGCCGCTCCAGCAAGATGTCCGTGGTGCGGCCCAAGGTGTTTGCGTTAAACGCGGTCTGCTGATCGACCAACAAAGTTTGCAAACGTTGTAGCCGTTCATCATCGACTTCGTTTGCGATTTGACCGTCCATTGATGCAGCGGGAGTTCCGGGACGCGGGCTGTATTTGAACGAATAGGCCATCGCATAGCCAGCGTCGCGAACGATGCTAAGCGTGTCTTCAAAATCGGCATCGGTTTCACCGGGGAAGCCAACGATGAAATCGCCTGACAAAGCGATATCAGGGCGGACCACGCGGACGCGCTCGATGATGCGCAAGTATGAATCGCGGGTGTGGCTGCGGTTCATGGCTTTCAAAATGCGATCGCTGCCGGATTGCACGGGCAAATGCAGAAAGGGCATGAGTTTTTCGACGTCACCATGCGCCGCAATTAACCCGTCGCTCATGTCATTTGGATGACTGGTCATATAGCGGATGCGCC
>JANOTI010000057.1:0-6073 GCA_031416255.1 Sphingomonadales bacterium | reverse complement strand
GTTTCAGCTACCGTTGGCCGCCGCATGATTCCTCTAAATCCTCGGAAGCGACCGCTTTCGGCATCAAAAAAGGGCGACGCACTCATGCGCCAATCGCCTTCGACTACCGAGGCTCCACGAAGCCGCATTCGCGCATTTTCCATTGGCATCCGCTGACGGAATGCCGCCGCGCCATAAGCATCAGGGCCGGGGCCATGATCGAAAGCAGGCCGTGCGATGTCAATGCCGACTATAGCCCCGCGCGGCGCACCTTCGACCCAGATCACAGTACCGGTATCATCGCTTTCAAAGCGAATTTCCGTCGCCGGCTCTAACGTATCGGCAAGTTCGTGATCGAACGGCAGCTGTGGTGCATCGCCGCGCTCATGATCGCGGCGCCAACGTTCCAACCGTTCAACAACTTCGCCAATAGGAACGGCTTTGTTGTCCCAATTCGGTCGCGCTAAGGGCGCAGAGTCGGCTGTAATTATTGGCGCATCTAAGGCTGCTGCTTGTGTGCCAGACAATGTGAAATCACCGCCAGAATACAGCACCAACGTACGCCGAGTCAAAGGACCAAGATCACCGCGCATCCGCAGAAATCCGCGTGCCCGAACAGGCAAATGAGGAGCCAAGTCTGCCCATTCTTCATCGTCTAGTTTTGCGCCAGAAATTATTGCAGCAGCAACCGATGGCACATCCGATGCCAAAAGCTGAACAAGCGGCGCTGACAAAATGCGCCCTTGCAACGTTTCGATAGCCTCAACGCGGTCGGATACAGCAACTTTATCGCGCAATTGCCTTGCTTTTGCGAGCCCCAATGCAATTTGCAATGGATCGAAATGCAATGGATTTTGTGAAAGTAGATCAATGAGTTGATACCATTGACCAGCAGCAGAATCGCCCAATGGCGCTTCGGCGTTGCGCAACGCGGTATCCAGACGATCATCAATGCGCACGCGAGCTTAGGTCCCATTTCATTTTGTGGTTCAAACATGCGATAGCGGCAACACGGGATGTGAAAAAGCGCATAAATTGCTGCGTCACACTATGGGACAATTGCATATCTCTATAATAATATTATAGCTTTGCATCAAATTCGGACAGGGATATTTCACGAACCATGGCTGCTATAAACTTTGACGCAATTGACCTGAAATTATTGGCCGAGTTGCAGGAAAACGGACGAATCACCAATGTTGAGTTGGCAACGAAAGTTGGCCTTACCGCACCGCCGTGCCTGCGCCGAATGCGTACGCTTGAACAATCCGGTGCGATTCGCGGCTATCATGCCGAAATTGATCCGGCGGCGCTCGGCTATTCCATTATGGTTTTCGCAATGGTCAGCTTGAAAAGTCAGGCCGAGGAAGATTTGCGCGGATTTGAGGCTCATGTTCGCGCTTTACCCGAAGTCCGTGAATGCCATATGCTCAACGGAGAGATAGATTTCATTCTGAAGATCGTCGCGCATGACCTTCAAACATTTCAGGAATTCCTTACATCTAAACTAACATCAGCGCCCAATGTTTCCAGTGTCAAAACATCGCTCACGATTCGTACGGCAAAGGATGAACCCGGCGTTCCGGTTTGACGATACAGCCGGGTTCATCTGATTATCTTAGCCAGCGGGCTGGGCTGCACCCTTTTCCAGCTGTTCTGCATAGAGCGCCCAATAATCGCCAACAGCTTTACGGCCGGGCGTCTTGATCTTTGCAAATTCATCTTTGGCACCAGCAAGGTCACCCAGTTTCATTTTCGCAATACCAAGGCGCATAACGGTGCGTTCGGACAAATCTTTACCGTCCTTATCGACAATGCTCCCTTTCGCTAAAGCCGTTTCATACGCTCCCTTTGCGCGGACAAACTCACCGACGGACAAGGCAATATCGCCGGCAAAAGCCGACGCAGCGGCGGTTTTAGCCGCTGCAATATCCTGATCCAAAACCGTCAGGGAAAAGCCATCGATTTTAAGCTTTTCCAAAACATCCGAATAACGCCCACCAAAGGTCGCATTGCTCTTTGAAATGGTTCCTTTGGCAAAACCTTCTTCAAGGACAGTTTTCATTTCAGTCGGGAAAAAGGCGATCAATGCGTCGGTTGCATATGCAGAATAGTTCTGTTCGTATTTCATACCGCCGACGGTTCGCAACAAACGCATCAAATCAAGCACTTCCTGCGAATCTAAGTCCGCGTATTTGTAGGTCTGCATCAACGCATCATGCCAGTAATCAGGCACAGGCTTGGATTTGACGAGTTCGCGCATCCATTGGCTAATCAGACCAACATCACCGGATTTTAAAGCAACATTTGCTGCGCGTGCGTAAAAATTCTCCGGTAAAACTGCAGCACCCGGCTGTTTGCTAGCATATAGCGATTTTTGCATCCACGATAGCGATTCAGGATACTTTTTCTGCACGTTCATGGCATCAGCAATGAGCATTTCGACGCCACCTGAAATAGTGGCCGATTTATAGCCCATTTCATGCGATTTAATCAGCCAAATTTCCGCATTAGCCCAATCTTTGGTATCGTAAGCCGTGGCCGCTTTTTGGAAGGTATAGATCAAACGCTGGTCCGCAGGTGTGATGGTTGAGGCAAGCACCAGATCAACCGCTTCGCGCTGCATCGCATCGTTTTTCACTTCGCGCCCAATTTGCGCACCAAACACTCCTGTTTGGTATTTATCGTCATCGCTTTTGATGGCAGCTTTCATAGATTCCCATGACGCAGCAGCGGGGACGGGGTCTTTCGCCTTTAAATAGGCAGTGACGATCGGGTCATAAACGGCCTTAAACTCTTTTGACAGATTGACCTTGAATGCAGCTGGAGCCGCTTCTTTTTTGCCTTTTTTCTCCTTCTTCGGCTTTTCATCTTGCGCCCATGCGGGTGATGCAGACGTTGCCGATAGCGCAGCCAAGGCGATGGTCATCATAAATTTGGAAACGGGTTTCATTCAATAATCTCCACTCGAAAATTCGCGGGTTCTGGCGCCCCGCTGATTAAATCTATCCTCGAATCCGCCCTTACGATTCTCTGCGGTGATAGGCAATCTTGATAGCACAACTGCCTGAATTACGGTTGAACGGTTTTGTAAATCCACATCACGCACAACTCTCGCGAATCTGTGGATAAGCTGACGAAAAGCGTGACTTTTGCGGCTGCGTGGGTGGCTTAGTTCGGGCTTGTCCGTTATGAAGTATGACAATATCAAAACATAAGGACTTTTGCCGTCGTGACCGAAGAACAAACAGGCGCGCAGCCATCGGGAATCGAGCCAGTCGATATCGTCGATGAGATGAAATCGAGCTATCTCGATTATGCCATGTCCGTAATCGTCGCGCGCGCTTTGCCCGATGTACGCGATGGCCTGAAACCTGTGCATCGCCGCATATTGTTTGCCAGCCAAGAGGGCGGATTTGTCGCTGGGCGTCCTTACCGAAAATCCGCAAAAATCGTCGGCGACGTTATGGGCAACTATCACCCGCACGGCGACAGCGCGATTTACGATGCGCTCGCTCGCATGACTCAAGACTGGTCGATGCGACTTCCGCTGATCGATGGTCAAGGTAACTTTGGTTCGATGGACCCCGATCCGCCAGCATCGATGCGCTATACCGAAGCGCGATTGAAAAAAGTCGCCAATGCCTTGCTCGACGATCTCGACAAAGATACCGTTGATTTTCAACCGAACTATGATGGCAGCCGCGAAGAGCCATCTGTCCTCCCTGCCCGTTATCCGAACCTGCTGGTCAATGGCGCGGGCGGCATCGCAGTTGGCATGGCGACCAATATCCCGCCGCACAATCTGGGCGAAGTCATTCGCGCTTGCCTTGCTTATATCGAAAACCCGGCAATTACAGTTGATGAACTGATTGAGATCATCCCTGCCCCCGATTTCCCTACCGCTCCGTTGATCCTTGGCCAAACCGGCGCGCGCAATGCGTATCGCGACGGCAAAGGCTCTGTCGTGCAACGCGCGAGGCATGTGATTGAGGAAGGCAAAAATGATCGGCGCTCGATTGTTCTCGTCTCAATCCCGTTCCAGCTTGGCAAAAACAATCTGGTCGAAAAACTGGCCGAGGCGGCGAAGGACAAGCGCATTGAAGGCGTTTCCGACATCCGCGACGAATCAAGCCGCAAAGGCGTGCGCGTTGTTATCGACCTGAAAAAGGACGCGACGCCCGAAGTCGTCCTCAACCAAATCTGGCGGCACACACCAGCGCAATCGAATTTCCCGGCCAACATGCTCGCGATCCGCGGCGGACGCCCTGAAGTGCTGACGCTGCGCGATTTTATCGAGGCGTTCATCCGCTTCCGCGAAGAAGTCATTACCCGCCGTACCAAATTTGAGCTGAACAAAGCTCGCGACCGCGCGCATATTTTGCTCGGGCTGGTGGTTGCCGTCACCAACATGGATGAAGTGGTAAAAATCATCCGCGCCTCATCCTCTCCGCCGGTGGCGCGTGCTGCATTGAGCGCACGGCAATGGCCGATTGCCGAAATCGCGCAGTATATTCAGCTGGTCGAAGCTATCGAGACAGCCATCGAAGGCGATACGTATCAGCTTTCCGACGCACAGGTCCGTGCGATCCTTGAACTGCGCTTGCACAGGCTGACCGCGCTTGGCCGCGATGAAATCGGCAATGAACTGAAAGCACTCGCCGTCGATATTGAGGGCTATCTCGCGATCCTTGGCGACCGCGTGAAGCTGTATGCTGTGATGCGCGAAGAACTGGAAGCCATCGACCGCGAATTTTCCACACCGCGTCTGTGCGAAATCACCGCGAGTTGGGATGGCGTCGAAGACGAAGACCTGATGGAACGCGAGGAAATGGTCGTCACCGTCACGCACGGTGGCTATATCAAACGTACCGCGCTCGCCACATTCCGCGCGCAAAATCGCGGCGGCAAAGGCCGTGCAGGCATGGCGACCAAAGACGAAGACGCAATCACCGAATTGTTTGTCACCAGCACGCACACGCCGGTTTTGTTCTTTAGCAACATCGGCAAAGTCTATCGCCTGAAAGTCTGGCGCCTCCCCGAAGGCGGCCCGACCACCAAAGGTCGGCCAATGGTCAACCTGTTGCCATTGGGCGATGGCGAGACGATCTCCAACGTGCTGACTTTGCCAGAGGACGAGGCCGAATGGGGCGGCTTGTCAGTCGTGTTTGCCACAGCCAAGGGCTATGCGCGGCGCAACAGCATGGATGCCTTTGCCAATGTGCCAAGCAACGGCAAAATCGCGATGAAGTTTGAAGGCGAAGATGCTGATGACCGGTTGATCGGCGTCGAATTGCTGAGCGCGGACGATGACGTGCTGCTGGCTAGCCGCGGCGGTAAAGCCATCCGTTTCGCCGCAGACGACATCCGCGAATTCCAAAGCCGGAACTCCACGGGCGTGCGTGCAATGAAGCTGGGCAAGCTAAAAGACGGGGGCAACGACGAGGTGATCTCGCTCTCGATCCTAACCCGCGTCGGCACCACGCCTGAGGAGCGCGAAGATTACCTCCGCTTTGCCCCGTGGAAGCCCGAAAAAGAAGGCGACCCCACCATGTCGCCCGAACGCATCACCGAAATGGCGGAACGCGAACAGTTCATCCTGACGGTCTGCGCCAATGGTTACGGCAAGCTGAGCTCCGCCTACGGATACCGCCGCACAGGTCGCGGTGGTCAGGGGATCACCAACATCGACAACATCGACCGCAACGGGCCAGTAGTGGCGAGCTTCCCCGCGACCAAGGGCGATCAGTTGATGCTAGTCACCGACCAAGCCAAGCTGATTAGGATGCCGCTGGATTCACTACGCGTGTTGGGCCGTGGGACTGCCGGGGTGCGGTTGTTCAATGTCGATGATAACGAGCATGTTGTGGGGGCGGCTAAGATTGAGGAGGCGGATGAGGTGGAGGTTGAGGACGGAAATCCTGTCATAGATGCAACCAACCCATCGACCGATGGATAATCGAATATCTAGCATGTTCACATCCCCGTAAAATTGAAGCTAGAAAGGGTTATTTATGCTAAAACTTGCCTTGGCTCTGATGTTAATTCCGAGTTCTGCTGAAATAGTCAGTGAACAAGTTGAGATATTGATCGC
>JANOTI010000056.1:0-2825 GCA_031416255.1 Sphingomonadales bacterium | reverse complement strand
GACGATCCCGGTTAATCAGGCGATCGCTTATGGGGCGGATGTTGAGTATCGACTTTGCCGGAAACGCGAGGATGATAGCCAACGATACATTATTGGTTTGGAACTTCTGGGAGCGTTTGGTCTTCGTCTTGATCAAGAAATGGTCCCGCTGAAAGCTATCAAAGGCTCCGACCTAGCCGGAACGATGGTCCGCCACCCTATGCACGCACTCGGCGGATTTTTTGCCAAGCCGCGTCCGATGCTTGACGGCTCATCGTTCGTCACCACCGAAACCGGCACTGGCCTTGTCCATATGTCGCCCGATCATGGCGAGGATGACTTTGACCTGTGCAAAGCCAATGGCATCGAACCGCAGTTCGCGGTTGAGGGCGACGGCAAGTACCGTGCCGATTGGGGCTGGCTTGGCGGGCAAGGCAGCGTCATCAACCCCAAATTCAACGCGCCTGATGGCCCGATCTGTTCGGACCTGCGCGATGCGGGCGGGCTGCTTGCGGCGAGTGCGGATTACAAACACAGCTATCCGCATAGCTGGCGGTCGAAAGCCAAAGTCATCTATCGCTGCACCCCGCAATGGTTTGTGCCGATGGGCGAAGAAGGTGGCCTGCGCGATAAGGCCATGACCGAAATCGAGCGCGTCCGCTGGGTCCCCGAAAAAGGGCAAAACCGCATCCGCTCTATGGTCGAATCGCGCCCCGATTGGGTGCTCAGCCGCCAACGCGCATGGGGTGTGCCGATCACCTTGTTTGTCGATCGCAAGTCCGGCCAATATCTGTGCGATCCCGCCGTCAACGCGCGCATTGTTGCCGCGATCAAAATCGAAGGCGTCGATGCGTGGGAAGTAGCGCGCGCACAGGAATATCTGGGTGATGGCTATAACGCCGATGATTACGAGCAGGTTTTCGACATCCTCGACGTCTGGTTCGATTCTGGCTGCACGCATGTCTTCACACTGGAATCGGGCAAATGGCCGGAGCTTAAATGGCCCGCCGATCTGTACCTAGAAGGCTGCGATCAGCATCGCGGCTGGTTCCAAAGCTCGCTGCTGCAAAGCTGCGGCACACGCGGGCGCGCGCCTTATGACGCGGTGCTGACTCACGGGTTTACGATGGACCAAAAGGGCCTGAAAATGTCCAAATCGGTCGGCAACACCGTCGATCCGCTAAAGGTCATGGAAACCAACGGCGCGGACATCATTCGTTTATGGGCGCTGTCGGTGGACTATACCGAGGATCACCGCATCGGCGACGAAATCCTGAAGGGTGTGGCTGACCAGTACCGCAAATTGCGCAATACGTTCCGCTATCTGCTGGGCGCGCTTGAAGGTTTCAGCGAAGACGAGCGTGTGACCGATGTAGCGTCGATGCCAGAGCTGGAGCGGTATGTGCTGCATCTGCTGGCTGATCTCGACGCAAAGCTGAAGACGGCAGTCAACGATTACGACTTTAACAGCTATACGCGGTTGCTGTCCGATTTTGCCAATAACGACCTGTCGGCGTTCTTCTTCGATATCCGCAAAGATTGCCTGTATTGCGACGTCGGCGCCAACGCTCCTTTAGGCTCTCCAAAGCGGATGGCGTATCGGACGGTGCTCGACATCCTGTTCCACGCAATGGTGAGATACGCCGCGCCGGTGTTGGTGTTCACGGCAGAGGAAGTTTGGGGGACGCGGTTCCCGGATGCGAACAGCGTGCATTTGCTGGAATGGCCGGGGGTTGATGCTGGTTGGGACAACGAAGAAATTGCTGATAAATGGGGCTGGATTCGGTCTCTACGCGCCTCAGCCAACGCTGCTATTGAACACCTTCGGCGAGAAAAAACCATTGGTTCAAGTCTTGAAGCAGAAGTTGTCGTGCTAGCAGTGTCTGATCCAGAGCTTCAGGCTGCAACTAGCATCGATTTCAACGAAGTTTGTATCACGGCTTATGCATCAGTCGTCGGACCTTCAGGTGTTCCATCGAGCGCCCAAATAGGCGAAAACACGTGGGTAAAGGCAACCACCCACCACAAATGTGGACGGTGCTGGCGTCATCTGCCCGAAGTGACCGACGACGGCGCGCTGTGCGGGCGGTGTGAAACGGTGCTGAATGCCTAATCTCCTTTGTGACTTCGTGTCTTCGTGCGAGCTAAACAGCTTTAAAGCTCGCACGAAGACACGAAGACATGAAGAGGTTCAGGCTTGCACTAGCAAGTTCAGGGTGACGGTTTGGGTTTTGGAGTTTAATTGACGCATATGACCACAACAACAAACCCCAAATTCCGCCTCCAAGGCCTTATGCTTGCGTCCTTCATCTTCATCGCCGACCAAGCGGTGAAGTTCATTATGATCGGCCCGCTGGCGCTGCAAAGCCGGCGGCAGATCCATATTCTGTCGATATTCGACCTGACCTGGGCCGAAAATCGCGGCGTATCGATGGGCTTTTTAGAGGCGGGTAGCGAGCTAGAACGCTGGGCGCTGGTTAGCCTCACCGCCCTCATCGCCACCGTCGTTGCCGTCTGGATGTGGCGCGAAAAGCTGCGCGGCGATGTGCTGGCGTTGTCGCTTGTCCTTGGCGGCGCGCTGGGCAATATCGTGGATCGCATCCGTTATGGCTATGTTGTTGATTATGCCGATCTGCATTTCGGCACGTTCCGGCCGTTTTACATCTTTAACCTTGCCGACGCCGCGATCACCATCGGCGTGCTGATATTGCTTGCCCGCGCGTTCCTGATGCGCGAAAAGGACGTTGTTCAGGAACCGGCAAGTCAGCCAACCCTAAGCGAATAGAAAATGCGCGGAGTGCCATGAAATTGAAGAACCTTTTTGGGAAATCGAAGATCCTTTTTGG
>JANOTI010000055.1:0-3095 GCA_031416255.1 Sphingomonadales bacterium | reverse complement strand
GCTGCCATGCCACCGTCGAGAGCAGCCGGTTGTTGGATCGCGGCAACGTCCGCCCGGTTTGCGTCAACACGAAAGCGCCAGTGCCAAAGGTTGCTTTGGTCTGGCCGGGTTCCAGGCAGGATTGGCCGATCAATGCCGCTTGCTGGTCGCCCGCCATGCCGGTGATCGCTATTGGTCCGCCGAACAGTGCGGGGTCAGTTTTGCCCAACTGCCCCGCGCTGTCGCAAATTGTGGGGAGAATCTCGCGCGGCACCCCGAAAAGGCCAAGCAAACCATCATCCCAATCGCCGCTGCCTATCGCCATCAACGCTGTGCGGCTGGCGTTGCTCGCGTCGCTGATATGCGTTTTGCCGCCGGTGAGGCGGAACACCAAATAGCTCTCGACTGTGCCGACCGCGAGATGCTCGCCCACGTTCTTCAACTGCGGCCAGTTCGCCAGCGCCCAGCCGATTTTGGAGCCGGAGAAATAGGGGTCAAGCAACAGCCCGGTTTTCGCCTGCAAATCGGCTTCATGGCCTGCGGTTTTCAACGCATCGCAAATGTCCGCTGTGCGCCGGTCTTGCCAAACGATAGCGGGGGCGAGCGGTTCGCCGGTGCGGCGGTCCCAGAACACCACGGTCTCGCGCTGGTTGGTGATGCCGATGCCAGCGATGGCCGCTGCGCCACCAGCCTTGGCCACCATTTCGCGGGCACATTCCAGCGTGAGTGTCCAGATTTCACTGGCATCATGTTCGACCAGTCCGGGCGCGGGATAATGCTGCGTCAACGGGCGCTGCGCGCTGCCAAGGCATGCGCCGTCTTTGGCAAACAGCATCGCCCGCGTCGATGTTGTGCCTTCGTCGATGACGAGGATGTGATCGGTCATGGTCTCTCCCTTTTAGGAGAGGGGAATGCGATAACTTGAATGTCGGGTCAAGTCGTTGGCGGGGTGCCATATGTTGAAAAAGAGGCGCGGAGGAAAAAGAGCTAAAGAGAAAATCCTCTGCGCCTCTTCCTCCTCTTCACCTCTTATGAAATATGCTCAACGCTCCTTAGTCGCGCTAAATTTCAGATCGGGATTCCGCTCTTGCTGGTAACTCACATCCCACACCGACCGTGCCATAAACACCGGATGGCCATCGCGGTCCTTGGCCATGTTGCCGCCGTTGAACTGGGCAAAGTTTTTCTGCGCTGCATCATCGCCAATCAACCAGCGGGCGGTGTCATATGGTGCAGGTTCAAGGAACGCGTCGACCTTATATTCCGCCTCCAAACGCGAAACCAACACTTCCAGCTGCAATTGCCCGACCACGCCGACCACCCAGTTCGATCCGATTTCGGGATAGAAAACCTGAATCACGCCTTCTTCGGAAAGGTCATCCAGGGCTTTGCGCAATTGCTTGGTCTTGGTCGGATCACGCAGCACTACACGGCGCAAAATTTCGGGCGCGAAGTTAGGTAGGCCGGTAAAGCGGACTACGTTTTTCTCGCTCATCGTATCGCCCACACGCAACGTGCCGTGGTTGGGAATGCCGATGATATCGCCGGGCTCTGCACTATCGGCAATCTCGCGGTCTTGGGCGAAAAACAGGATCGGTGAATGGATCGCGATAGGTTTGCCAAGCCCCGACGGGGTCAGCTTCATCCCGCGTTTGAACGTGCCCGAACACAGGCGCATAAAGGCGATCCGGTCGCGGTGCTGCGGGTCCATATTGGCTTGCACTTTGAAGATGAAGCCGGTCACTTCACTGTTGTCCGGGTCAATCACGCCGATGCTAGACGGTTGCGGGCGCGGTTGCGGTGCGTGCGTGGCGATGGCGTTAATCATTTCAGTGATGCCGAATTCTTTCAGCGCCGATCCGAAATACACCGGCGTTAAATCGCCCGCCTGATACGCCTCAAGGTCAAAATCAGCATAACCTGCCTGCGCCAGCTCAGCCTCTTCGCGGAATTTTCTGAGGCCCCGTTCGGACAAATGCTCGCTAAGCGACGGGTCCGTCACGCCGGTGTGTTGGCTCGATTTGCCTTCAAAGGCTTTGCTATCGCCGCTGGGCTGCATCAACCGGCCAGTGGCGAAATCGAATATGCCTTCAAACTCGCCGCCCATGCCCACAGGCCAGCTCATCGGGCAAACGTCGAGCGCCAATTTGTCCGCGACCTCGTCGAGAATTTCAAAACACGGCCGGCCTTCGCGGTCCACCTTATTGACAAAGGTGATGATTGGAACAGAGCGCAGGCGACAGACTTCAAACAGTTTTAGCGTCTGAGGTTCGATCCCTTTGGCAGCGTCGATCACCATGATCGCAGAGTCCACGGCGGTCAGCGTGCGGTAGGTATCTTCGCTGAAATCTTCATGCCCCGGCGTATCGAGCAGATTGAAGATGATGCCGTCTTTCTCGAACGTCATCACCGAGGAAGTGACCGAAATTCCGCGTTGTTGCTCGATCTTCATCCAGTCGGACCGCGCACGCCGTGCAGCGCCACGCGCCTTCACTTCGCCAGCCAGATGGATGGCGCCGCCTTGCAACAGCAATTTTTCGGTCAGCGTGGTCTTGCCCGCGTCAGGGTGCGAAATAATCGCAAAGGTACGGCGCTTGGCCCAAGGTGCAGTCGTCATGGGGCGGGCGCATAGCGATCTTTGCGTCAACAATCCAGAAAGCATGCGTTTTATTGTGATGAACACGGCAAGGCCTGCGGCGTGCAAAAATTCATCAGCTTTATCTGGAAACTGCCCTATTTTTTGGGCCTAAAGCTGCGCTCAAGCACAGATTGTTAACCAATTTCCTCTACCAAAATAGCAAGAGTTTTTTGTCTATTGGGGCGCATACAAAAGCCCCTTGAAAGGACAAGTCATGAAGAATTTTCGTAGTATCGGTGCCCTAGGTGCCATGGCCGCAGTGATGGTCGGCTCACCTGCTTTTGCAGGTACTGCCACTGGCAGCATGGCGGTTTCGGCTACAGTGTTGGAAAGCTGCACAGTCGTCTCGACCCCTATGCTGTTTGGCGCGTTGACTGAAGTAGGCGCATCGGACGTTAACTCTACAGCGACACTGACGCTGACCTGCACACCCAATGCCGATTTTGACATTGCCATGAACGACGGCACCAATGCAACC
>JANOTI010000054.1:0-3288 GCA_031416255.1 Sphingomonadales bacterium | reverse complement strand
AGCACCTACTCAGGACAAGCGGGGTTGGTAGGTGGGTAATTTTCAGGATCTAATCGGCTTGCCCTGAGTGACTGAAGCCGCAGGCTCAGATTGTATCGAAGGGGATCGAGTTCGCGATCACCCCCTACTTCTTAACCGCTTCACTCACAGCCCCTGCAAAATCCTCAAAATCCTTGGCCTCGCCAAACTCCTTATAAACGCTGGCGAAGCGGATATAAGCGACGGTGTCGAGGCCTTTAAGGCCCGCCATCACATACTCGCCGATTGTCGCGGATTCGATTTCGCTGTCGCCCAACGTTTCCAACTGGCGTTGGATACCCGATACCAGCTTCTCGATCTGCATCGCGTCTATCGGGCGCTTGCTGCACGCAACCGCAACTGATCGTTCCAGCTTCTCACGGGCAAAGGGTTGGCGGCGGCCTTCGGATTTTACCACCGTCAGCTCGCGCAATTGGATGCGTTCAAAGGTGGTGAAGCGCGCCCCGCAGCCTTCGCATTGCCGCCGCCTGCGGATTGCGCTGCTGTCCTCGGTCGGACGCGAATCCTTGACCTGGCTGTCTTCATGTCCGCAAAAGGGGCAACGCATTATTTGTCTTTTTCTTGCTCTTTTTTCTTTGCCATATGGCGATAGGCAACGATGCCAGCACCAATCACAGCGCCGGTGGCGATACCAACAGGCGCAACGACTGCGGCAAGCGCACCCAATGCCGCACCGCCAGCCACTTTCTTGGCGCTATCGGCATCGGCGAGATGCTTTCCGGTGTGGAACGCGTCTTTGGTTGCACCCCATAGCTCGTCTGCCGCCTCGGTTACATAATGCTTGGCTTGGTTGGGAAAGCTTTCCTCCGCCAACCGCTCAGGCGTTTTTGCCCCGCATTTGGGGCAGAACTTCATGCCTTCGGTGACTTCAGTCGCACATTCGTTGCACATTTGGGACATATTGGCCTCCATTCCTCTGTGTTAGATGCGTAAGTCACCTCAGAGTTTCAAGGGCTAATATAGCTTAACCAGGATAAATGGGGAAGCGCGCGCAGAGTGCTTCGGCTTCATCCTTAATCTGCGCCTCGATCTGGCCATCGCCCTCCGCGCCATTTTTGCGCAAACCTTCGACGACATCAGCGATCATTCGGCCGATTTGGCGGAATTCCGCAATGCCAAATCCGCGCGTCGTGCCAGCAGGGGTGCCAAGCCGAATGCCAGAGGTCAGCATTGCTTTCTCTGTATCGAATGGGATGTTGTTTTTGTTGCAGGTGATGCTCGCGCGGTCTAGCGCGATTTCGGCATGCTTGCCCTTGGCTTGCTTGGGGCGCAGATCAACGAGCATCGAATGGTTGTCGGTTCCGCCCGAGACGATATCCAGGCCATGTTCTTGCAACGACGACGCAAGCGCCTTTGCGTTGTCCACCACCGCTTGCGCATAGAGTTTGAATTCGGGCTTCATCGCGTCGGCAAAGCAAACCGCTTTGCCTGCAACCACATGCATCAATGGTCCGCCCTGAAGGCCGGGAAACACGGCGGTGTTAAACTTTTTCGCCAGGGCTTCGTCGTTGGTCAGGATCACACCAGAACGCGGGCCGCGTAGTGATTTGTGGGTTGTTGTTGTCGTGACATGCGCATGCGGCACCGGGCTTGGGTGAACACCACCTGCGACAAGTCCGGAAATATGCGACATATCAACCATCAGGATCGCGCTAATTTCATCAGCGATCTCGCGGAAACGCGCCCAATCCCAAAAACGCGAATAGGCAGTGCCGCCAGCAATGATCAGCTTGGGGCGGTTTTCGCGCGCGATGCGGGCAACCTCGTCCATGTCGATCCGATGGTCGTCGTCGCGTACACCATAAGCAATTGGGTTAAACCATTTGCCCGACATGTTCATAGGATGGCCATGGGTCAAATGCCCGCCAGAATTTAGATCCAGCCCCATAAAACTGTCGCCGGGCTCCAGCAGCGCAAGGAACACCGCTTGGTTCATCTGGCTGCCGCTATTCGGCTGCACATTGGCGAACTCGCAGCCGAAAAGTTTTTTGGCGCGTTCGATGGCAATGGTTTCGATCTCATCGACATATTCGCAGCCACCGTAATAGCGACGGCCAGGATAGCCCTCAGCATATTTGTTGGTCAGGATGGAGCCTTGTGCCTCGAGCACCGCACGCGAAGTGATGTTTTCCGACGCGATCAGCTCAATCTTGTCCTGCTGGCGGTGTAGTTCTTTGTCAATCCAGCCGGAGATTTCAGGATCACGCTCGGCGAGGCTTTGCGTAAAAAAGCCATTGGCTTGTATGTCGTTGGCGGCTGCGGTGCTCATGCGGATTCCTTAAGTCTGGTCTGGGTCGAATACAGGATTGGAAAGTTTATTGACGCGGCGGGCATGGCGGTCTCCGCCAAATTCGGTGCTTAGAAACGCATCAAGACAGGCCTTGGCCATATCGATGCCCGTCAAGCGCGCGCCCATCGCGATGACGTTCGCGTCGTTATGTTCGCGGGCGAGTTTTGCTGAGAGCGGCTCCGACACCAATGCGCAGCGGCAAGCCGCGTTGCGGTTGACAGCGACGGATATGCCGATGCCCGATCCACATAGAGCAATACCGCGTTCGACTGCCCCGCTGGCGACAGCCTCGGCAAGCTTGTACCCATAATCGGGGTAATCGACCGAAGTTTCATCGTGCGGACCAAGGTCATCAACCTTGTGTCCCGCTTCGCCCAGATAGGCGACCAACGCCGATTTTAGCGCGAGAGCGGCATGATCGGAGGCGATGGCGATGCGCATAAAGCTGTCCCGTTTGGCAGTCGATTCGTATTAAAATGTCCCTAAGCGCGGTGCACCAAAAACACCATGCCGAATCAGCCCGGCTTGCGTCCGTCGTCCACAGCTTTTATGCGGTAGTGATGATAAATATCGTTCTATCGATCGGCATGTTAGCCGGATTTGCGCTGCTCTGGGGTGCGTGGCACATGTGGCGGCGCGAAGGTGTAGGTCAGAAGGTCTGGCTGATGATCGCCGCCGCTTTGGTAATTTTTGCGAATGTTGCGATCTGGACTGTGCCGGATCAGCAAGGGCGGTCATTGGTTTCGGGGAAGCGATAGGGCCGGACCCTATCTCTTCTGCACCAAAAATGCCTCTTACACCGTTTGTGCTGAGTAGCTGCTGGACGCAGTGAAGTAGCGTATCGAAATACCCTTGGCGGACACTATGCCCTTCGATACGGCACTTCGCTGCGCTCTGCACCTACTCAGGGCAAGCGGGTGGGTGAGATTCCTTTAAGTCAAAACTCACTTAATAGGACA
>JANOTI010000053.1:0-10729 GCA_031416255.1 Sphingomonadales bacterium | reverse complement strand
AGTAGATGATTTTCAAATGAGCGGATTAGGGTGCGAACCTATCCCTTCTCGCATCCCCATTGGTCCTGATGGTAAACCAATGAAATATCCTAGGAAGTACGAATGACCACCATCGCCCATCTCATCAAATCCTTCACCTTGTGGGAATTCGTCAAGGCGCATTGGTTGACCTTGCAATATTTCTTTAAGCCAAAGGCGACGATCAACTATCCGTTTGAAAAAAACCCGCTGTCACCGCGTTTTCGCGGCGAACATGCGCTGCGCCGCTATGCCAATGGCGAGGAACGCTGCATCGCGTGTAAGCTGTGCGAGGCGGTGTGTCCGGCGCAGGCGATCACCATCGAGGCTGAACCGCGTGAGGACGGCAGCCGCCGCACGACGCGTTACGACATCGATATGACCAAGTGCATTTACTGCGGTTTTTGCCAAGAGGCATGCCCTGTTGATGCCATCGTCGAAGGCCCGAATTTCGAATATGCCACCGAAACGCGAGAGGAGCTGCTCTATGACAAGAACAAGCTGCTTTCCAACGGCGACAAATGGGAGCGCGCAATTGCCGCGAACCTTGCCGCCGATGCGCCGTATCGTTAGGGGGCGCTGGGTATGATTCAGAGTTCAGTTAACAGCAATCGCGCTATCCTCTCCCTTCACGGGAGAGGATACGTAAACTTGGCGCTTAAGCGCCTAGTTGAAGTTGGAGAGGGTTGGGTCGCGAACCACCCCCTCTCAAGACTTGCTAGGCAACAAGTTGCCAAGCAGAGTCTATCTCTCCCGCAAGGGGAGAGAGGGGGCTGGGTGACTTCATGATCCAAATCGTCTCTTTCTATTTCTTTGCCGCTATCTTGCTGGCTGCCGCCGCGATGGTCATATTCTCGCGCAATCCGGTGCATTCGGTGCTGTGGTTGATCGTTGCGTTCTTTAACGCGGCGGGGCTGATGGTGCTTGTTGGGGCAGAGTTTATCGCGATGCTGTTGGTGATTGTGTATGTCGGCGCGGTCGCGGTGTTGTTCCTGTTTGTCGTCATGATGCTCGACATTGATTTTGCCGAATTGCGCGCAGGCTTTGCCAAGAATTTGCCATTGGGATTGTTGCTCGCGATTATCTTGGTGGTCGAATTGGTGCTTGGCCTTGGTGCGTACCGTGCTGGCGCGGTTAAGCTCGGCGTTGCTGATGCGGCAGCGACCACTGCTGCGAATGTGCCAAACATTGAAGCCATTGGCGCGTTGCTGTATTCCAAATATGTGTTTCTATTTGAAACCGCGGGGCTGATTTTGCTGGTCGCGATGATCGGTGCGATTGTGCTGACTCACCGCAAACGCACAGGGACACGGCCGCAAAATATATCGCAACAGAACCAGCGGCGTCCGCAAGATGCAGTGCGCAATGTGAACCAGCCCAGCGGGCAGGGAGTGGAGATATGACCCTTCGACAGGCTCAGGGCGAGCGGATAAGAGGAGCTTCGCACCGATGATTGGTATCGAACATTATCTGGTCGTCAGTTCCATCCTGTTTGTAATGGGTGTGCTCGGCATTTTCTTGAACCGTAAAAACGTGATCATTATCCTGATGGCGATTGAGTTGATCTTGCTCGCCGTTAACATCAATTTGGTGGCGTTTAGCGCCTTTCTCGGTGACCTGACCGGCCAAATTTTTGCGATGTTCGTGTTGACTGTTGCTGCAGGAGAGGCCGCGATTGGACTTGCTATCCTCGTCATTTATTTCCGTGGTCGCGGAACCATTGCCGTTGACGATGTCAACCGGATGAAGGGGTGAGCGACGTGGTTATGATACACACCGTCACCCTGAACTTGTTTCAGGGTCCATTTCGCCTTTCAAGCTCCGCTCGTGCTGCACGATGGATGCTGAAACAAGTTCAGCATGACGAAGTGAGAGACGCTGCGTGAGTTCCATTGCAATCATCGTATTCGCGCCGCTTCTCGCCTCGCTGATCGCAGGTCTTGGCCAGCGTTTCATTGGCGCGACTACGGCTAAGTCGGTTACTACCGCCGGGCTGTTTATCGCCTGTGCGCTTAGCTGGCCGATCTTCCTTGGCTTTATGTCGGGGTCGGAGACGGCCTATGTTGAGCCTGTGCTGCAATGGGTGTCATCCGGCAGCTTGCAGTTCGATTGGGAGCTGCGCGTCGATGCGTTGACGGCGGTTATGCTGGTTGTCATCACCACCGTGTCCGCACTCGTCCATCTGTATAGCTGGGGCTATATGGAGGAGGACCCGGATCAGCCGCGTTTCTTTGCCTATCTGTCGCTGTTCACCTTTGCGATGTTGATGCTGGTGACGGCCAATAATCTGGTCCAGATGTTTTTTGGCTGGGAAGGCGTTGGCCTTGCGTCCTATTTGCTGATCGGTTTTTGGTATAAAAAGCCCAGCGCCAACGCGGCGGCGATTAAAGCGTTTGTCGTCAACCGCGTCGGTGACCTTGGCTTTATGCTCGGCATTTTCGGCGTGTTTTTGGTGTTTGGCACTGTATCGATCCCCGAAATCATCGCCGCCGCGCCAAGCCATGTTGGGTCAAGCATTGGCTTCCTCGGTATGCGCGTCGATACGATGTCGGTGCTGTGCGTTCTGCTGTTCATCGGCGCGATGGGCAAATCGGCGCAATTGGGTCTGCACACTTGGCTGCCCGATGCGATGGAGGGGCCAACGCCTGTCTCCGCGTTAATCCATGCAGCAACGATGGTGACGGCGGGCGTATTCATGGTTTGCCGCTTGTCACCTCTGTTTGAAACCAGCCAGTTTGCGCTGAACATGATTACAATCGTCGGCGCGACCACCGCGATTTTTGCCGCGACCGTTGGCTTGGTGCAAACCGATATCAAACGCGTGATTGCCTATTCGACCTGCTCGCAGCTGGGCTATATGTTCTTTGCCGCTGGCACAGGTGCCTATGGCGCCGCGATGTTCCATCTGTTTACGCACGCGTTTTTCAAGGCGCTGTTGTTCCTCGGCGCGGGTTCGGTCATCCACGCAATGCACCATGAACAGGACATGCGCTATTATGGCGGTTTACGTAAACACATCCCGCTGACATTCTGGGCGATGATGGCGGGGACGTTGGCGATTACTGGCGTGGGCATCGTTGGCGTTGGCGGCTTTGCCGGTTTCTATTCCAAGGACGCGATTATCGAGGCGGCGTTTGCTAGCAGCGCGCCGTGGAGCGGCTATGCGTTCTTTATCGGTGTGCTTGCGGCTTTGCTAACCAGTTTTTACAGCTGGCGGCTGATGTTCCTGACCTTCTTTGGCAAGCCGCGCTGGATTCACAGTGAGCATATCCAGCACAGCGTTCACAAAACGCCAGAGACCGCAGCAGACGCTACCGGCGGCTATCATCCGCATGAAAGCCCATTGTCGATGCTGGTTCCGCTGGGCGTGTTGGCCCTTGGCGCAGTGTTTGCTGGGTTCCTGTTCCACGGCGGCTTTATCGAGGCCGATGCGGGTAAAGCGTTTTGGGCGAACAGCACATTGGCGTTTAACGAGCATCTGATGCACGCGATGCACGAGGTTCCTTTGTGGGTGAAGCTAGCGTCAACGGTGGCGATGCTGACCGGGCTGTTCATCGCGTTCAGCATGTACATCCGTTCGGAAACGGCGCCTGCGGCGGTCGCAGGGCACTTCGCGCCGCTCTATAAATTCTTCTACAACAAATGGTATTTTGACGAGCTGTATGCCCTGATCTTTATCAAGCCGGCATTCTGGTTTGGCCGCTTGTTTTGGAAGGCGGGCGACGTCGGCATTATCGACCGGTTCGGCCCCAATGGATCAGCCGCAGTTGTGGCTTTCAGCAGCCGTATGGCAGTACGGATGCAGTCGGGATATCTTTATACTTATGCGCTTGTAATGCTTCTCGGCCTTGTCGGCATGATGAGCTGGATGATGGTGGCAGCGAAATGAACGCGGGTGGTTTTCCTATTCTCTCGGTGATGCTCGCGGTGCCGATGATTGGTGCGCTGGCATGCCTTTTTGCGCGTGCAGAATTGGCGCGGGTTATCGCGTTGACGGCAACGTTGTTCACGTTTGCGCTCGGTTGCTGGCTCTGGGCTAGCTATGACGTGGGTGGCGCGCAGTGGCAGTTTACCGAAAGCGTTTCGTTGTTCGGGCCTATTGCGTGGAAGCTGGGGATTGACGGCATATCATTGATGCTGATCATGCTGTCGGTGTTCCTGATGCCGATTTGCATCGGGGCCAGCTGGCATGCGATCAAAGAACGCGTTGGCCTGTATATGGCGGCATTTCTGTTCATGGAAACATTGATGATCGGCGTGTTTTCCGCGCAGGACTTGTTGCTGTTCTATATCTTTTTTGAAGCTGGCCTGATCCCGATGTACCTGATTATCGGTATCTGGGGCGGCAAAGACCGGATTTACGCGAGCTATAAGTTCTTCCTCTACACCCTGCTCGGCTCAGTCGTGATGCTGATCGCGATGTTGTGGATGATATTGGAGGCAGGGACTTCGGACATTCCGACGTTGCTCAATCATGATTTCCCGGTGCATGCACAGACATATTTGTGGCTGGCGTTCTTTGCCTCGTTCGCGGTGAAAATGCCGATGTGGCCGGTACACACTTGGTTACCCGATGCGCACGTTCAGGCACCGACTGCGGGGTCGGTGATCCTTGCGGGCGTGTTGCTGAAAATGGGTGGGTACGGCTTCCTGCGCTTTTCGATCCCGATGTTTCCTGAGGCGTCGGCGCAGTTCATCTGGCTGGTCTTTGGTCTGTCGATGGTCGCGGTGGTTTATACCTCGCTGGTCGCGTTGGTGCAGGACGATATGAAAAAGCTGATCGCCTATTCATCCGTCGCGCACATGGCGATTGTGACGGTGGGGCTGTTCACGTTTAACCAGCAGGGCATCGAAGGCGCTATCATTGTGATGTTGAGCCATGGCCTCGTGTCCGGTGCACTGTTCCTGTGCGTTGGTGTGATTTACGACCGGCTGCACACACGCGAGATCAGCCGTTATGGCGGGCTTTCGATCAACATGCCGAAATATGCGTTGCTGTTTATGCTGTTCACTATGGCAAGTGTCGGCTTGCCGGGAACCAGCGGCTTTGTTGGCGAATTCCTTGCGCTTGCAGGCGCCTATAAAGTTTCGACATGGGCGACGTTGATCGCGACCACAGGTATCATCCTTGGCGCGGGCTATATGTTGTATCTCTATCGCCGCGTGGCCTTTGGCGAACAGGTCAATGCTGATGCTGCGGCGATGAGTGATATTGACGGGCGCGAATTGTGGTTGCTGGCTCCGATTGCGGCGGCGGTTCTGTGGATGGGCATTTATCCCGAAAGTTTCCTCGCACCGATCCGCCGTGATGTTGCGACGATTGTTGCGCGGATTGAACGCGCCGCTCCTGCTGGCGACAGCAAGCTAAAAGAACATGACAAAACGACCGCTAAGTACCGCGTTAACGCGGATGGTGGCGAACACGCAGACGCTAAAGTTCATGGGCCAGGGGAGGCCAAGCACTGATGGATCTTTCAACCTCACTCGCGCTGGTGCGCCCTGAGTTGATCCTCAGCTTTTCGAGCCTCGCGCTTTTGCTGATCGCGGCATGGCGCACCGAATCTGGTCGCATGGTCAGTGTGTTGGCTGTCGCCTCATTAGTCGGGGCAGGGGCCTATGCGGCGCATTATTTCTGCGCCGGTATTGCTGCCGATGCTTTTGATGGACTGTACCGCACCGATGCGTTTGGCAGCTTTGCGAAAATGTTGATCTATTTTGCGGCCGCCATTGCTTTGGTCATCGCACCGTCGTCGCTGGAAAAGAGCGGCGCCATGCGCGCGGAATATCCTGTGCTGATCGTGCTCGCGGCGGTTGGCATGGGTGTTATGGTATCGGCAACCGACCTGATTACGCTCTATATAGGTCTCGAATTGAACAGTCTTGCCGCCTATGTGCTGGCCAGCTTTGCCCGCAACGACGAACGCTCGGCAGAGGCGGGCCTCAAATACTTCGTCCTCGGCGCGCTCGCCAGTGGGATATTGCTGTTCGGTATGTCGCTCCTTTACGGCTTTACCGGCTCAACCGGTTTTGAAGCTATTGGCAAAGCGTTGGCGGGCGATATCAGTATGGGCAAATTGCTGGGCCTTATTTTTGTGCTGTCGGGGCTGGCGTTCAAGATCAGCGCCGCGCCGTTCCACATGTGGACGCCCGACGTGTATGAAGGTGCACCAACTCCGATAACGGCGTTCTTTGCCAGCGCACCCAAAGTAGCCGCCAGTGCGCTGCTGATACGTGTAACCATCGAGGCATTCGGCAACCAAATCGCGGCGTGGCAGCAAATCATGATTGTCATCTCGCTGATGTCCATCATCATCGGTGCAGTCGGCGCCATCGGACAGCAAAACCTCAAACGCCTTTTGGCCTACAGCTCGATAAACAATGTCGGCTTTTTGCTGATCGGTTTGGCCGCTGGCACAGAGGCAGGTATAGCCGGTATGTTGACCTATCTTGTTATTTACGTCCTCATGACGCTCGGCGGATTTATCTGCCTGATGCAGTTGAAAGGCAGCGATGGCGCGATCAAAGAAGGTATCGCCGACATTGCCGGACTTTCGAAAACACAACCGATGCTGGCCGCAGCGTTTGCCGTATTCATGTTCAGCCTTGCTGGCATCCCGCCCTTGTTCGGTTTCTGGGGTAAGTTGGTGGTGTTTAACGCAGCTGTTGCCGCCGGTTTGTTGCCGCTTGCTGTGATCGGCATTGTCGCGTCAGTCATCGGCGCATTTTATTATCTGAAGGTCATCAAGGTCATGTATTTTGACGAGTCGACTTCGGAGATTGTTGTGAGTGACGACAGGGTGCTGCCATATATTGGCGGTGCAATGGCACTTGCGGTCTCTCCGCTCGGCTACTTCGCGATCCCTGTGCTTTCAATCGTTACCGCGCAAGCGGCAAAGGCTTTGTTCTGAGCCTGATCTTTGAGCATATCTCCCTTACGGGCTCCACCAACGCAGATTTGATCGCTCGTGCCGCAGCTGGAGCGCCAGAGGGACTTTGGCTGCGTGCCGACCGTCAGGATGCGGGACGGGGCAGGCTAGGCCGTGTGTGGGATAGTGAAGATGGCAATGTGTTTGCCAGCACCATCGTTCGCCTTAGCGCAGCTGACCCGCCAGCATCATCGCTCGGCTTTCTAGCGTCGATTGCCGCCTATGAAACCGCGCGATTGGTTGCGCCCGATGTGCCGATCATGATCAAATGGCCGAACGATTTGCTGACCGTTGGCGGAGCCAAATTTTGCGGTATGCTGCTCGAGCGCGCAGGAGATACGGTTATAATCGGCATTGGCATGAACCTGTTCGCGCATCCTCAAGGGCTGGATCGCCCTGTTACCGATTTGCGCAGCAGTGGCGGCAATCCTCCACATGCGCAGGCGGTCGTGGAGATATTGGCGGAGACGCTGCAAAGCTGGCTGCAACGCTGGCGGCTTGGCGGATTGACCCCGTTATTGAAAAGCTGGCAGCAATTTGCACATCCGGTGGGAACCGCGCTTACCGTCAATCTCCCGAATGGTGAGGTACTGCAGGGCTTGTATAATGGCCTAAACGAAGACGGTTCTTTGCGGCTACGCTTGGCGGATGGTGAAATTCATGCCATCCACGCGGCGGACGTTTTCCTCGTTTAAAGTAAGGCCGGACCAATGCTGCTCGCCATCGATAACGGCAACACCAATGTCAAATTCGCTCTTGTGAATGCCGAGAATGAAATTGTGCACCGCTGGCGTATTGCGACCGATACGCGGCGCACAGCGGATGAATATGCCGTCTGGCTGCACCAGCTGCTCCGGATGAACGGGCATGAGCGCAGCCATGTAACCGCCGTTGTTATTGCCACTGTTGTTCCCCGCGCACTGCATAATCTGCAACTGCTGGCAGAAAAGTATTTCGGCGTAACCGCCATGATTGCGGGTCGCGCTCCGATGGAATGGGGCATTTCCCTAAAGGTCGATGAACCCCGCGCCTTGGGTGCTGATCGTGCGGTGAATGCTATTGCGGCCCAAACACTGTCGCAGCAGGACAAGATTGTTATCAGTTTCGGCACTGCCACAACCTTTGACCATATCGGCACCGATGGTTCGTATCTGGGCGGTAGCATTGCGCCAGGGATCAACCTATCGCTCGATGCGCTCTACAACGCGGCGGCGATGCTGCCCCGTATCGCGATGGAACCACCACCGAATGACAGCGTTATTGGCCGCGACACCGTCAGCCAAATGCAAATCGGTATTTATTGGGGTTATGTTGCCATGATCGAAGGTCTATTGAGCCGGATGAAAGCGGAAATCGGTGCGCCGGTAACCGTCATCGCCACCGGTGGTCTTGCCGCGTTGTTTCAACAGCACAGCCACCTCTTTGATATCGTAGATCCAGACCTTACATTGCGTGGGATATCGCAACTTTACCAGAATCGAGACATTTCAGAATGACAAAGCCCGGCAACGAATTGCTGTTTTTGGCCCTTGGAGGGTCGGATGAGATTGGCATGAACGTCAACCTTTACGGCTGCCAAGGCAAATGGGTGATGGTCGATTTGGGGATTACATTCAGCAACAGCGAATATCCCGGGACTGAACTAATTTTGCCCGATCTGGAGTTTATCGAAGAACGCTCTAAAGACCTGCTCGGTATCGTGCTGACGCACGGGCATGAGGATCATATCGGTGCTGTACCCTATTTGGCCGCCGAGCTTGGCGTGCCGTTATACGCGACGCCATTCACGGCTGCGCTGATCCGCGGCAAACTGCAAGAGCAGGGGCTAACCGACGAAATCGAGCTCAACATCATTCCTATGGGTGGCTCGTTTGAACTGGGGCCTTTTGGTTTTCAGTTGATGCCGTTGGCGCATTCCATTTTGGAAATGAGCGCGTGCCTGATTACTACCCCTTATGGCCGGGTATTCCACACCGGTGACTGGAAACTCGACGAGGCGCCGGTAATCGGCCAACCTTCGACTGAGGAACAGCTGACCAAAGTCGGCGACGAGGGCATATTGGCGTTAGTCTGCGATTCGACCAACGCCTTCAACAATGACGGCAGCGGCAGCGAAGGTAGCGTTTACGCAGATCTGCTGAAATCGGTAACCGAGGCACGTGGCCGCGTGGTTATTACAACTTTTGCCTCGAACGCTGCTCGTTTAGAAACATTGGGTAAAGTAGCGAAAGCCGCGAACCGCAAGCTCTGTTTTGCCGGTCGCTCGCTTAACCGGATTATCGAGGCGTCGCAGTCCACAGGGTATTTGAAAAACCTTCCCGAAACCATCGACATGGATCAGGTTGATAGCCTGCCGCGCAATCAGGTGATGGTGGTCGCAACCGGTGGGCAGGGTGAGGCGCGCGCTGCGCTGGCCCGGATCGCTGCGGGCAACCATCCGGTGAAGTTGGAAGAAGGCGACACCGTTATATTCTCCTCAAAGCAAATCCCTGGCAACGAAGTCGCCATCGGAATTATCATGAACCAACTTGCGCGAAGCAACATCCTGACGGTGACCGAAAAACAGGCGCATGTGCACGTTTCTGGCCATCCGGGTCGCCCTGAATTGGCGGCGTTGTATGACTGGATAAGGCCGGACATGCTTGTTCCTGTTCACGGTGAACGGCGGCACATGGCCGAACAGGCGCGCTTCGGCTTGTCCGAGGGCATCCCCAAAGTCATTGTTCAATCCAATGGTGATGTCATCCGCTTGGCGCCAAAAGGGCCGCAAAAAATTGGTGAAGAACGTACCGGTAGGCTGATCCTAGACGGTGATGTGATTATCCCGGCTGATGGCGACACCATGAATCAACGCCGTCGCTTATCGTGGTACGGCATGATTAGCGTTGCGATAGCCGTTGATGGCAATAACGCCTTGTTGGGCGATCCCGAATTCCGCATGCATGGCGTGCCGATTGAAGACGAACGTGAGGACTTCCTCGACGAGGCAAGTGCCGCAGTGGTGAAAGCCGTGAAAGATCGGAAAGGCGATACCGAAAAGCTCCGCGAAGCCGTTCGTCTTGCCGTGCGCCGTGTTGCAACCAGCTGGACCGGTAAAAAGCCGATAGTTGATGTTATGATCGTGGAGACAGCATGAACTGGACTTCAATCGTCGCAATTTACCTGTTGTTCTGGGTTCTATCCGCGTTCCTGGTGCTGCCATTTGGTGTCAAATCGAATGACGAGCTGGGTTTGGAAAAGACGCCGGGACAGGAAATTGGCGCACCCGGGAATTTTCAACCCTTGAAAACGGTTATCTACACAACGCTTCTGTCAGCCACGTTATTTGGACTGTATTACGCCAATTATACCTATGGTTGGATAGACCGTCACAGCTTTGATTTCCTCATCAAAGGCCCGGAATAGCTTTTTAATTTCGCAGTCGGTCAATCGCTTGCGCCAATGCGACATAGAGCTTGCCAACGTCGGATGACAGCAACGTAACGCCAATGGCGTTGCCATCGCGTGTCGATAACAGCACGCGCATCATCGATTCAAAATCGTGAATATAGCGGTTCACATGATCGCGAAACTCTGTGTCATCGTCATAATGGCTGGCAATAATCCGTGCCTCGCCGCTATCGAGCAAACGCACAGCACGCCGCGTAAACACGCCCCGATCGCCTTTCAAATAAGCGGCCCATGACGTGTCTGTAACTTCGTTCGACAGGATTTTTGCAACGTCGATTGCAGCAGAGTTCAACGATTCCGTAAGCAGCGCAATCCGGCGGGCAAAGGCTTCATCG
>JANOTI010000052.1:0-16274 GCA_031416255.1 Sphingomonadales bacterium | reverse complement strand
CAAGGCTTGTAAAAATCAGAATTTCGAAAAAGATAATTGCTTTAGGTCTCATCTCAAAAATCCCCCACCAAATCCATCATCGCAGCCAGCTTCCTTGGCGCAACTGCGCGCCAGCTTTTGGCCAGCCACTCGCCGATATGGTCCCAGTCGGTGTCGCCTAGGTCCAACCTAATGCCGACCCAGTTATCGCCGAAATAGGGCGGGCGGTAGTATCGCTCTTCGTCGCTGTCGATCAGCATGGACTGTTCTTCAACGCCGCTGATTTTTACCAGCAACGCGACTTTGCCGTCGCCGTGATGGTCGTTGGAGACATAAGCGAATTTTTTGCCTTTGATGATGCCGAAGCACGCCATGCCGTGGCTGGTGACTTCGTCAGCCTCTGGCAAAGCCCTGGCGCGTTCGCGGACTTGGGCGATCAGGAAATCGGGCGATGATGCGCGGCTGACATAGTCCGCCAGCGTGCGGCTATAGAGTTGATGCTCAGCGACCAGCACGCGGGCGGCGAGGGTGTCGGCGGTGTCGCCGAGCATAATCGCCACCGGCGTTTGGCCAAGGATTGGGCCGTCATCGAGTTCGGCGGTGACCAGATGCACGCTGCACCCGCCGTGAGTGTCGCCTGCCGCTATCGCGCGGTCGTGGGTATGCAGGCCTTTGTATAACGGCAACAGACTGGGGTGGATGTTGAGCATCCGGCCGTTCCATTTGCCGACAAATTCGGCGGACAGAATGCGCATATAGCCCGCGAGCGTGACATGATCGGCTTTGGCCGACATGATGGCATCGTGCATGATCGCGTCATGCGCCTCCCGTGTCAGGCCTTTGTGCGGGTGCGCGAAGGTGGCAACGCCCTCTGTTTTGGCCAAAGCCAGCCCTGCGGCGTCTGTGTTGTTGCTGGCGACCAGCACGATTTCATAGGGGCAATCGGGGTGTTTTGCGGCGTACAGCAAAGCCGCCATATTGGTTCCGCTGCCGGAGATGAGGACAGCGACGCGGGCTTTAGCCATTCCATTCACCGTTAGCACTGAGCCTGTCGGGGCCGCAGGCGATGTGAAGCATCAACAGCGGTTTAGCCCACCCGTCCTTCGACAGGCTCAGGACTAACGGTGTTGGGGAACTAACCATTATGCGTCGCGCTCCAGTCACCCTTCGCGCTCCAAGTCTCATCCGAACCCGTCACGGTGCAGCCCTTGTCGCCAGCCGCAATATGCCCAATCCGGAACACCGTCTCGCCAGCCGCCTCCAACGCCGCCATAGCCGACACCACATCCACCTGCGCCACCACAACCGCCATGCCGATGCCGCAGTTAAAGGTGCGCGCCATTTCTTCGGGTTCGATATTGCCCTGTGCTTGCAGGAATGCCATCAATCGCGGTTGCACCCAAGCATCGGCATCAACATAAGCGTGCAGGCCATCGGGCAATATACGCGGGATATTTTCCAGCAAGCCGCCGCCGGTGATATGCGCCATCGCATGGATATTGCCGCTGCGCACCAGAGGCAGCAGAGACTTCACGTAGATCCGCGTCGGTGCCATCAACGCATCTATCAGCAAGGTGTCGATATCGAACAACGCGGGGCGATCAAGCTTCCAGCCCTTGTCCGCCGCCAAACGCCGCACCAAAGAGAAACCGTTTGAATGCACGCCCGACGAGGCAAGGCCAAGGATGACATCGCCATCGGCAATTTTATCCGCCGTCAACACGTCGCCGCGCTCCACCGCGCCAACGCAGAACCCGGCAAGGTCATAGTCGCCTTCGGAATACATGCCCGGCATTTCCGCCGTCTCGCCGCCGATTAACGCGCAGCCTGCCAGCTTGCAGCCCTCTGCAATGCTAGCGACCACAGCGACGGCAACGTCGTTATCCAACTTTCCGGTGGCGTAATAATCGAGGAAGAACAAAGGCTCTGCGCCTTGCACGATCAAATCATTCACACACATCGCGACCAGATCGATGCCGACACCTTCGTGCCGCCCCGATTCGATGGCGAGTTTCAGTTTGGTTCCCACGCCGTCATTGGCGGCAACGAGCAAAGGATCAGTGAACCCTGCGGCTTTCAGATCAAAAAACCCGCCAAATCCGCCAAGGTCTGCGTCCGCGCCAGCGCGCCGCGTGGCTTTGGCTAAAGGCGCAATGGCGCGTACCAACGCATTGCCGGCCTGAATGGAAACGCCCGCCTTGGCGTATGTATAGGATTCATTGTCGCTCATTTTACCGCCGCTAGCGACTTCCCCCTTGGATTTCCATTCATAAGTCGCCAAAAGGCCAAGTGATGAGGGTATTGCCGAAAAAGACTGTGCGCAACTGGTTGTTGACTGCGCCGCTTCTGTTGGGAAGCGCAGCGTTGGTCCATGCCCAGATTGAAGGGCCAAAGCGCGGAATTGCGCCAATTGCCTCCACCGGCGATTTCGAAGTCATGGATGTCCTGGTCAATACCACCGGCAAAAATGCCGAGGAAGCACGGCGCGCTGGCTGGCAAGAGGCGCAGCGCAAGGCATGGAGTGCATTGTGGGTGCGCACGCACGGCGGCGTTGGTGCCGAGCTGGCCGATGGTACGCTCGACGGGATTGTCTCAGCTATTATCGTTGAAGACGAACAGATCGGTCCTCGCCGGTATGTGGCGAAACTCGGCGTGTCGTTTGACCGCGCACGGGCAGGGCAGTTGTTGGGGATCAAAGGCATAGGGCGCAAATCCGCGCCGATGCTGGTTATACCGGTGATGGTCAGCGGCGGGGCGGCCATTGCGTTTGAACGGCAGACGCCGTGGCAAAATGCGTGGGCCAAATTCCGTACCGCGGACAGCCGGATCGATTATGTCCGCCCAAGCGGCGCCGGTGGTGAATCGCTGTTGCTCAATGCCGGACAGATGGACCGGCGCAGCCGCAATTGGTGGCGCGTGATTTTTGACCAATTTGGTGCAGCGGACGTTATTTACCCCATCATCCGTCTGGAACGGCAATGGCCCGGTGGCCCTATCGTGGGTAAATTCTCTGCGCGCTACGGCCCTGAAAACAAATTTTTGGGCAGCTTTGCTCTGCGCGCTGATGATGCCAAGGGTATTCCGGCAATGATGAACGATGGTGTGGTCAAAATTGACCAGATGTTCCAGCAGGCTTTCCTATCCGGGCGTTTGCGCGCAGAGGCTTCGTTGCTGCTTGAAGAAATCGATGCCGAGGATCTGGAAGAATTGGAAGCAGAGGCCGACGCTGCCGCAGAACCTACCGATCCGCTTGACCGCATGATGGAAGATTTGCCCGATGATAGGGGCAAGGACAACGCAAAAGACGACGGCCCGCCAACGCCTGTACAATCGCAATCGGTGACAATTACCGTTCAAGTCAACACACCCAACCCCGAAGCGGTTGATCGCGCCGAAGCTGCTATTCGAGGGATACCGGGTGTGAAGTCGGTGGTGACTACCAGCCTTGCACTGGGCGGTACTTCGGTAATGCGAGTGACATATCAGGGTGATCCAGCGGCTTTGCAATCGGCGTTATCCTCACGCGGGATACGATAAGGCGGATCAATCCGTCGGCCCTTTGCCATGCAACAAATAGCACTGCCTCTTGATAAGCTCCGTTTAGGCGGATCTGATAGTGTGATTATCACACAGTCCAATGCGGATGCGTTTGCGGCGCTTGGCAACCACGCCGCTTGGCCCGGGCATTGCGCGATCCTGATCGGACCGGCACGTTCGGGCAAAAGCCTGATGGCGCGCTATTTTGCGGGGCAGGGCGGCCCCAACACGCGCAATGAAGTGATCGACGATGCCGACGCGCTGGATGACGAAGCCTTGTTCCACCGCTGGAACGCAGCGCTGGGTGCGCGGCAATCGATCCTGATGCTATCGACAAAGGCACCTGCCGAATGGGGTGTGCAGCTGGCGGATTTGCGGTCAAGGCTTGGCGCATCGCAGTTGCTGGAGATTGCCGCGCCCGATGATGAATTGATCGGTCAGTTGTTGCTGAAACATCTGCATGATCGTGGCACGTCGATTGGGCCTGAGGCTTTAAGCTATGTTGTGAAGCGTGTAGAACGGAGCCACGCGGCGCTTGAGGAATTGGCGCGGGAAGCCAATGCTGTGGCGCTGGCAGAAGGAAGTGCGATTACGTTGCCGCTGGTGCGCCGTTTGTTGGGTGCAAGCTAAGCTAATCAACCGCAGTTGACGACCGCGATCAGCATTTCGTCATCATAAAACACATTCAGCCGTGCGGAATTGTAATCCATCGTTACCACGCCATCCTTAGGACCGGTGCGTACAATGATGGAGCGTGATTCTTTGCGCATTTGCTCTGCGAGAACAGCGGTAAAGCGTTTGCCGATATACCGTTGCAAAACATTGCTGTCACAAGCCGCGCCTTCGGTTGTATTGATGGCCGCTTCTGTTGCATCTGGTTTTGGGATGCAGGAGACCAACGCCGGTGCGGCCAGTGCAGCGGCACAAACTAATGCGATTTTACTCATCACTATCCAACGTCCTTGTCATCTTCAGCTTGCCGTTCACTACCGCAAAAGCAAGTCGCCCCTCAACCAGATCGAGCGCATCGCGGCCAAATTGTTCAAACCGCCAACCGGTGAGCAATTCCAACCCTTCGCGTTCGCCAGCGGCAAGCATTTCCAGTTCGTCGCTGCGAGTGATAAGGCGCGCCGCGACATTGATCTCGCGTGAACGGATTTTCAGCAATAGCTTTAACAGGTCAGCAACCAAAGCGCCCTCTTTTCCACCGCCCGAGCCATTGCCATTGCGTTCGGGCATCAGGTCGCGTGGCAGAGGTTCGGCCTCGGCAATGACCGATATCAAACGCGCACCAATTTCATTGTCTTTCCATGCCGGCGATAGCCCGCGCACTTTGGGCAATTCGGACTGATGCCGTGGTGGATGCGAGGCGATATCGGCGAGCGTCTCGTCCTTCATGATCCGACCACGCGGGATATTTTTGCGCTGTGCTTCGCGTTCGCGCCAAGCGCCCATCGCTTTTAGGCGGCCTAATACTTCGGGTTTGCGCGACTGTACCTTGATACGTTTCCACGCGTTTTCGGGTTCGTTGTGATAATTGGCGGCGTTGGCGAGGCGTTCCATTTCGTCATCCAGCCAAAGCCCGCGCCCGGTGCTAACCAGCTTTTCCAGCATCATCGGGAATATTGTCGATAGGTGCGTTACGTCGCCAATGGCGTAATCGATCTGGCGTTTATCCAGCGGACGGCGCGACCAATCGGTAAAGCGTGCGCCTTTGTCGAGTTGCAGTCCGATCCAAAGCTCAACAAGATTGGAATAGCCAATCTGTTCGCCCTGACCCAGCGCCATTGCCGCAATCTGGGTGTCGAACAACGGGTGTGGTGTTTTTCCAGTCAGGTTAAAGAATATCTCGATATCCTGCCCGCCGGCGTGGAATACCTTCAGCACATCCTCATTGTTGCAAATCAACTCGAGCATAGGAGTCATATCCAGCCCGGGGGCTTTAGGATCAATCGCCGCTGCCTCGTTTTCATCGGCCATCTGGACCAAACACAATTCGGGGTAATAGGTATTTTCCCGCATGAATTCTGTATCGACTGCAACAAAGTTGGATTTGGACAAGCGTGCACAAAATTCGGCAAGTTGTTCGCTGTCAGTGATGAGTGGATGTATCTGCATTGGGTAAACCCCATAACAGGCAATCGCAACTTGACAAATAGACCTTGCAACGGTCTAGCCCCGCCTTCACAATTTCCTGTCGAAAACCTAAGAAAATGACCCATATGCACGCATATCGTACCCATAAATGCGCTGAGTTGCGCGCTTCTCACGTAGGTGAAACTGTCCGTCTTTCCGGCTGGGTGCACCGGAAGCGGGACCATGGCGGCGTGTTGTTCGTCGATTTGCGCGATCATTATGGCATGACTCAGATCGTTGCTGATAGCGACAGTCCCGCGCTCGCTATCCTTGAAGGCCTGCGCGTTGAAAGCGTTGTGACCATCGATGGTGTGGTGAAGGCACGCAGTGCATCGACAGTGAACGCAAACCTGCCAACGGGCGAAATCGAAGTGTATGCGCGCGGTGCAACGATCCTTAGCCGTTCAGACGAATTGCCTTTGCCGGTGGCTGGCGAGCAGGAATATCCCGAAGAAACCCGCCTGAAATACCGCTTCCTTGATCTCCGCCGTGAGACGCTGCACGCCAATATCGTGAAGCGCGCGGCGATTGTGCGGGAAACGCGCAACCGAATGGAGGCCATCGGCTTTACGGAATATTCCACGCCGATTTTGACCGCGAGTTCGCCCGAAGGCGCGCGCGATTTTCTGGTGCCTAGCCGCATTCACCCGGGCAAATTCTTCGCGCTACCGCAAGCGCCGCAGCAGTATAAGCAACTGTTGATGGTTGCAGGCTTTGACCGCTATTTCCAAATCGCACCCTGCTTCCGCGACGAAGACCCGCGCGCTGACCGGTTGCCTGGCGAGTTCTACCAGCTTGATTTGGAAATGAGCTTTGTCACGCAGGAAGAAGTTTGGGAGACGATGGAGCCTGTAATGGCTGGCGTGTTTGAGGCGTTTGCCGAGGGTAAGACGGTAACCCCAGCAGGCGAATTCCCGCGCATTCCCTATTCGCAATCGATGCTCGATTACGGCACGGATAAGCCTGATTTGCGCAACCCTCTGATCATCAAAGACGTAACCGATCATTTCCGGACTTCAGGTTTTGGCCTGTTTGAAAAAATCGTCGGTTCGGGCGGTGTCGTTCGCGCCATACCTGCGCCAAAGACAGCAGAGAAAAGCCGCAAGTTCTTTGACGAAATGAACGACTGGGCGCGCAGTGAGGGGCACGCAGGGCTCGGCTATGTCACTCGCAAAGCGGGCGAATTTGGCGGACCGATTGCCAAGAACCACGGCGAAGAAGGCATGCTGGCTTTGTACGAAGCCATCGGCCTTGGCCCGGACGACGGCTGTTTCTTTGCAGCGGGCAAAGCCGAACAAGCGGCAAAACTGGCTGGCGCCGCTCGCACGCGGTGCGGTGAGCAGCTGGATATCATCGACAAAGACAGCTTCCGTTTCTGCTGGATCATCGACTTTCCGTTCTACGAGTGGAGCGAAGAAGAGAAAAAGGTCGATTTCGCTCACAACCCGTTTTCGATGCCGCAGGGCGGCCTTAAAGCGCTCGAAACGCAAGATCCGCTGACGATCAAAGCCTATCAATACGACATGGTCTGCAACGGCTATGAACTGGCGTCGGGCTCGATCCGTAACCAGCATCCCGATTTGATGGTCAAAGCGTTCGAGCTGACCGGACTGACACAAGCCGATGTCGAGGAACGTTTCGGCGGCATGTACCGCGCATTCCAATTCGGCGCACCTCCGCATGGCGGCATGGCGGCGGGTGTGGACCGTATGGTGATGCTGCTTTGCGGTGTGCAAAACCTGCGCGAAATTACGCTGTTCCCAATGAACCAGCGCGCCGAAGATTTGCTGATGGGCGCACCGTCGCCCGCAATGACAAAGCAACTGCGCGAGCTGCACATTCGTGTGGTGGAGCCGCCTAAGGGGTGAGAGCACCCGTCGAACATCGCTACGCCGCGCCCGCTGGCGAAATCTGTTGGTTTGAATGGGGTGCAGCGGGAGCGAAACCAACGCTTTTGTTACTCCATGCGACTGGATTTCATGCACGCTGCTGGGATGCGACTGTCGCGGCGTTACCGGACGATCAGCATGTCATTGCACTGGATCTGCGCGGCCATGGGCGGAGTTATCGACCCAATTCGCTTTCCGACTGGATGGAAACGGCGGAGGATGTTGCGGCTTTTGTGCGCGATCAAATCACCGCTCCGGTTGTTGCGGTTGGCCACAGCATGGGCGGTTATGTCGCAGCCCGGGCCGCCGCCCTCGCGCCGGACAAGTTTGCGCAATTGTTGCTGGTCGATCCAGTAATGTTAGTGCCGGAAATTTACGCTTACGAACCCGATGCCTTGGGTGCTTCGCCTGCGGATCATCCCGTCGCACGCCGCCGCAATGCATGGGAAAATGCCGAACAGATGATCGCGCACTTCGCCAGCCGCGAACCCTATGCCCATTGGCGCGCCGATGTTTTGGTGGATTATTGTACTTACGGACTGGTTCCGGCTGCAACCGGCGAGGGGCTGGAACTGGCGTGCCAACCCGCACTGGAGGCATCAGCCTATATGGGGGCGTGGCGGAACAATCCGTATCCGTGGATCGGCGAAGTAGCATGCCCGACCACGATATTGCGGGCGCGAAATGCGGAACGCAAAAGTGCGATGGATTTCTCGTCCAGCCCGACTGCGCCCGATCTATGGAAAAGCTTTCCTGATGCACGCGATCTGCATTGGCCCGATGTGTCGCATTTCATTCCGATGGAAGAGCCTGACCGGTTGGCAGAGTTCATTGTTCAGATGCTTACTCAGGATAGCGGATCGCGATAATTTTCCATTCTTTGGGACCCGCCGGCAAGGTGACTGTGCGCAAATCACCGACAGTGCCGCCACGAAGGGCACGTGCCAACGGTGAGCTCCAGCCAATCTTTGCAGCGCTCACATCCTGTTCGTCATCACCGATGAGCGTCACGCTGCGTTGGTTATCCTGCTCATCGGCAATCGTCACTGTAGCGCCAAAATACACGCGGCTTTGGTCGGGCTGTTTGGCAGGGTCGATGATGTTGGCAGCCTTCATCTTTTTTGACAGCCGCCCCAGATCACGGTCAATCGCACGCAGTTTCTGCTTGCCGTAAATATAGTCGCCATTTTCGCTGCGGTCACCATTGCCTGCGGCCCAGCTGACGATTTCAACCACCTTGGGCCGCTCATCCGCGAACAGTCGATCATATTCGGCACGCAAAGCGGCATAGCCCGCAGCGGTAATCGGGTTGGTGCGTTCGTTCATACCGCAACAGGTATCAGTTCGCGGTGGATCGGCCCAGATATTTGCTCAATGGCGCTGCCGTTTTGTAACGCGCACGGTCTGGATTCAAATGATCGTACATCACCGCATTTTCCAACACGCGGTGGACATAGCCGCGCGTTTCAGAAAGCGGAATTTGTTCGATCCAATCAAGAATATCGATCCCGCCACTGCGCGGGTCGCCATTGCGCACAAGCCATTTGTTCACATTGCCAGGGCCAGCATTATACGCTGCCACCGCCAGCGGATAGCTGCCATTGTAATAACTCAACATCCGCTGAAAATAGGTTGAACCCAGCTGAATGTTATAGGTGATGTCGCTGTTCAG
Source organism: Sphingomonadales bacterium (assembly GCA_031416255.1). Taxonomy (GTDB): domain Bacteria; phylum Pseudomonadota; class Alphaproteobacteria; order Sphingomonadales; family Sphingomonadaceae; genus Sphingorhabdus_B. The sequence goes on along the minus strand of JANOTI010000052.1, from coordinate 7,061 downwards.
GGCATCGGGGCGATAGGATAAAGCGATTTTGCCTGCGGTTTCCCGAGCAGTTCCGGGCATCAACTGCATCAGTCCGCGTGCACCTGCATGGCTGACTGCATTGCGATCAAATTGGCTTTCTTGCCGTGCAATGGCGTGGATAAAGGTCCAGTTGTCCATATGCTCTGGTGGCACATTGACGGCGGGATAACCAAGGCGGAGCATGCTGCTGTGCCCCTCAATCCGCGCACTGCGCGCAGCGATCACGGCCAGATCGGGCCTGCCAATGGCATTGGACCAAGAAAATACGTTGAGGAAATCGCCCTCGGTTTTGGCCGAATTGGCGAGAGCCTTCATAAAGCTGTTTGAATCTTTCCACCCTGAAAAGGCGTTGGTGGAATGGCGCGCAGCGTTATACGCGGATGGCACTGAAGCGTTGGACAGCTGCGGCAATGCGGGTGCTGCGGCGACTACAGGCAAAGGCTTGCCCATGGCTTCCAAAGCCAATTGCCCGTGAAAATAGTCATAATACCGTGATGCTTCGCCCCAATATTGGGTTGCGCCAGCGGTATCGCCCGCTTGCTTGGCGGCGCGACCGGCCCAGTACAAGCCTTTGGATCGAGTTTGAGGGGTGCGTGCGCCATCGGTATAGGCGCGGAACATATCGACGGCATCACGCGGGCGACCGAGCTTGTAATAAGCCGTTTCCCCCGCCAGCCATGCAAGGCTGGTGTAAGTATCGCGAGTGGGTAGATCGAGGTCGATGATCTTTGTACCAGCCGGAAAGGCTTCGCGCAATTTGGAGGCGATCCGGTAGGACAGATCATATTGCCCGTCTTTTTCGGCGGCCTCAGCATTGGCAAGCAGCAGTTTCAGCCAATCCCGCGCAACATGCGGCGTCGAAGACAAAGCAGGGCGGTTGGCAAGCAATTCGCGTGCGGCCAAGCTGTTTCCTGCCGCCTTCAACGCATTGACACGCTCCATAACCAACCCGGCATCGCTTTGGCCAGCCTGACCCGCTGCGGCAAATTTGTCTGCAGCGTCGGCGGCTTTCAATTCATACGCCAATTGCGCATCGAGGACAGCACGGCGCTGGGCAGACGAGTACGGCAACCATCTTTGCGCCGAACGCGCGGCGTTGGACCATAACAGACGACTAACCCGTGCGTCATGATCGGCCGCTGTCAGCTTGCCGTCCATCAGCTGAAACAACCGGTTTTCGTCATCGTCGGCCAGAGGACCTTCGCGCCATGCACGGCGCGCCCATTGTTCAGCCTTCGCTTTGTCGCCACTGACCGACAGCGCAATCGCATATTTTGCACGCCCGCCATTGGTAACAGGTTCCAACCGGTCAAAAAAGGCGACAGTCTGGCTGGGTGAATAGGAAGCGAGATTGATCGACTGCTCCGCGTTTTTGCGCATATCGTCAGCCGCGGGCCAATTGGGAAAAGTCAAAAGGAACGAGGCATATTCGCTGAATGCATAATTGCCCGACGCGCTAAGCATCTTCCACCGTTGCAAGGCAGCAGGGATGTTGCCGTCGTTTACATCCGCAAGTTTGGTTGGGACGTTCACTGCATCGCCAGTTCCTGAGACCCAGACAATCTTTTCAGGGGCAACTGCAAAGGCAGAAGCAGGAATTGCAAGCAATGAAGCGGAAATGAGGTGCTTTACCATAGGGGACATATTAAGGGCTCACTCTTGACTAGCAGATGAACCAAACACCCCTGCTGGCTCTTAAGTTTTGTATTTGGCAATAAATGAAAGCAAATTCCATGTTCTCCGGCTCAATACCCGCTCTAGTGACTCCTTTTTGCGACGGGGCGTTTGCCGAGGATAAATTTCGCGCACTTGTGGATTGGCAGATCATCGAAGGTTCTAGTGCTTTGGTACCATGCGGAACGACGGGCGAAGCGCCGACATTGTCGTTTGAAGAACATTACCGCGTGATTACGGTCTGTATCGAGGCCGCTGCAGGCCGTGTTCCGGTGATTGCAGGCTGCGGTTCAAACGATACTGCAACGGCGGTCCGCCATATGGAGTTTGCTAAAGCCGAAGGCGCTGCTGCTGCGCTTGTGGTTGCACCGTATTACAACCGGCCAAATCAGGATGGCATCTATGCGCATTATGCGCACCTTGCCGAGAAATGCGATCTGCCGATCATCGTTTATAATGTGCCTGCACGTACCGTGACCGATATTCAGCCTGCAACGCTTGCGCGTCTGGCCGAAATTCCTACGATTATCGGGGTCAAGGACGCCAGCGGACAGATTGCGCGCGTTGGAGACCACCGTCTTGGTTGCGGAACAAATTTTTGCCAATTGTCCGGCAATGACGACATGGCGCTGGCCTTTAATGCTGCAGGCGGCGTTGGCTGCATTTCCGTGACGGCAAATGTCGCGCCAAAATTATGCGCGGAATTTCAGGCTGCTACAGCCGCTGGTGACTATGCTTTGGCGCGGACGCTGAATGACAAATTGCATCCTTTGCACAACGCCCTCTTCACAGACGCGTCTCCGGGTCCCATTAAATACGCTATGGCCCGTGTGATTAAAGATTTCCCGATAGAACTGCGCTTGCCGCTGGTTGCAGCCTCTGCCGCAAGCTGTGCTGCGGTGGACGCCGCTTTGGAGATCGCTGGTTTAATCTAATGGCACGCCCGAAACCCGAAGCGTTTGATAAGGTCAAAACCGTCGCCGAAAACCGGCGCGCGCGCTATGATTTTTATATCGAGGACAAGTTTGAGGCTGGCATTGCTTTGACCGGAACCGAGGTGAAAGCGTTGCGTTTTGGCGAAGGGTCGATTGCCGAAAGCTATGCCGAGGTAAAAGATGGCGGAGAAGTTTGGCTTATCAACGCCAACATCCCCGAATTCAGCCACGGCAACCGCAACAACCACGAACCCAAACGTCCGCGTAAATTGCTCCTTAATGCGCGGGAGATTAACAAGCTCCACGGCGCAGTAATGCGGCAGGGGATGACCGTTGTTCCATTGTCTATTTACTTCAATGCGCGCGGGCGAGCGAAAATCGAAATCGCTCTTGCCAAAGGCAAGAAGGCGCCCGACAAAAGGGCGACCGAGAAGGAGCGCGATTGGAAGCGCGATCAGGGGCGTATCATGCGGGAAAAAGGATGAGCAAATTTTCGCGCTGGTTGCACGATCAGGCACCGACCCGGGAAAGTTTTGAAAAGAGCCGTTTCCTTCGGCCTTTTGCTCACCGCGTGTTTCATCCGGCATTATGGCGGTTCACGAGGCGATCTGTGCCACGGGGTGTGGCGCTCGGTTTGTTGGTCGGTATTTTCCTGTTGATTCCCGGCGTGCAAATTGCGGGTGTGGCTTTGCTGGCACTGCCTGTTCGAGCCAATATCCCATTGGGGGCGGCGATGACGTTTCTGTCGATGCCGCTGACGACACCATTCATTCTGTTGGGGTCTGCCTATATTGGCGGCGCAGACTCAACGCATCTGATGTCTTTGCTCGAGGCGAAGATGGATTGGTGGCCAAAGCTGGTGGAGCTTTCCTATTGGCTGGTTTCCGACGCAGCGCCTGCAATGCTGTTCGGCTTGTTCACAATCTCAGTTGTAGCTGCAGCGATTGGCTATGTCGTTGCCGCCGCGTTCTGGCGCTGGCGGATCGCCGCCAAATGGCGTCGCCGGTCAAAGCCAGTTGATGCACCCACGTAATTTCTGACCACAACTTTTGCCGTATCCACCGTGCCTGGGTGGTTCGCAACCTTGACAAATGCCATGATGCGTTCCAGCCGAAACCGGACAGTAAATTTGTTCTCAAGCCCGAGGACCGCGTTCGCATTTGGTAAGGGATTATAGTGCCGCCATCGGTTCCAGCACAGATTTTTGGTGGAGAAGGCGGCGGCGACCAAGCCAGCACTCGTCTCGCCGCTGCTGGATTGGCTGCGGCGACGGCATTTTCGGCGCTGATCCTGTGGTTGGTGACGCAGAACTTGGTGCTCGTTGGCGGGTTGCTGGCGGGGATGGTTGCATTCTGGGCTGTGGCCGATTTCCTGCGCCGCAACCGCTCGCCCGATGCCATTTCAGCGGCGCTACCGCCCGATTGGTCGGTAACCCGCGCCGTTGCTGATCAGGACGAAGCTGCTGTCGCCATTACCGACCGCGCCGGGCGTTTATTGTGCGCCAATGACCGCTTCACCAAATCGTTCGAAGGATTGCGCGCTCCGCCTGATTTGGGGCTGGACGAGGCTTCGCATGAGATTTTGATGCGCGCAGGCCGTGCCGGATGGCGCGATGGTTCCGCTGCTGTTGACGGTATCAAACAGGGCGGCGTCGAATTTCAGGTCCGCGTATTGCGCGCAGGGGCAGGCGACGAATATCTGATGTGGCGCTTTGCCGAAATTGCCTCCGTCAATATAGTCACGCAAGCCAACGACCTTGTGTCGGGCCGCATTGGCCGTGCGCTGGCCTCGGCGGGCGTCATGGCCGTCACCGTCGGCACCGAGGGACGGGTGCGCACATCGAACGCCGCCTTTGCTGTGCGTGCAACCGGCGATGAAAATGCCAACATCGCCAACCGCGACCTTGGGTCATTCTTGCGGCTGGATGACAAAGGCCGGGTCTTTTTTGAACGCGAAGGGCCGCGCGGAATGGCGGTGCGCTTGCTGCATGTGCCGCTATTCGAGGACGCCGCGCAGGGCAACGCACTTTTGCTCGCCATCGACGATGTCGGCGGGCAAAGCGACCGGACGACGGCGTTGGTTCATGTCGAGAAGCTGTTGTCGAACCTGCCTTTGGGGCTGGCGCTCGTTAACCGCGACGGCCGGTTCCTGTTCGCTAATGACAGCTTCGCCCGTGTCGCTGGCCTTACCCCCGACGCGATGCCGCCTTATCCCGGCGACTTGGTGATTGCAGAGGATAAATCGGCGGTGTCCGACAGCATCCGCCGCTATGCCGCCGGGCAGGCGCATTCGGGCGATATTGCGGTGCGGCTGAAAGACCAACCGGACGAGGTGATCGCGCTATCGATTGCAGGGGTCCGCGGGCTTGGCGATGCCGCTGTGCTCATCGGTCTTAAAGACAATAGCGAAGAGACCAAGCTGAAACGCCAAGTCGCGCAAGCCACGAAAATGCAAGCGGTGGGGCAGCTCGCGGGCGGCGTCGCGCATGATTTCAACAACATATTGACCGCGATCATCGGCTATTGCGACCTCATGCTGCTGCGCCATCCGCCGGGTGACAGCGATTATGATGACATCCAGCAGATCCGGCAGAACAGCAACCGCGCCGCCAGCCTGACGCGGCAGTTGCTCGCATTCTCGCGTCAGCAGACTTTGCGGCCACAGATATTGCAACTGCCCGATGTGGTGGCCGAAGTGTCGCATCTTCTCAAACGCTTGTTGGGCGAGACGGTAAAGTTGGATGTGCAGCATGGCCGCTCCATCGGCGTTGTCCGCGCCGATCCCGGGCAGCTCGAACAAGTCATCGTCAATCTCGGCGTCAACGCCCGCGACGCGATGCCAGACGGCGGCACATTGCTGATCGAAACCAAGGCCGTCAGCAAAGCCGATGTGCGCGCCATGCGCAGCGAGATACTACCCATTGGCGATTACGCTTTGCTATCCATCACCGACGCCGGAACCGGCATTGCGAAGGAACATCTTACCAAGATTTTCGAACCGTTCTTCACCACTAAAGAAGTCGGCAAAGGCACTGGCCTCGGTCTCTCCACCGTGTACGGCATCGTCAAACAATCGGGCGGTTTCATCTTTGCCGATTCCGAAATTGGCAAAGGCACGCGGTTCGACATTTACCTGCCGGTGCACGAAGGTGGCATGCCGCCGCCTGCGACTTTAGCCACCCTTGATGCGCCTCCCAAAGATGTCTGGGGAACCGGGCGGTTGTTGATTGTCGAGGACGAACCCATGGTCCGCGCCGTCGCCGAACGCGCACTTGAACGGCAAGGCTATACCGTCGAAACCGCGTGCGATGGCGAAGAGGCGCTGGCGTTATTTGCGCAAGGGAAATCCTATGATCTTGTCGTCTCCGACGTGGTCATGCCCAATATGGATGGCCCAACTATGGCGCGCGAATTGCGGGTGCAGCGGCCCGATATGCGCATCCTGTTTATGTCGGGCTATGCCGAGGAACAATTGCGCGAGTCGATCAATCTGGACAAAGTAGCGTTCCTGCCAAAGCCGTTCTCGGTTCAGCAGATAGCAGAAGCGGTGCGCGATGCGTTGAAAATGTAGCGGGAATAATATGGTATTGATTTAATGCAAAAATAAAATATCGTTCCACACTTGTTCTACTAGAACAAAGGCGATACATAGGGGTTGTCCTACAGGATAGGGCGGCACCAGCCAAAGGAGTGGAACAATGGCGGCAAGTCTTAAAGTTATCGACGGGGATCGGGCATCAAATATGAATAACGCAGAACGTGAAAAGGCACTGGACGCCGCGCTTGCACAGATTGACCGTGCCTTTGGTAAAGGTTCGGCGATGAAGCTTGGCAGCCGTGAGGCTGTGGCGATCGAAGCAGTATCCACTGGCTCGCTGGGCCTTGATATCGCGCTTGGCATCGGCGGTTTGCCGCGTGGCCGTGTGATCGAAATTTACGGTCCGGAAAGCTCAGGCAAAACCACACTGACCCTGCACGCGATTGCAGAGATTCAGAAGCTGGGCGGAACAGCGGCGTTTATCGATGCGGAACATGCGCTTGACCCGGGTTATGCGAAGAAACTGGGCGTCGATATCGACAATTTGATCGTGTCGCAGCCGGATACCGGCGAACAAGCGTTGGAAATCGCCGATACGTTGGTGCGTTCGAATGCAGTGGATATTGTTGTCATCGATTCGGTCGCGGCTTTGGTCCCGCGTGCTGAAATTGAGGGCGAAATGGGCGATACCCATGTTGGCCTGCAAGCACGTTTGATGAGCCAAGCCTTGCGCAAAATCACTGGTTCGATTTCGCGGTCCAACTGTATGGTGATTTTCATCAACCAGATCCGCATGAAAATCGGTGTGATGTATGGTTCACCAGAAACAACATCGGGCGGTAACGCGTTGAAATTCTATGCCTCGGTCCGCCTCGACATCCGTCGCACCGGTCA